>DASYLW010000322.1:0-4239 GCA_036009385.1 Caballeronia sp.
CCGTTCAGCCACGCCGTCTCCACGTGCAGGAGTTCCGACAAGCGGCGGCAGTCGGCGGCTCGCGGCAGCGTGATACCCGCGCGCCACAGCGCCACATCCCCTTCAGTGACACCCAGCGATTTCGCCACGCGTCCAGACGAAAGCCCGGAACGTTTGATGGTCATGTCGAGCCTGGCCGCGAATGCGCGGCCCACCCGTTGGCTATCGGGAGCGTCGCTGACATGGTGGTCGGAAAGGGAAGGTACGTTCATGAATGTCGCAGGACCTGATAAGCGGTGACGGTGGTCGAACGGTGCACTGTACGCGACGAAAGAGTCGCGATGGTGACATTACATACCGCTCACAAAAGCCGATGTGTCTGCGACCGTACATAAGGCGAAAGGCGCCGCAAATGATGGCTGCCGTTTCGCCTTTTTAGTGACGTTTTGATGGCAATCGAACATTGAACGGATGTTTTTCGACGCTCCTCTATTCGATGGCACTTCTCAGCGGACAGCCTGTCGAACCGGGCGGCGACGAGCGTAATGAGCGTAAGAGCGCAATCAACCTAATGCGCACCTCGCCTCGCACACATCGATCGATTGCTGCAAGGAGGATGAATGCCGACGAAAGCAAAGTCGAACACGAAGGGTGGCCGCGAAAAAGCAAGCCGCAAATTGTCGGCCACACGCCGGGTGACCGCGCAAGGAAAGCACGGCGGCAAGGCCAATTCGCCGGGCGTAGCGAGCAAGAAAAATCCGCTCGGGTCCCGTGTGCTGGGGCAGCCGGTTTTTGCACAGCCGCAGGCAACCGCCGACCCGACCGTATTCCGCGTTCCCCATCCTTCCGATAACGCGGCTTACAAGGAGATCGACAAACTCAATGCCGAGCACAAGCTGTTCCCTTTGCCGTTCCCTGCGCCGCGGGGCGGAGTGGAGCCAACGCTGACGCTGGCCGATGTGATGGGCGGTAACGTGAATGCCGCCGACCGGATCAATGCGGGCGGCCAGCTCGTCTTTCATGCAACGGGCGATTGCGGCAACACGAGCGGTCCAGCCTCGCAGAACCGGGTGGCGGACAAGATGACCGCCGACTTCGTGGAGACCGCCGCGAACGAAGTGCCGCAGTTCGCCTTGCTGCTCGGGGACGTGGTCTACAACTTCGGCGAGGGTAAGTACTACTACGACCAGTTCTACGAACCATACCGGGACTATCCGGCGCCTATCCTCGCTTGCGCGGGCAACCACGATGGCATGGTTTCGCCGGAAGCACACGCCAGAAGCCTGGCCGCTTTCCTGCGCAATTTCTGCTCTGAAAAGGTTGTCGTGACGCCGGAGGCGGGCGGTTTGTCACGTACCGCGCAGATCCAGCCGGGCGTCTTTTTTACGTTCGAAGCACCGTTCGTCCGCGTGCTGGTGCTCTACAGCAATACGCTGGAAGATCCGGGCGTGATCGCGGATTCGCATATAGGTAAAAGCCAGCTTCAGTTCCTCGATGCCGCGCTCAAGCGGGTCAGGTCGGAGAACTATCAGGGCGCGCTGATCATTGCCGATCACCATCCGCCTTATACCGTCGCGGCGCACGGATGGAGCGTCGAGTTGCTGGCCCAGATCGACAAGGTGTGCGCCGCGAACGGGATCTGGCCGCATGCATTCTTGTCGGGGCACGCGCATAACTATCAGCGCTTCACTCGCACGCGCAGTGCCGACGGTACGCATATTCCTTATCTCGTGTGCGGAAACGGCGGCCACGGTCTCGCGAAGCTTGCGAAACACGGCGACGCTACATTGCGCGCGCCGCAGGTCATCCAGGCGGCCAGCAGCTCGACGGACCAGGTCGTCCTCGAAAGTTACGACGACACCCACTACGGTTATTTGCGCATTGTCGTGACGCAGGCGCAACTTCGCATTGAGTATCACGCAACATCGGACGGGAGCTTCACGAAGTCACCCAGCGACTATGTCACGGTCGATCTCGCCACCCGTCAGATTGCGCATTTTGAAGCGCGCGATCTCGGTCGCCCGGCGGCCGCGGCAACAGCGCGTATAAGGTTCGAGCAAGGGCGAGCGCAGGAGTAAGGTGCAAGAAGCAGGAGGCAGTGGTTGCTGCCTGTCTTAACGCGAGGAGGATGCATGGCAGTGAACTACGGGGTGCTCAAGGGCACCGTGACCGGTCATCTTCGCAATGCCGATGACGACCACTATCAAATCCTGGTCCATGCGGGAACGACGGTTTTCCGGATCGCGTCGAACGTAAAGTCGTCGGCGCCTCACGCGCCGTCAACTGTATTGTTCGAAGAACGGGACACGTTGCCCGAACCATTGACCAGCAGTCTGGGCGCGTTGACGCCGGGTTTCACCAAGCTGCCGTCTACGCCCGGCGGTCTCGCCGTTGACTATGTGCGCAGCGGCCTGGTCGACACCAAGGCAATGACGCCCGTTCCCGCCGACGCTCCCGGCTCGACCAATGACCTGAAAGACAAACTGGAAAGCGCGGTCGTTGCAGCGATGGCCATGGAAGGGTCGATTATTTACGCATTTGGATCGCGATGGGGTCCTGAAGAAAACAAACCGGACCAGTATTTCAAATTCGTCCCGGGCAATGGCGTCCACGACATCCATATGAACCAGGGGAACGGCGCGCCGTACGAGCAGGATAACGGCGTGTACCAGGACGGGGCGCTGATGATCGCGTATGCGGACAAAACGTGGCGCGCGTTTTTCTTTGCGTTCCAGTCGCAGACCTTCGACACCGACGACCACGGCAATCCGATAGCGCGGGGGTAAACGTGTGCTGCACGCGTGCTTGAGGTCTTTGAAAAGTCATCCTTGGCGGATGGCTTTTCGAACTCCGCTGGACGTTAAACCTTCTTCAAATAGCAGGCTTTCAGCATAAAACTGCCAGCGTCCATCTTGCAGTCGACTTCATGGTCGCCGCCGACCAGCCGGATGCTTTTCACCTTCGAGCCGACCTTCAGTGTGATTGACGAGCCCTTCACTTTCAGGTCCTTGATCAACACCACGGAGTCGCCGTTGGTCAGCACGTTGCCATTGGCATCTTTCACGACGGCACTCGCGTCGTCGTCGGCTGAAGCGGCTTCTGATGTTGACCATTCATGACCGCAATCTGCGCAAATGATGCGATCGGCGTCCGCGTAGGTGTTCTCCATCGCGCATAGTGGGCAGGCTGGAAGTAGTGGCATGGTTCCTTCAAATAATCGTAACAGTCGAGGAGGCGCGAACGCGCTCCGGCGGCCGGGATTATAAGGCCCCCTAATCGCGTTGTCTAAACCAGGCATGCGGCATGCGAATCATCACGCCCGACACACGCCGGACTGAGATCGCCGATTCCCTGGCACCCCAGTAAGCGCAGTGAAATCAGCATCTCGTCCATCATCAAGGCGAGCACTTCGCCGGCGCCCGCCGCTCCGCGTGAAGCGAGGCCATACAACGGCGCTCGCCCGAGCAACACCCCGCGCGCGCCCAACGCGACCGCCTTCAATGCATCGCTACCGCGACGCACTCCGCCATCGATGAAAATCTCCGTCCTTCCGCGCACTGCTTCCACTATGTCCGGCAGCAGTTCCAACGGCGCGAACGTGCTCCCCAACTGCCGCCCTCCGTGATTTGACACGACAACGCCATTTGCGCCATGCGCCGCGGCGAGCAGCGCGTCTTCCCTCCCCATGATGCCCTTGACGATCACCCGGCCGTTCCAGTGCCGTCGTACCCACTCCAGATCGGTCCAGCCCAGAGTCAAGTCCATCTGCCGGCTCAGCATCGCGGCGTGACGCGATAGATCTGCATGCTCGCCCACGCTCTTCGCAATGTTCTTCAGTTGCGGCGAACCCGCGCGCGCCATTTGCCAGCACCAACGCGGATGCGTCAGGCAATCGGCGAGAAGCTTGGGCGACAGGCGCAGCGGCAAGCGGAAACCATTGCGCGTGTCGTGATCGCGCTTACCGTGCACGGGGACATCGACGGTGAGAACCAGTGTTGAAAAACCTGCAGCGCTTGCGCGCCGCATCAAGTCCTCGGCAATGCCGCGATCCTGTTGCACATAGAGCTGCATCCACAGGTCGCCTTGCGGTGCGGCGGCGCGCACGTCTTCCAGTAGCGACGTCGATGCAGTGGACAACACGAACGGCAACCGGGCTCGGCTCGCGGCTTGCGCGAGCAGTTCGTCGGCGCGTGGCCAGAAGAGTCCGTTCAGACCCGTCGGTCCCACGATCAGCGGTGCGGCCGCTTCACGTCCAAAAAA
>DASYLW010000323.1:0-3315 GCA_036009385.1 Caballeronia sp.
GGAAAAGGTTTTTTAGCGAACCGGCACACCGGATGCGCGCTGGATTGATCCCTCCGAGTAGATGCGACCATAAACCCTGCTCCTAGAACGATCGCGTCATGGTGATAGGACCGAAGCGACATCGGTCCTGCCGGCTCAACATCTGCGGCTCAGATCCGCATACGTTCGAAGGCCGAACCAACATGGAAACGAACCGCATCTTCGGTCACGAGAACCTGGGCGTGGTCGTGGAAGCCGGCGCCGGGACAGGCCGAATACCTGCGCGTGCCGTTTGGCGACTTTGATTGCCTGCTGCTGCCACCTGATGCCGAGGAGAAGGAAAACGGCTACGTGATGCTGTCCGACATCTTTCCGACCGGTTATCACGCGACCGTGCTGGCCGGCGTGGAACCGGGCGACAGCGTGGTCATCTACGGCGCAGGTCCGGTCCGGTTGATGGCGGCCCTGTCCGAAGGCATCAAAGGCGCGAGCAAGGTGATGGTCGTCGACTTTCACCCCGACCGGCTCAGACTGGCGGAGAAAATCGGCGGGATCCCCATCGACGACAGCGATGGGTCAGCGGTCGAACAGGTCCTGGAGATGGCCGGCGGTGAAGGCGCGGACCGGGGCTGCGAGTGCGCCGGTTATCAATGCAGTTGCAAGGGCCATGAAGTGCCGAACCTGACGATGAACAACCTCGTCAAATCGGTGCGCGCGACTGGACATTCGCGTGGTGGGCGTGTTCGTGGCGGAAGATCCGAAGTCGGAGGACAAGCTGATGCAGAAGGGCCAGCTCGCATTCGACTTCGGCACGATGTGGATGAAGGGCCAGCACATTGCGACGGGACAGGCCAACGTAAAGGCGTACAGCCGCAAGCTGCGCGACCTGATTGCGGCGGACAACGCGAAACCATCGGTCACTGTTTCGCATGAATTGCCGCTCGAGAAAGCGCCCGAAGGTTACGAGCATTTCGATGCTCGTAACGATGGCTGGACCAAGGTAGTGCTCAAGCCGGCAGCTTGAGTTCATCGGGCGCTGGCATATTTGGTCAAGGCCGAAGCGCTGGGAAACCGGTATACCGGCGCTTGTTTTATTGCATGCCGCCTGCAAAAAGTCACTTCTTCCCGTGCGTGCCGGCGTATTTGAATGTCCCTTGCGCGCTCGCAATCAGGAGTTTGTCATCGATCCAAGCTTCTCCACGCGAGAAAAATATGCTGCGTCCTTGCCGCTCGATAAACCCTTTCGCCGTCACGCTCTCGCCCAACCCTGTGTCGAGATAATTGACCGTCAGCGAAAGCGTAAAACCGTGAATAGCCGGTTCGCCCTGCCCGGCATGGAGACCTGCATAACCGCATGCGGCATCGAGCAGGGTTGCCACCGCGCCGCCCTGCAACACGCCTTGCCGATTCAAATTACGCGCTTGAATCGGCATGCGGAACTCGGCGTAACCGCTCTTCCACGCAACTAGGCGTGCGTCGAGGAATTCGAGAAACGGATTGTCGAGAATGAAATCGGACATCGAAAAATGCTCCTGCCGTAAAAGTAGGGTTCACCCCTGACTGTGCCATGACGAAGCATTTGGCGTGCGAAGCTGCCCGGGCGAGCCTTTCCAATTTGGAAACGGTCGTGGAAAATCCACTGATTTTCAGGCCGTCGATGCGGGTTCATCATGTGTGTATAACGCGTCGCCATCCGACATGAGGAGCCCCATGAAACGCCTGTATATCCAGGAAGTCGCGACCCGAGACGGCTTTCAGAACGAAAAGCAATTCGTCGATACCGATGCAAAAATCGCCCTGGTCAACGCCCTGAGCGCGTGCGGATTCGCGAAAATCGAAGTGACGTCGTTTACATCGCCGAAAGCCATCCCCGCGTTGCGCGACGCCGAAGCTGTCATGCATGGCATCGCGCGGCGCGACGGCGTGGTCTACACGGTGCTCGTGCCGAATGTGCGCGGGGCGGAACGCGCGCTCTCATGCGGTGTCGATGAAGTCAACCTCGTGATGTCGGTGAGCGAGACCCACAATCGCGCGAACCTGCGCATGAGCCGCGACCAGTCGTTCGCACAATTGAGCGATGTGATTGGCGTGGTGAAGGCAACGCCGGTAGCCATCAACGTGTCGTTGTCCACGTCGATGGGGTGCCCCATGGAAGGCGACGTCGCGGTGGAAGAAGTGCTGCGCTGGACCGGGCGTTTCGCCCGACTCGGCGTGCGGGGCGTGACCCTCTGCGACACCACCGGCATGGCGTTCCCCTCACAGGTGAAAGCACTCTGTGAACGCGTGCGCGAGGCATTCCCCGCACTCGAACTCACGCTGCACTTTCACAACACGCGCGGCATGGCGCTGGCCAACACGCTGGCGGCGCTGGATGCAGGCATCGATCGTTTCGATGCATCGCTTGGCGGCATTGGAGGGTGCCCTTATGCACCCGGTGCGAGCGGCAATGTATGTACGGAGGAACTAGTCCATATGCTGGAACTGGACGGCTACGACACTGGCGTCGACCTCACCGCGACGCTCCACGCAGCGGCGTTGCTGCCGTGCCTGATCGGCCACGACGTGCCGAGCCAGATTCTCAAGGCTGGCCGCCGGCTCGAGCTGCACGACGCACCGCCGACAGGCGCAGGTGGCGCCCCCGTACAACAAGCGTTCGCCAAGGAAGGAGCCTGACATGGCCATCATCGGTCATCTGGATCATCTCGTCCTGACTTGCATCGACGAAGCGGCGACGCGCCATTTCTACACCGAAGTCCTGCAGATGAAGCTCGAAACCTTCGGCGCGAAGGACTGCGTTCGAGTTCGGCAAGCAGAAAATCAACGTGCATGTGCGTGGCAAGGAGTTCGAGCCGAAGGCGCATGTGCCCGTCCCAGGCGCGCTGGACCTGTGCTTCATCGCAGCCCTGCCGCTGGACGATGTGATCGCGCACTTGAAGCAGTGCGAGTGGCCGCTCCTGGAAGGGCCGGTCGAGCGGACCGGCGCCACGCAGAAGCTTCGCTCGGTCTACGTCCGTGATCCCGATCTGAACCTGATCGAGATTTCCGAGCTGATTTGAGGGACTGTGGGGCGCGTCATGCGGACGCTTGGTTGCGTCCGCTTGGTTGAGTCCGAATACGCTCCTATAAGCGGCAACAAATAGCGCCCGGCGCATTCACTCGTTCGCGCGGAGCCGCTCAACTTCCTCGTACTACCTGCCCCTCCCTCACTCCGGCAGCCGAATCCCGGACAAGCGCTCACACGCTTCGATCAGCCGATCCTGCAAATCCACATCGCGGGCAGCCGCGCTTGGCTCGCGCCGTTTCATATGGAAGAAATATTCGCCGGTAACCCTTGCG
>DASYLW010000324.1:0-6220 GCA_036009385.1 Caballeronia sp.
CATCGCCGAACTCCCTTAATTGTTAAGACCTTTGACTTCATGCCCACGCATCAACGGTTATACAAGCTATTACGCTTTTTAACGCAGACAGAATGTTCGCGGTCGCGCAATCACGCGGGCTTGGAGCGTGTTGCTCTGGGGACCGGCTTATTTTGACTGACTGCCGGATCTTCTCGATCAGCGATATCTTACTAACCGCATACAACATTGAAACGCTTTGTTCCGGCCAATCGAGCTTGAGGCCGCACTTCCTGGTCGCAGCAAATTGCAAGCGCAAAAAAAAGCGCGGCCGGCCTGAAGCCTCCGCGCATGGTTAGAGCCTGTCGCACGCCTTAGCGCTGCGTGTAATCGATCCGCTCCACGCCGCCCGGCGTTCCAAGCAAACATACATTTGCGCCACGTGCCGCGAACAATCCAGCCGTCACCACGCCCGGCCACGCATTGAGTTGCGCTTCGAGTGCGAGCGGATCGTTGATCTTCAACGTCTTCACGTCGATGATCTCGTTACCGTTATCGGTGATAAACGGCGAGCCGTCTTGCGTCACGCGCAGCACCGGAACACCGCCCAATGCCGTGACGCGCCGGCCGATCGCCGTGCGCGCCATCGGTACGACTTCAATGGGCAACGGGAACGTCCCGAGCACCTCGACACGCTTGCTTGCGTCCGCGATACAGACAAACACGTCCGCTACCGACGCCACGATCTTCTCCCGCGTAAGCGCCCCGCCGCCGCCTTTGATCATTGCGCCGTGCGGGTCGATTTCGTCGGCACCATCCACGTACACAGGCAACGATTCGATCTCGTTCAACTCCAGCACCCTGAAACCATGCGCTTCGAGCCGAGCGGTAGACGCCAGCGAGCTCGATACCGCCCCGCGATACCGCGACTTCGTGCTGGCGATGGCATCGATAAAACAATTCGCGGTCGTGCCCGTACCGACGCCGATCACCGCGCCTTCGGGTACGTTGGCGTGGACATAAGCGGCCGCTTCGGCAGCGACCAGTTGCTTCAGTTCGTCTTGGGTCATGGCGAGGATGACAACGTAAAGGGAGGAAGCTCAATTCTAGCTGAGCGCGGCGGCGCAGCGCCTTGCGGCTGCGACTGCGGCGGCAGCCGCCGCGCCTTCCGCTCAAACGTGCATGAAAAAACCGAGCGGATTGTGCGTGCGCGCTACCGATGCAATAAACGCGAACACGATGATTGCCAGCAGGCCGAACACCGCTCGCGCACCCTTCGTGCGACCGCGTTTGAGCGCAAGCGTACCCAGCACGACATACACGATCAGCCCGACAATCTTCGCCGACAGCCACGCCGCGTTCGATCCAAAGCCGATGATTCCCACCAGCCCGATTGCGCTCAAAAGCAGCAACGTGTCCACGATATGCGGCACGATCTTCACCGCGCGTTGTTGCAGCAGTGCCGATTCTCGCAGCATCCAGATATAGCGAATGACAAAAGCCAGAATGCTGAGCGCAGCGCAGGCCACATGCACGGAGCGCAGCGGCAGATAAAGATCGGACATGGGCGCGAAGGTCCTTTAAGGGAAGTATTTATCGAGCAACGCGGCCGCGATTGCATCTGTTTCCGCATCGGGGTTGCCCGCGTAGTCAGCGGGGCGAAAGTGCATCTGGAATGCGGCGATCACACGATGTGTCTTGTCATCGAGCACGCCGTCGGTCGCGACGTCATAGCCGTATCGCTGGAGCTTTTGCTGCAAGGCAGCCACGTCGACAAGCGACTTGGGATCGCGTCCGGCGAGGCGTTGCGCCACCGTCGCGTCATCCGGCCACGCGCCAATACCATTGGCGTAAAGCGTGCGCCAGGGAAATGCAGGGCCCGGATCGGTCTTGCGTTGCGGCGCGATGTCGCTATGGCCCACCACGCGCGTCGGCGGAATCTTGTAGCGGGTGACAATGTCCTTCGCGAGTTTCACGAGCGCATCGACCTGCGCCGGCGGATACGGTTGCCAGGTGCGTCCTTGCGGTGTATCGACGGGACCCACGTTGACGTTTTCAATGCCTATCGACGCCGCATTCAGTTCAGTCGTTCCCTGCCATTCGCTTTGGCCTGCGTGCCACGCCCGCTCTGATTCCGGTACGAGCTGATAGACCACCGGTTCACCATTTTTGATAGGCGGGTTATCGGGCACGACATAGTGGACGCTGACATCATCACCCGTCAGGACTGCGAGCGACCTCGCTTCGTTGCCTTGCGTGTAATGCATGACGAGGAAGCGCACACGCGAGTCGGCGCTGGGCGCGTGATAACGGGTATCGGCAATGTAGGCGCCACGATCGATCTCGGTGCTCGAGCACGCTGCGAGCAGCGCGCAGCAGACACCGCCAATGACAGCGAAACTGAATCGCATGACCTGCGCTTACTTCTTCACCGAACGTTGCCGCACTGCTTCGAACAAACAAATCCCGCTCGCCACCGATACATTCAGACTCTCTACGCTGCCCGCCATCGGGATCTTCATGATCTCGTCGCAGGTCTCGCCGGTGAGGCGCCGCATGCCCTCGCCTTCCGCGCCGACAACAATCGCCACCGGACCATCGAGCTTCGTCTCATAGACGCTCGCCGTGGCATCGCCCGATGTGCCGATCACCCAGACGCCGGCGTCCTTCAACTCGCGCAATGCACGCGCCAGATTCGTCACGGTGATGTACGGCACGGTTTCAGCTGCGCCGCTCGCGACCTTCGCAGCGGTTGCGTTCAGCCCGGCCGAACGATCACGCGGGGCGATCACGGCGTGCGCGCCGGCGGCATCTGCCACACGCAAACACGCGCCGAGGTTATGCGGATCGGTCACGCCATCCAGCACCAGCAGCAACGGCGTACCGCTGACGCCATCGAGCAATTCCGCCAGGTTCTGCGCGAGCGGCATGTCGGTCGCGCGCGCGACCACGCCTTGATGGCCGACGTTACCCGACAGGCCCCACAGGCGCGCTTCGTCGGCAGCGATCAGGCGAATGCCCGCTTCCTTGGCTGTGCGCAGGAAATCCGTCATGCGCCGGTCCTTGCGGGTCGGATCGTAAAGAATTTCTTCGATCGTCGATGCGTCCGCGCGAACCCGTGCGGTCACCGCGTGAAAACCATACAAAACTTTAAGACGTGACATGACTGGACCAGACCGTATTCAAACAAAACAAAATGGAAACGCGGCCCGGTGCGTGATGCATCGGGCCGCGCATTTCAAACTGAGGCGCGTCGCCTTCGTCGCTACCGCGCGCCTCAGCGCTTCTTACGTGGCGGGTGACTCTTGGCCGCCACTTTCGGCGCCGCACCGCGTTTCTTCGCCACTGCTACGTCCTTGGCGATAGTAGGCGGCAGTGCCGCCGCGGCTGCCTTGCCCAAAGCCTGGGCGGCCGCTTTCTTGCCGCCGCGGTCACGCCGCCGGCTATTCACGCTGCTGCCTTCGTCAGACTGAAACGGCCGCACACGCGGTCCCGCGCCTGCACCTACGCCGTTCATGGCGGAGTGCTCGACGGCGGGCGCCGAGGTCCGTCCTGACGGCTTGACGGGTGTATCGCGAACCAGCCGGAAGTCGATCTTGCGTGAATCCAGATCGACACGGCTGACCTGCACGCGCACCCGGTCCGACATACGGTAGCGAATGCCTGTGCGTTCGCCGCGCAGTTCGTTCTTGATCTCGTCGTACTGGAAATAGTCGGCGCCGAGCTCGGTGATATGCACCAGCCCTTCGATAAACAGCGAATCCAGCTGCACGAAAATACCGAACGTTGTCACGCCGTTCACCATGCCGCCGTATTCCTCGCCGAGCTTGTCGCGCATGAAATAGCACTTCAGCCAGGCTTCCACGTCGCGCGACGCTTCATCCGCGCGCCGTTCATTCGACGAACAATGCAGTCCGAGCTCTTCCCAGATCGCGACATTGTTGCGCTGACGGCTGCGCGACTCGTCGTCGGATTTCTGCATGGCCCGCGCGGCCTTCGTCAGGCCCGTGCTGAGCGTGATGTCGTGGCCAACTTCGGGCTGATACTTCTTGCCCTGCAAGATGGCGTAGATCGCGCGATGCGTGAGCAGGTCGGGGTATCGGCGAATCGGGCTGGTGAAGTGCGCATACGCTTCGTATGCGAGCCCGAAGTGACCAATGTTGTCCGGACTGTAGACGGCTTGCTGCATGGAACGCAGCACCATGCTTTGCAGCATCTGCGCGTCCGGCCGGTCACGCACCATGGCCATGAGCGCGGCGTAATCGCTTGCATGCGGCTTCTCGCCGCCACCCAGCGACAAGCCCACGCCACGCAGGAACGCCCGCAGGTTTTCGAGCTTTTCGGGCGTCGGCCCGGCGTGCACGCGATACAACCCTGGATGTTTGTGGCGCTTGAGAAAGTCAGCGGCGCACACGTTCGCGGCCAGCATGCATTCCTCGATTAACCGATGCGCGTCGTTTCGGTGCCGCGGCACGATCTGCTCGATCTTGCCCTGCGCATTGCAGACGATGTACGTCTCGGTCGTATCGAAATCGATCGCACCACGCTTCTGACGCGCTGCGTGCAGCGACTTGTAGACACCGTACAGGTTCTGCAATTGCGGCAGCAGGTCGGCGCGCTTCGCGGCTTCCGGTCCCTTGGTGTTGGTCAGGACCGAAGCAACTTCGGTGTAGGTCAGACGTGCAGCCGAATGCATCACGGCCGGATAGAACTGGTACGCCTTGATCTCGCCGCGCGCGGTGATCACCATGTCGCATACGAGCACACAACGATCCACCTGCGGATTCAGCGAACACAGCCCATTCGATAACTTCTCCGGCAGCATGGGAATCACGCGTCGCGGAAAATACACCGACGTGCTGCGATCAAGCGCATCAACGTCCAGCGCCTCGTTCGGGCGCACGTAATGCGAGACGTCGGCAATCGCGACCAACAAACGAAAACCCGTGCCGCGGCCGACCGTCATGGGCTCGCAATACACGGCATCGTCGAAGTCGCGTGCGTCTTCACCATCGATAGTGACCAGCGGCACATCGCGCAAATCCACGCGATGCCGGATATCGACAGGACGTACTTCGTCCGGCAGCTTCGAGGCCTGCTCGAGCGCGCGGTCGCTGAACTCGTGCGGCACGCCATATTTGCGCACCGCGATTTCGATCTCCATGCCCGGATCGTCGATGTCCCCAATCACTTCCGCCACGCGTCCGAGCGGCTGCGAATGGCGGCTCGGGAAGTCGGTGAGATCCACCGATACCACCTGCCCCACTTTCGCCTTCTTCGGATTCTGCGTGATCAGGATGTCGTGGCCAATCCGCTTGTCTTCGGGCACGAGAATCAGCGCGCCGTTCTCGCTGATCAGCCGGCCGATAATGCGTTTATTCGCACGGTCCGTGACTTCCACGATATGGCCTTCGGGCCGCCCGCGACGGTCGTACCCGACAATGCGCGCGAGCACGCGGTCGTTATGCATGACCTTCTGCATTTCGCCGTTGGGCAGGAACAGGTCATCCTGGCCGTCGTCGCGAATCAGGAAGCCGAAGCCGTCGCGATGGCCTTGAACGCGGCCGGCAACGAAGTTCGAGGGATGCGTGAGTTGGTAATAGCCGCGTTTGTCGAGACGGACCTGGCCGTCTCGCTCCATGGCTCCCAATCGCTTGAAAAATCCCTCGCGCTCCTGGCGCTTGATCGACAGAGCTTCGGCGATGTCGTTCGCAGCAAGCGGAGCTTCGCTCGTGCGCAACACGCCGAGAATTTCTTCGCGGCTCGGAATCGGATACGGATATTTGTTCAAGGGCTTATCGATGATCTCTTCTCGTCTAACTGAATGTCGCGGTTAATGGGGGATTACCCGTCGGCAATCCCGTCCCAGCTTTACTTTCCAGCCCCGCCCGGGACTGGATCGGCGCGTTGCCGGGACGTTGCACTTAACGTTGTTCCGGTTCGTTCACGAATAGTTTGCGAACCATTCTAACACCCGCCAACCGGGCCACATCGGCTCGCGAGCCATATGGGTAATGGCTCGGAGCCGTGTTTCAGTTTCGGTCTCAAAATGCTTGACAGCGCGATACGCCCGGCTATAATTGCGTTCTTTGCTGCACACGCACCTTGCCCAGGTGGCGGAATTGGTAGACGCACATGGTTCAGGTCCATGCGCCGCGAGGCGTGGAGGTTCGAGTCCTCTCTTGGGCACCAAGATTCAAATTCGGAGCAATTCGAAGAAGTCGGAAAACCCCGTCAATCCTTGTGATTACGGGGTTTTTTG
>DASYLW010000325.1:0-5806 GCA_036009385.1 Caballeronia sp.
ACGCCGTCGCGTCCGATCGACGCCACGTTGTAGAAGTCGCTCGTGAAGTAGCTGGGATCCTCCGATACCACCACGACGCCCGCGAACGAGCCGTCGGGATGATTCAGGCGACGCGTGATCTGCAGCGTCCATTGCCGGGACACTCGGCCGAGGACGGGCTTGCTGATGTAGAGCAGGTCGTCGTTGGAAAGCTGGTGAATCCGGAAATGTTCCCGGTCGGAAAGATCGACAGGTTTTGGTATGGCGCCTGCGGTCGAGGCGATCAGCATGCCGTGCTCATCGATCAACGCGACCTGCACGAGCGTGTCGCTCTGCACCACGCCTTTTTCAACCGTGCTGGCGAGATTGAACTGTCCAGGTGTTTTCTCGAACTCGTATTTGACGAAACGGGTGATCTGGTCGACCTGATGGATGGCCTTGATCGTGTGCTGCTCGAGCGCCGACGAGAGAATGGCCGCTGAGGCCATTGACGCGTGCGTCGCGGCGTCGCGTTCCACGGACAGGCGAGCAAAGATTACCGTCCACAGCAGGACAAGCACGAGGCCGCCCAGCGCCGGAATGGCGAACAATGCGCGGCGGCGTCGCGGAAAATCCGCTTGTCTCATGTCGCGTGGCGCTCTCGGCCGTGATCGATTCATGGGTTTGGTCAGTCCATGGACCCTGTGACGGGTTGCGCCGATAGCGCATCCGGAACAACATAAGTAAATATCGGCATTGCTGCAGCTCGTCCAATGCCAGTGTGTCGGGTGTTATTGCCGTTTTTCCCATGGATCCGGGCCATCGTTCGAGTTTGTTTGCAGGTCCCCTGCATATCCAGACCTGCGTGCGCGTTAAGCACACTTGCATTTAGCTTACGATGGTTTTGGCAACACTGTTTTTAGAACTCCGTCCGGCGTTAACCGGGTTGACCGATAGCCGCTGGTTATCCAGTCTCGCCCGCGTGAGCCTGATTTCCATAATGGCGGCTGCGTCACATAATACCAATGACAACCGGCTTAGATATTACTGAAGGCTGCCCGTTTAAGGAAGCGTGACGGCGAGGCGAAGTATCGAGGTATACACGGATAGGCTGAGGCGCTTATCTGAAGGGGCTTCGGCGGGGCGACGCTCGTTTCGCCAATGTGAATTTAAGCGAACGAAGTGCGGTGATTTGAATCCCGATGCCGGGCGGCATCGGGATTAAGAACAAGACTAAAATTCGTTGCAGCGATTTATGCTTCGTAAGCGTTTAAAGCAGGGCTTTCAGCTCACTTCGGCAATCAATTCGATTTCGACGCAAGCGCCCAGCGGAATCTGCGCTACGCCAAATGCCGAGCGTGCATGTTTGCCGGCCTCGCCGAAAATATCGGCGATCAACTCGGACGCGCCGTTGGTCACCAGATGCTGCTCGGTGAACTCGAACGTGGAGTTGACGAGGCTCATCACCTTCACGATCCGCTTCACTCGGTTCAGGTCGCCGACATGCGCGTGCAGCGTGGCGATCAGGTCGATGGCAATGGAGCGTGCGGCGGCACGGCCTTCCTCGGTCGTGAGCGTAGCGCCCAGCTTGCCCGCCCACACCTTGCCGTCCTTTTTCGCGATGTGGCCGGACAGATAAACCAGGTTGCCGCTTTGCGCGCTCATCACGTAGGCGGCGGCGGGGGCGCCGGCCGTCGGCAATTCAATGCCGAGTTCCTTCAGCTTGTCGTAGACGTTCAGTTGGGCCATGGGGTACTCCCTGAAAATGGAAAGGATGACGCGGGAGCGCACCGAGGCGGTCGTCCCGCCGCGGCACGCTTGCAATGCGACGAGATCAGACCAGCGCGCGGATCAACGCGCCGAGCTTGGCGATACCTTCGTCGATCTTCGCCGGGGGTACGGTCACGAACGACAGGCGCAGCGTGTTGTGCTCCGCTTCATTCGCGAAGAACGGGCCACCGGGCACGAACGCGACGTGCTGCTCGATTGACTGCTCGAGCAGCTTCATTGTATCGATGTGCTTATCGTCGTGTTTTGGCAGCTTCACCCATACGAACATGCCGCCTTCCGGACGGTTCCATTCAACACCCGCCGGCATGTGCTGTTCGAGCGATGCCAGCATGGCCGCGCATTGGTCTCGATAAAGCGCGCGGATCTTCGGGATATGGGTCTCGAGGAAACCGTCTTTCACGACTTCGTACACGATGCGTTGCGTGAGGCTCGGTGTATGCAAGTCGGTTGCCTGCTTCGCCTGTACCAGCTTGAAGTGCAATTCTTCGGGCGCAATGATGTAACCCACGCGCATGCCGGGCGACAGAACCTTCGAGAACGAACCCAGGTGCACGATGTGATCGGGCGCCATCGACAGCATGGTCGGCAGGGGTGCGCCCGCGTAGTCGAGCGCACCGTACGGATCGTCCTCGATCACCGGGAAGCCGGCGTGTTGCGCAAACGCGGCCAGCGCGGTGCGGCGTTCCAGCGACAGGCGACGGCCTGTAGGGTTCTGGAAATTCGGCTGCGCGTACAAGAGGCGTGCGCCGGCCGTCAGCGTGGCGTCGAGCGAAGACGGGATCAAGCCGTGCTCGTCGGTCGGGACTTGCACGTAATTCGGCTCGTACATGGAAAAAGACTGCAGCGCGCCCAGATACGTGGGCGTTTCGACCAGTACGCGGCTCGCGGGGTCGATCAACACCTTGCCCAGCAGATCGAGCGCTTGTTGCGAGCCTGTTGTGATCAGCACTTGCGATGGCCGGATCGACGCGCCGTTCACCGAATAGCGTTGCGCGACCCACTCGCGCAGCGGCAGATAGCCCTCCGTGGCGCTGTATTGCAGCGCGGCGGCGGGGCTGTCACGCAGGATGCGGTCGCACGCCACGCGCATTTCCTCGACAGGAAATGTAGCCGGCGATGGCAATCCGCCCGCGAATGAAACGACCTCGGGCCGCTCGGTGACCTTCAGGATTTCGCGAATCGCCGAACTGGTGAGCTTTCTCGCACGTTCGGAAAGTTGCCACGGCTGGGCTTGAAGGTCGGCTTGATTCATGGGGTCCTCGGTTGGTCTCGGTGAGCGGTCTAATGCGCATGCGGGTTGATGAAATCTTGCACGGTGCTTCGAATGAGGTTCTGCGTAGTGCAATTCAGCGCAATCGGCTAACGGCGTCGGACGCTTATTATGGCGCGCCGGGGCTGGAGCGGTCGGGAAGATGGTCGTCAAAACGCGGTACGAATACGAACCGCGCCAGCGTTCTATTGTTCGTGTTCCTGCACCGGTTCGGCTTGCGCCGGCTCGGCCGTGTCCTCCGGCGTGTCCGCGTCATTGGCAGCGTCATTGAGTGCGTCTGCGTCCCCGGTCTTTTTGCTCTTGGCACGCTTGCGGGCCGCCTTGGCCGGCGCGACCTCTGCCTGTTTTGCCGCCTCGATCGATTCAGCTGATTCCCCCAGCGTAACAATGGAGCCATCCGCCAGCTCGAATTCTGCGACGAGTACTGGCGTGCCCGCCGTCACCTCGACCTGCAGCAGATGCGACACGCCGAGCCATGCCAGTTGCTCGGAGATCAGGTGCGCTCGCGGATGGAACCCCGTCAGCGACTTCAGCGCAATCCCCGTTTCCGGCAACGTTTCGCTGGGATGCCGCGATGTGTCCCACTGGATCAGCGACGGCAGGAGTCCCTCGCCGGCACCTTGCCACGCTGGAAAAGTGCCATCGACGGGGACGGTCAGATCCCACGCGTTCCCGCCGCGCGTCAGGGTTACCACAGCCGGGATGCGCTCCGGGTATTGCGCCTGCCAGCGCGTCAGCTGCTTTGGCCGGTTCACCCGCGCGACCCAATGCACGAGTTGCGGCCCGGCTTCGAGACGCTTGATCTGCGCCGGGTCGTCGAGTGCAAAGAGGCGAGGGCGTGGCGTTTGGACTGGCTCCGCGTTCGGGTCGATCGCGATCACTTCAAGATACGCACCGCCCCACAGGTTCAGCAGGCGGTTATGCGTGCGCATCAGCGGATGCGCACCGCCTCCGGTCATCTCGACGCCTAGTTTCGCGGCGATAAAGTCCGCGCCTTCTTCCAGCGTGCGGGCGGCGATAACGAGGTGGTCGAGTTGCAGCAGATGAACGGTCATAGTGCGCGAATAGCTTGAAGGGGAATTGCCCGGACAACGCCGGCTGAACTCGTCAGCATACCCGTTCCGCCCGGCCGTGCCGCTGCGCCAGCTCCGCGTTAGCCATTTGGCCGAGTGTTTGGCCAGACAATCGGCGCATGGCGAAGGCCGCAGCTGAGAGTCGTCCCGGAACTCCTCTGCGGCAGTGAAGGGCACGAAAACAATGCCCGAAACGCCTGCAGAAACCGCCAAGTTTACCTATCGTCCCAGTCTTAAATGTATCGGCAACGACCATAACAGTAACGGTACAATCGATCCGATACTCTACGGTACAGTCATCGAACGCATTCAACGCGATGGAACCTGACATGTCAGTCCCGCTCGACCAGATCCCCGCGCCGCACGGCACGCCGCAACTGACGCTCGTCGACCAGCTGGTCCAGTGGGGCCGGCGCCGTATCGACGAGCGGGTGTTCCGTCCGGGCATGCGCATGCCGTCGATCCGCAAACTCGCGGTGGACAAGGGCGTGTCGCGCTTTACCGTGGTCGAGGCGTACGAACGGCTGGTTGCGCACGGTTATCTGGACTCGCGGCGCGGTTCCGGGTTCTTCGTGCGCGACCGGACGAGTTCAAACGATTCCCATGTCCACCCGACGCTGGCCACCGAGCGCGCGCCGGTGCCCAGCTCTATCGACGTGGTCTGGCTGCTGCGCAACATGCTGCATACGTCGAGTCCGGCGAAAGGGCCGGGCATAGGCTACCTCCCGGCTAGCTGGCTGAACGGCGAATTGCTGACCAGCGCGCTGCGTTCCATGAGCCGGCAAAGCGGCGCGCAAATGCTCGGCTTCGGCACGCCGCAAGGGTTCCTGCCGCTGCGCCAGCAAGTCCAGACGCGGCTGGAGGAGCTGGAGATCGGCGCATCGACGGAGCAGATCGTGATGGTGTCCGGCGTGACGCAGGCTATCGACCTGATCGCGCGGGTTTTTGTCAAACCCGGCGATACGGTCATAGTGGGGGACCCCGCCTGGTTCCAGATGTTCGGCCGCTTCGTCGCTCAGGGCGCGCGGCTGGTCGGCATGCCGTACACCCCGGACGGGCCCGATCTCGACGCGCTCGAAGCCATGGTCCAGACCTGGCGCCCGAAGATGCTCGTGATCAATTCCGTGCTGCAAAATCCCACCGGTACGTCGCTGACCGCTGCGCAGGCGTTTCGCATTCTGCAACTCGCGGAAACCTACGACTTCATTGTCGTGGAAGACGATATCTACGGAGACCTCTGCCCGACCAATTTCCCCGCAACGCGCCTCGCGAGCCTCGACCAGCTGAAACGGGTGATTTTCCTCAACAGTTATTCGAAGACGCTCGCGCCGAACTTGCGCGTGGGTTATGTCGCGGCGGCGCCTGAAGTGGCGAACGCTATCGCCGATCAGAAAATGCTGGTTGGCATGACGAGCCCCGAACTCAACGAACGCGTGTTGTACAAAGTGCTCACCGACGGCCATTACCGGCGTCACGTCGAACGGCTGCGTGCAAAACTGGACGGAGTCCGGGAGAAAACGGTCCGGATGTTCGAAAAAGTCGGCTACAAGCCGTATCTGGTGCCATCGGCGGGCATGTTTTTATGGGCCGATACTGGCGTGGACTCAGAAGGGCTCGCCGCTGCCGGACACGAAGCCGGATTTTTGCTGACGCCCGGCAGCTTGTTTTCCCCGCATCAGCTGCCCAGCACGTGGATGCGCTTTAACATTGCGAA
>DASYLW010000326.1:0-4202 GCA_036009385.1 Caballeronia sp.
TCGCGAGCGAAGGCGTGGCGAGTTTTGCTGATATCGACCGGATCATGCGCGAACAAGCCGGCTTCCGGCTCGGGCCGTTCGAGTTGCTCGACCTGACGGCGCTCGACGTCTCGCATCCGGTGATGGAGTCGATCTATCACCAGTTCTATGAGGAGCCGCGCTTCACGCCGTCGCCTATCACGGGCACGCGGCTCGCCGGTGGGTTGATCGGGCGCAAGACGGGTGAAGGTTTTTATAAGTATGTAGACGGCAAGCAGCAAACTCCCGAGGAAGCGCCAGCGCCTGCCACGCTGCCGCGTCGCGTGTGGGTCAGCCGGGCATCTGCCCATGCGCGTGAAGAAGTGTTCCGGCTGATCGCGAAGATGGAAACGGCGGTCACCATCGACACCGGTGGCAGTCCTGCGCCGGATTCGCTGATCATTGTCACGCCGCTCGGCCACGACGCCACCACCGCAGTCGTCGCGGAGAAACTGGACGCGTCGCGCACGGTCGCTATCGACACCTTGTTTCCGCTCGCCGATGCCGCCCGCCGCACGATCATGACCACGCCCGCCACGACCGCCGAATTTCGCGACGTGGCGCACGCGCTGTTCGCATTCGATGGCGTTCCCGTCACCGTGATTCGCGATTCGACAGGCTTTGTCGCGCAGCGCGTGGTGGCTACCATCGTCAACATTGGATGCGATATCGCGCAACAACGCATTGCATCGCCCGCGGATATAGACCTCGCCGTCACGCTCGGCCTGGGTTATCCGCGTGGTCCGCTGGCGCTGGGCGATGCGCTCGGCGCGAGCACTATTCTCACTATCCTGCGCAACATGCAGGCCGTGCTCGGCGACCCGCGTTATCGTCCGTCGCCGTGGCTTGCGCGTCGTGCGCAGCTCGGCTTGTCGCTGACTCTCGATGAGGCCGCAGCATGAGCGCCGAACTACTCTCCGTCCGGCCGGCCGAAAGCGACACCACGCTCGTTCTCAAGCTGTCCAATCCGGGCGCCCGCAACGCGCTGCACCCGGACATGTACACCGCCGGCATCGAAGCGATGAACACGGCTGAGCGGGATACGTCGGTGCGCGCGATCGTGCTGACCGGCGCCGATAACTTCTTTTGCGCCGGCGGCAATCTGAACCGCTTGCTCGAAAACCGCGCGAAGGATCCGTCGGTACAGGCCGCGAGTATCGACATGCTCGGTGAGTGGATCGTGGCATTGCGGTCATCGACGAAACCGGTGATCGCCGCCGTCGAAGGCGCCGCAGCGGGCGCGGGTTTCTCGCTGGTGCTGGCGTGCGATTTACTGGTCGCGGCTGAAGACGCAAAGTTCGTCATGTCGTACTCCCGCGTAGGCCTCACGCCCGACGGCGGCGGTTCATGGTTCCTCACGCGCGCGTTGCCGCGTGCGCTCGCCACCGAAATCCTGCTCGAAGCGAAACCGATTGGTGCCACTCGCCTGCATGACGTAGGTGTCGTGAATCGCGTGACCAAACCGGGTGCAGCGCTCGATGCCGCCATCGCCTGGGCGGATGAACTAGGTCGCATGGCGCCGAAAGCGCTCGCCCGGATCAAGACGCTGATCACCGCGGCCGAAACGCAGTCGTTAGCCGAACATCTGGACGACGAACGCGATGGTTTCGTCGATGCTCTCCATAACGGTAACGCGCTGGAAGGCATCAACGCATTCCTCGAAAAACGGCCACCGCACTACAAATGACGACCTCATACGAAATGCCCAAACGCCGCCGCATTTTCCTGATGCGCCACGGCGACGTGACTTACTTCGATGCCAGCGGCCGCGCCATCGACCCCGAAGGCGTGCCGCTGAACGAACGGGGCCGCGAAGAAGCAAGCGCGGCAGGACGCGAGTTCAAGGCACAGCAAATTCGCTTCGATAAAGTCATCGCCAGCGGTCTGCCGCGCACGCTCGAGACGGCGCAACGCGTGCTGGCCGAAACGGGTCAGCAGATCGACATCGACATCTGGCCGGAGTGGCAGGAGATTCGCGGCGGCCGGCTGGGAGAGCTGCCGGCCAAGGATTTCGTGCGCGCGTTTCTCAGCGTTTTCGATGGGATCGTGCCCGAAGCTACGTCGTTTCTCGGCGGCGAGACTATCGGCGAGTTGCTTGATCGCGTGTTGCCGCCGATGCAACGACTGCGCGACGATTCATCGTGGGACACGGTGCTGCTCGTGCTGCATGGCGGCGTCAATCGTGCGCTGTTGTCCCACGCGATCACCAGTGGAGGCCGCACGTTTTTCGGTCATCTTTCGCAGACCACGGGCTGCATCAACGCGCTCGATATCGGCGATAACCCCAATGACTGGGTGATCCGCGCGCTGAATCATTCGCCGCCCTCGCCGCTTCACGCCGGGGTACGGAACACAACCATGGAACTGCTGTACGCGCAGTTCGTGCGCTTTAAATCGCTCATGAAGTCATAACGGGCACGCGGCCCGCACGCTGAACATCAGCGCCGTGAACGGCGCGACCCCGCGTGATGCCTCAACAAACGCAAGACCGGAGGAGACAACGATGGCTGCAAACGATACCCCCGTCCCGCAGGATTTTTCAGCGTTCGAGGGAACACGCCCGGTCAACGAGCGGCAACAATTCGATGTTCCGGCGTTGTCCATGTGGCTGAAATCCCATGTTGAAGGCTTTGCCGCACCGCTCACCGTCGAGCAATTTGCCGGTGGTCAATCGAATCCCACGTTCAAACTGATCACGCCCGCACGCAGTTATGTGATGCGATCGAAGCCCGGGCCTGCAGCGAAATTACTGCCATCGGCGCATGCGATCGAGCGTGAATATCGCGTGATGGATGCGCTCGCCGGCACCGACGTTCCCGTCGCGAAAATGTTCGCGTTATGCGAGGACGAAAGCGTGATCGGGCGTGCGTTCTACGTGATGGAGTTTATCGAAGGCCGCGTGTTGTGGGATCAGGCGCTGCCGGGTATGACGCCGTCAGAACGCGGTGCGATCTACGACGAGATGAATCGCGTGATCGCGGCGCTCCATTCGGTGGACATCGCTCAAGTCGGGCTTGAGACCTACGGCAAGCCCGGCAACTATTTCGAGCGCCAGATCGGCCGCTGGAGCAAGCAATACGTTGCGTCGGAAACTGAGCCTATCGAAGCGATGAACAAGCTGATCGAATGGTTGCCGAAACATATTCCACGCAGCGAGGAAGGCGCACCGGCGGAACGCGTGTCGATCGTTCACGGTGACTTCCGGCTCGACAACCTGATCTTCCATCCAACCGAACCGCGTGTGCTTGCGGTGCTCGACTGGGAGCTGTCCACGCTTGGCGATCCGCTCGCCGATTTCGCTTACCACTGCATGGCGTGGCACGTTGACCCGACGCAGTTTCGCGGCATCGGCGGCCTCGACTGGGCGGCGTTGGGCATTCCCGATGAGGACGAATACGTCGCGACATACCTCGCCCGCACGGGTCTTGCCATTCGGGGCGACTGGAATTTCTACCTTGCGTACAACATGTTCCGCATTGCCGCGATCTTGCAGGGAATCATGAAGCGAGTAAGCGAAGGCACGGCGGCAAGCACACAGGCTCTTGATGCCGGCAAGCGCGCAAAACCCATGGCCGAACTCGCATGGTCATATGCGCAGAAAGTCGGTGACTAGCGCGGTGAATAGCGATTAATCTGGAGACGATATGAATTTCGATTACACGCCGAAAGTGCAGGAACTGCGCCAAAAGCTAAGCCATTTCTTCGATGAACACATCTACCCGAACGAGCGCGCGTTCAATAGTGAAGTCGCGGCCAACCGTGCGAACGGCAACGCCTGGGTTCCCACTGCATTGATCGAAACGCTGAAGCAACAAGCTCGCGATGCCGGTCTTTGGAACCTGTTCCTGCCGGAATCCGAACGCGGCGCCGGACTGAGCAATCTGGAATACGCGCCGCTCTGCGAGATCATGGGCCGCGTGCCATGGGCGCCGGAAGTCTTCAACTGTGGCGCGCCGGACACGGGCAACATGGAGACCATCGAACGGTATGGCAGCGAGCAGCAGAAGCGGCAATGGCTCGAACCGCTGCTGCAAGGCGAGATCCGGTCGGCGTTCCTGATGACCGAGCCAGACGTGGCTTCATCGGATGCGACGAATATCCAGTGCAGCATTGTGCGCGACGGGGACAGCTACGTGATCAACGGCCGCAAATGGTGGTCGTCGGGTGCGGGCGATCCGCGCTGC
>DASYLW010000327.1:0-2323 GCA_036009385.1 Caballeronia sp.
GTGCATCACTATTTACTTGTGCGTGCGCTTCGTGGCGAACGTCCAGCGGCTGCTCGGACCGTCCGGCACGCAGGTCGCCATGCGGCTCTTCGCGTTCGCGATCTTCTGCATCGGCGTGCAGATCCTGTGGCTCGGGCTATCGGAACTGCTCAATTCATTGCATCCGCACTGAATCGTGCGAACGCTGCAACAGGACCGTCGCGCGCTGGCGAACCACGGCGGCGAGCCGAACCAGCGTCGCGAAGACCGCGACGGTGAGGGCGGCACTGGCAATGGCGAGCGATATGTCGAACAGGGCTTGCAGCGAGGTGATCATGACGGGCTCCTTATCTTCTGCTGTGGGCGCTTGGTGCGCCGTATCGATGAACAGGATTCTGATGATGCAGAATGAGGGGGAAATGAGCGATGCCGTGGTCGTTAGGCAAATGGATCAGAAACCGGCCACCGCGCCAAGCACCAGCCACGGCAGCATTTCGTCATACGTAGCAGGACGTTCGGTGGACAGCGCGACTTTTTCGGTCGATGCATCGTCGTCGCGCGAGGTAGCCTGATCGCTGTTGCTGGCGCTCGAATGATTGCGAAAGAGGTGGAACATGAGTCATTTCCGGTTGGGTGCCGAAGCGAACCACCGCTTCGAATGACGGCATGTTCGCAAGCAAGAATGAGCAAGAAATGCGCTGGAATTGAGCTGGATTTGAGCGCGCGCGGTCCCTCGCCGCGCTTGGGTCTTTGAGCCAGAAGTGGTATCGATTGATGAACCCATCGTTTTCATCCGCCTTCACGCGCCATTCCATGAGACCTTCGCTCCGCAACAATCTCATCATCGCGCTGGCAGTATTGGTCAGCGTTGTCGCCATCGCGCAGAGTGTCAGTACGTATCAGCTCTGCCGCACCGGTGGGAGCGCCCTGCTCGACCTGCGCCTGGAGCAGGTCGCCATGCGCATGCGCGGCGGTCTCGCCGATGCGATCCCGAGCGCGCCCGCACGCGGTTCGCAACCGGCGCGCGATATCGTGATCACCATCCGCAAACCCGGCGCCGATGTCCCGCTGCGTTCCACCGACCCATCACTGTCGCTGCCGGCAAGCGCGCCGGCAGGATTTTCATCGGAGATAGTGAATGGCGAACGCTGGCGTATCTACACGCTGCGCCAGGACGAAAGTGTGATCCAGGTGGCACAGCGTTCGTCGGTGCGCGACGAGCTCGTGCGTGAAACCGCGTTGACCACCCTCTGGCCCACGCTGATCCTGTTGCCGCTCGTGCTCTTCGCTGTCATCGTGATCGTGAACCGCACGCTGCGGCGGCTGACGCCACTCGCGCGAGCCGCGCAATCCGTCGATGCCGCGAACCTCAAGCCGCTGCCCGTCACGGGCGTGCCGGGCGAAGTGCTGCCGTTCGTCGAATCGATCAACCGCATGATCGCGCGGCTCGCGCAGGTGATCGAATCCGAACGCAAGTTCATTGCCGACGCCGCCCACGAACTGCGCACGCCACTCACCGCGCTGCAGTTGCAGGCGGACAATCTGCAGCCGCATATCGTGGCCGGCAACCAGGAGCGTTTTCAGGAATTGCGCAGCGGGATAACGCGCAGCAGCATGCTGATCGGGCAGTTGCTGCGGCTCGCGCGCGCGGACGCGCCGCTCGGCGCCGCGATAGAGCCTGCGGATGTTTCGCCAATCGTGGTCGATGCTGTCTCCGGCGTGCTGCCGATCGCGGCGGCGCGGGGTATCGATATTGGCGCGGAAGCCATGCTCACCGACAAGGTCGCAGCCTCGCGGGCGGATGTTGCTATTGCCGTCAAGAATCTCGTGAGCAACGCGGTGCGTTACACGCCGGATGGCGGCACGATCGACTTGCGCATGCGTCGCGAGGCGAATGCCTTATGGATCGAGGTCACGGACACCGGTCCGGGTATCGCGGAGGAGTGCCTGCCGCGTGTCTTCGACCGCTTCTTTCGCGCGAACTCAGATACGCACGCGGACGTTGAGGGAACCGGTCTCGGCCTGTCGATCGTGAAGGCGATCACGGCAAAATATGGCGGCCAGGCGGTCATCCAGAACCGCTGCGATGGCCGCTCGGGGATTGTGGCGGCGGTGAGTTTTCCGCTCGCGAGGGTGTGAGAATGTTGGGGAAAACGTTGGCGTGGGGCCGGAGCAAGCGCTGAATTGCCAACTCTGGTCGACAAGGAGAGAGGCATGAGAGTTCTGCTGGTCGAAGACGACCTCCAGATCGGGCAAAGCCTGATGCGTGCACTGAAAGACGCGGACTACGCCGTGGACTGGGTGCGCGACGGCCTCACCGGCCGCGAGGCCATGAGCGCTGCCG
>DASYLW010000328.1:0-7409 GCA_036009385.1 Caballeronia sp.
GGTGTTTTCAGGTGATGATGAGACTGTAAAAAGCCTCTTCATGGATTTTCCGCTTTAGCTTTTCTATCTGCCATAATTCCGGTGCTTTCGCATTCTTAATTGCGTTCAACCCGGAAATTCCATGAACTCCAACAATACAACGAGAGGCGGGGCACTGGTCTTGGCATGGTTCGTCCTGTGCGGCGCAGCGTGTGCCGCCGGGCCCACAGCGCCCAAGCAAGGCAGTGCCCCGGCAGCCGATGCACTTGGTGACTCAAGCGCGCGCCGCAGTCTTCTGACCAACGGCGCGGCCGACGAACCGCAGGCAACAGTGAATGGCAACGTCGCGGAACTGCAGCAAATGATTCGCGACGCAAGGGTAAAGGAATTGCGCACCACGTATAACGGCAGTTATGGCGCGAGCTTGCTGTTTTACCCCGACGAAATGACGTTTTATATTGCATTGTTTCAGCAAAAGAAATTCTGGCGCGTGGTCAAGACTCAAGTGGATTCTCGTGCGGAAACCATTTATGCGGATTTTGCCAAGAACAGTGCGGCACTCGCCGATACCGAGATTCGCCGGACCAAGCTCGAAGCCGAAAAGAACTTTGCTGACCGGCTGATCGCGGTCCAGCAAGGGCGCGCCAATCGTCTGCAGGCCGACCTCGATGTCGCGCGGACGCAGCAAAGCCAGGTCGCCGACAGGCAGGCGGAGCAACAGGAAGCGATCCGTTCACTGCGTGCGGAACAGGATGCCGCACAAGCGCAATTGCGTGCATTGCAAACAAAGGTTCAAGATCTTCAGCGCCAGTCGGATGTTGACCTGATGCCGTTGCCAAAGTGAAGCGCGCCTGACGCGTCAAGTCCTTGATGTTGCTTTTTCTGCCTGCCTTTCGTTCGCTTGCAACGCATTTCAAAATGTGAAAAAGCGGCCGCACTCGCGGCCGCTTTTTATTTCTCGCGCAGTAATGACGCGTCAAAAGTTTTCCGATTATTCACGTTTATAGGTTATTTCCTAAATCGCTCTAAAGTGTTTCATTTATTAGGAATTATCCAGTTAGGAATGCTAGTTTTCGCGTGCTAACATGCCGCGCGATTTCGGATTCCAGATCATTTTCAAGATCCGGATCGAAGGCTTGAGGCGAATAGGTGGCTGTGAAAATCGGGTAACTGTCTGATGGCCCATCCAGTACGCATTTGTCTCGATATCTCAGTCACACGTCAATTTAAGAATGGTAAACAAGATGTCCAATAAACTAATCGCTGCAGGTCTGTTGTCAATCGGTGTACTCGCAGGCTGCTCTTCAGCTTCGGGCCCGACTTTCAACGCCAACGAGATCCAGACGGCCAATGGCGCGCAGGTTTATCGCGTGGAATGTCATGGCTTGTTCGAAGGCGTGGCGGCGTGCGTGAAGCAGGCCCAGAAAATTTGCGGCGACAAGCCCGCATACAAGCTCGAAACCATGGAACGCCTGCGCGCGCCGTCCGAAGATCCGGCCGATCCGCGTGTCCTGACGTTCCAGTGCGGCGCGCCTGCTCAAGCTGAAGTTGCACCGGCGCCGGTACCGGCTCCAGTCCCGCAGGCCGCGGTGGAAATGCCCCGCCAGATCGATTTGAGCGGCGACGCCAACTTCGCTACCGACAGCGCTACGCTGACGCCGAAAGCAACCGACACGCTCGACGAGTTCGTGTCTGCTGCACAGGGCGTGACGTTGCGCCAGGTCGCAGTAGCGGGCTACACGGATTCAACAGGTCCGGCTGCGCACAACCGGCAGTTGTCGCAACGCCGTGCGGAATCGGTGATGCAGTATTTGAAGAGCAATGGTTTGCGTTCGCAAAGCTACACGGCGCAAGGATTTGGCGCGTCGAATCCGGTCGCTTCGAACTCGACCGTTGCTGGCCGCGCAAAGAATCGCCGCGTCGAAATTCGTGTCAGCACGCAGCAGCAGTAATCTGTGTTGTGAGTCTGGACGCGCTGGACGTTATTTCCCGGCGTCCAGAAGCGTAAAACCCCCGCAAGCGCGTAGTGCTTGCGGGGGTTTTTTGTGTCCTGCGCGGTCTATCTATCGGCTGCGTGTCCGTTGGTTCCGGGCGTTCAGAACAACGTGAGTTGCGCGCGTCCGGGGCCACCTTCAAGCGTCAGCAGATGTTGCTTGCGCTCTACGCCGCCCGCGTAGCCGGTCAGCTCTCCATCGGCGCCTATCACGCGATGACACGGCACAATGATCCCCACGGGATTGCGTCCGTTCGCTCCACCCACGGCTCGCGACGCCCCCGCGGCAACCCCCATCCTGCGTGCAAGTTCGCCGTACGTCCAGGAGGTGCCGAACGGGATCTCTTGCAACGCCGCCCACACACGTTGCTGGAATTCGGTGCCATTAAGCCGCAGCGGTACGGAAAACACGGTGCGTTCACCGGCGAAGTACTCGGCGATCTGTTCCATCGCCGTTGTGATTGCACGTGACTTCGGCGCTCCAGTATCGATGAGACCGGCGGGAAAATGCTTCTGGCCGACGAAGAACAATCCCGTCAGGTAATCGTCCTCAGCGCGATACACGAGGTGGCCGAGCGGACTGGGTTCAATGTGGCATTCGATCAAGATACGTCTCCGGCCAATTTTTTAACGCTCAGATGAACGGATTATCCGTCTTGCCCGCTGGTTTCGGCGTTTCATCGGCGAGTTTTACGGGTAGGCTTGCGTCATTCTGCAAGGCATCGACGATGGCGTTGACCGCCTTTTGCAGCGCCAGCGCCGTGGTCAAGCCGGTCTTGTCACGTGCGATCTCCAGGTCGCCGGAAATGGACAGCCGTGCGATGTCGTTGGCGATCACGAGCGCGTCGCCATTGATGTTGAGCGAATCGGTATCGTTGGCAAATGGCTTAAACACCTTTCAGTCCTCCAATGCGTTGGTCTTTCAGCGTGTCCGGAATACCTGGAAATTGCAGCCCGCTCATGGTTTCCAGTTCCCGGACCGTCTTGACCGTGTATTCGTTCGTCGGCGTGTTCTCGACCACCACCGCGAACGCGAGGTCGCGTCCGGGTAAATACACTACCTTATACAGCTGCGTGGGCACGAGCACACGCGACTCGCCAATGGTCTGCAATTGCCGTCCGGAAAACAGGGGGCCCGTGACCACGTAGGCATCGCCGGATTGCTCCACCAGCCGTCGCACGGACTGTTCTATGCGCGACCAGATGCGCCGGTTGTTCGACGGATTTTGCGGTACTACGTTCGCGAGCGAAAACGATTCCGCCATGCCTTTTTTGTCCCAGCGATCGCCGGCCGGGCTCATATGGCCGCGATCGTAGCCGCTCTTCTTGTAGTCCGAGAGGGTGGCGCTGTCGCCGGGCGGCAATTTTTTATCGACGAAAAAACGGTTGGTGCGGGTGTTGTCGCGGGCATCGTCCATGTGCTCGGCCGTCAAGTGTTCCGCCGACCACAACGGCCCGTGTGTCACACCGGAATGCAGGACAGCGAAGTCGGAATAACAAAGTTGCTGCGTCGAGGCGCGCATCTTCGCATTGGCGACTATGGGCGCCCGGCCACCGGGACTGAACTGGGGACAGCCGCCGGCCGCAAGGGCATTGACGGATACGGCGGCGCCGAGCGCGGCCAGCAAAGAGGCAAGGAACGTGAAGCGGATTTTCATGCGGCGTGTGAGGTCGGGTTTCATCCAGGTGAGTCGAGGCGGGAGTATAAGGCGCTGGGGACCATCACGTGGCGATGAGATCGATGCTTGTCGATGGTATCCATGCTGCCGGCGGCCAAAACGCGTACGCGATAAAATCCCCCGGCCGCCACATGCTGCATGTGTGCATCGTGGAGCCGCGACAATCCTTGTCCGGCTTTGCTGCGATTTTTCTGGTTTCTCCCTCGTTTCCATTTGCGAGCCTCCGCGCCCATGACTTCGATTAGCCGCATGCTTTGCGCAGTTCTGGCTTTAGCCGTATCGATTGCATCGCCTGCCTTCGCCGATTCGACCGCTTCCGCTGCTTCCAGCGATGAACCCGGGTCCTCGCCATCGGCCGCTTCATCTCCTGCATCGTCCGACAACGACGGTCCTGCGTACGGTCCCGAACTCCAGGGCTTCGACTATCCGTATCCGGTCGGCCGGTTCGCGATTTCATCGCAGCGGCAAATCGTGCGCATGGCTTATATGGACGTCGCGTCCAAGCGCCCTAACGGACGGACCGTGGTGCTCCTGCACGGCAAGAACTTTTGCGCGGCGACGTGGAAGGCGAGTATCGACGTGTTGACCGATGCGGGGTATCGCGTGATCGCGCCGGACCAGATCGGCTTTTGCAAATCGACCAAACCGGTGCGGTATCAGTACACGTTCCAGCAACTCGCGCGCAATACGCACGCGTTGCTCGCGGCGCTGGGCGTGAAAAAAGCGACGCTCGTCGCGCATTCCACGGGCGGCATGATTGCGGTGCGATACGCGCTGATGTATCCGCAAGAGACCGAGCAGCTTGTGCTGGTGAATCCGATCGGGCTGGAGGACTGGAAGGCGAAAGGCGTGCCTTCCATCTCGATCGATGACTGGTACGCGCGCGAGTTGAAGACAAGCGCCGACGGCATTCGCAAATACGAGCAAGCCACGTATTATGCGGGTCACTGGGACGCGCGTTACGAGCCGTGGGTGCAGATGCTGGCGGGAATGTATCGCGGGGCGGGCAAGGACGTCGTGGCCTGGAATTCGGCGTTGCTTTACGACATGATTTATACGCAGCCGGTTGTCTACGAGTTCGGGCAGATCAGGACGCCGACGTTATTGCTGATCGGCGATAAGGACACCACCGCGATCGGCCGGGATCTCGCGCCGCCGGAGATCCGGCCCACGCTCGGGCATTATCCGGAGCTGGCTGAACACGCGGCAGAGGCGATCCCCGGTGCGAAGCTGGTCGAGTTTGCGGAGCTGGGTCACGCGCCACAGATGCAGGACCCGCACGCGTTTCATCAGGCATTGCTCGCAGGACTGGCAGCGCTTGGTGAGAATGGCAAGTGAGAGGGCGCTTGTAGAGAGCCCGCTCATAAAACCCGCCGCGAAACCCTGGCTGCCGATATGAAGACGTTCCTGCTGTACGTGGTGACCGCCATTGCCGAGATAGTGGGCTGCTATTTTCCCTATCGATGGCTGAAGGAGGGCGGTTCGCCCTGGCTTCTCATCCCCGGTGCGCTGGCACTCGCACTCTTCGCATGGTTGCTCACCCTGCATGCCAGCGCCGCTGGCCGCGTGTATGCCGCGTACGGAGGCGTATACATCGCCGTGGCGATCATGTGGTTATGGATCGTTGAACGGATTCGCCCGACCAGCTGGGATCTCGCCGGCGTCGCGATCGCGCTGGCCGGCATGAGCGTGATCGCATTTCAACCGCGCGGATGAGATCGGGTCCGCAAACGCGAAGCATCGAACAGTCAGGCTTCCAGCGCCAGCAACGCAAACGTCGCCAGCCAGTGCTCGCCCATGTAGTCGCCCGCCACATGCGCCAGGCCCGCTGCAAGATGAGCGTTCGCCGTCGCATCAAGCAGGCCGGTACGCACGTCGCCCACCGGCAGCACACGTGCGAGCGAACGCTGGCACCACGCGCGGCTCAGGTTCAGGCCGTCGAGGTGGGCAAGCTTGCCGTCGCTGCGATCCGTCACGGTGGCTGGCACGAACAACGTCGCGGGTTCGCTCGCGCCCAATTGCGGCAGGAAGCGGTCGAACCAGCCAGCGAATTCGGCCGGGGGCAACACCCGTCGCATCAACTCGGCTTCCATTAGCGACGACGATAAAAATTCATCGCCGCCCGGTTCCCACGCCTGACAGCCGGCATCGTTCAGATACCAGCGGCGCGCGGTATCGGCGATCAGCGTTTCGAACGCCGTGTCACCCAGTTGCCGTGCATAACCAACAGCCAGCGCCAGAGCGAACGCCGTATTGAAATGCGTGCCCACCCGCAGCGGATACGTCAATTTCGGCAGGTACTCCGTGAATCGCTCGACAAACGCGTGCGCAAGCGGCGCCAGGGTCGCGGACCAACGCTGGCCTTCTGCTGACTGCATCGAATGAAGCTGGCCGGCAAGCGCGAGCAGCCACGCCCAGCCGTACGGACGCTCGAAACCACGTGCCTCCGGACGCTGCAAGTACGCGACTTCGGCGGCGACATTGGCATCAGTGAAATGCGAGTCGATCAGCGCACGAATGTCAGGCGCTTCCGGCAAGGCGGGAAAACGGTCGGCAAGCCGCGCGATCAACCAGTATCCGTGAACGCACGAGTGCCAGTCGAAGCTGCCATAGAAGATCGGATGGAGCGCGCGCGGGCCTTGTGCATCGGCGGCGCTGCCCATCACGTGGTCGAGCTTGTTCGGGTATTCGCGCGTCAGGTGGCCCAATGCGAGCCGGGCGAATTTCGATGCCAGGGCGGCGTCGAGCGTGTGAAGTGTTTGATGCGTTTGCTGCGTTTGCTGCGTTTGATCGGACTGCGGATTCATGCGGTTCTCCAGAAAAACCAGGCGTCCGCAATTATGGCAAGACTTCGGCTCAGGGATCGCCTGAATCGAGAGCGGCGATGCGCGGGCGGGGACCGTTTCTTGTGGCTTGGTTTCGCGGCTCAGCTTCGTGATTCAGGGTAATTACTGAATTCTTTCAGCATCTGTGATCGTAAGGTTTGACTGAGAGCGCTCCATCCTTCGGCCAGTCGGCTGCAAACCATTGATCCAGCAGGAATTCAAAGCTCAAAAGGCTTTACGGGATTTTTCTCAATTTCGTATTTTGACAAAAAACTTTCTATTGAAGTTAAATCGTAGGTTGAATTTTTTCTGATCGTCATCTTGCATGAACCTGCTTCTCGTCGTATAAACTGGCGCGCCAACGCCGCTCAGGGCGGACCGTCACCGGGATCAGGCCGGCGCAAGAGCGGACACAAGCCGCCGTTTTCAACACGCGACAGGAGTTTCAACCATCATGGCCGACACCGTCCTCTCAACTTCAGCCGATACCCGGCGCCGCGTCTTCGCGATCGTCGGCGCTTCGTCGGGAAATCTCGTCGAGTGGTTCGACTTTTATATCTACTCGTTCCTCGCGCTGTACTTCGCGCCGGCGTTCTTTCCAAGTGGGAACCCGACCACGCAGTTGCTCAACACCGCGGGCGTGTTTGCAGCGGGGTTCCTGATGCGGCCGATTGGCGGCTGGATGTTCGGCCGTATCGCCGACAAGCACGGCCGCCGCACCTCGATGATGATTTCGGTGCTCATGATGTGCGCGGGCTCGCTCGTGATCTGCTTCTTGCCAACCTACGCGAGCATTGGTGCATGGGCGCCGTTCTTCCTGCTGATCGCACGGCTGTTCCAGGGCTTGTCGGTGGGCGGTGAATACGGCACGAGCGCGACCTATATGAGTGAAGTGGCGCTGCAGGGGCGGCGCGGTTTCTTCGCATCGTTCCA
>DASYLW010000329.1:0-47384 GCA_036009385.1 Caballeronia sp.
CTGAATCGCGGACGGTTGTTATTACGCGGCGCTTCGTGTTCCTGCTGGTGGAAGGGCTGTCCATGATGAGCCTGTCATCCGCGATCGAACCCTTGCGCTCGGCTAATCGCCTTGCCGCCCAGCCGCTCTACGCATGGGACATGGCAAGTCTCGACGGGACACCGGTACAGGCGTCGAACGGAATTGAACTAAAGGCTCGCCCGCTCGCCGAGGCCATGCTTCAGGCGGATTATCTGTTCGTGTGCGGCGGCCTGCGGCTCGACCCCGAACTCGAACCCCGCTATCTGCGCGCGCTGCGCACTGCGGCGCGCAGCAAGGCAGTGATCGGGTCCCTATCCACAGGCAGCTATCTGCTGGCCCGCGCGGGGTTGCTCGATGGTTACCAATGCACCATCCACTGGGAAAATCTGCCGGCGTTCACGGAGGAGTTTCGCGACCTGCTCTGCTCGGGAAAGATCTATGAGATCGATAGAAACCGGATGACCTGCTCAGGTGGCATCGCGGCAATGGACATGATGCTGCACCTGATCTCCGGGCAGCACGGCGCTGAGCTCGCGGTGCGCGTGGCAAACCAGTTTCATCATGAACGCATCCGCGACGGCCGCGACGATCAGCGCGGCTGGCGCGACCACAATCACGCCAGCCTGCCAAGAGGCATCCGGCGAGCGATCGACCTGATGCGCGCGAACGTCGAAGCACCGCTGCCGATTGCGCAGATCGGGACGATTATCGGCATGACATCGCGACAACTCGAACGCCTGTTCCTTCGTCACCTGAACGCCACGCCCGCACGCTATTACGTGCAACTGCGGCTCGAACGCGCGCACGAATTGCTGGCCTACTCAAGCGTTCCGGTGGCCGACGTTGCGCTCGCTACAGGCTTTGCTTCGCCCTCGCATCTGGCGCGCTGGGTGCGCCGTGTGTATCAGGCGAGCCCTTCCGACCTGCGCGGCGCGCAGTCACGTTCCTAGCGGTGCGAGCGAGTCTTGCGGGGCGGGCTGTGACGCGAACTGTGATGCCAGCGGCAGCCAGCCCTGCAACGCGCGCCAGTCCGGTTCAAGATTCGCAAATCGCGCAAGCGCAAAGCTCGACAGATCCGCGAAGCTGCATCTGCCGTCAATCACGAGATCGCGGATAGCGTGACCACTCGCCGGCGACAACCCGAAGCCGACGCTCGATAACGTCGCCAGGGTGAGGTTATCGAATTGACCAGGCTGGTCGATAATCGGCCGTCCGTCAGGCGTATTCTCGATGAAACCCGCCCAGCTCCGAATCACACGCGCATGCGCGACCTTCGGAAACAAGTTCGCCACGCGGGCCGCGATGCTGCATTGCAAAGGTGTGGAATGAGGCCGCTGGCGGTTCGCGTCGGCGAGATCGATCCACTCGTGCGGACCTCCCCCATACGCGAGATTGCCGCGCAGCGTCTGCCGTCCATACAGGCCGTTGCCGTCAACGCCACCTATGTTCATGGGCGGTAGCGGTTCCGTCACGATCATCTCCGCGCGCGCGCTTGCAAGCGGGATATTTACGCCAAGTTGCGCGGCAAGTTCGCCCGTGTGCAGTCCGGCGGCAAGCACCAGATGATCACAGGCGATGTGGCCGCGATTTGTGCTTACGCCAGTGACGTGTCCGCTGTTCGTCGTGAAGCCGGTCACGTTCGTATGCTGCAACAAGCGACCGCCGTTATCCTGCATCGCCCATGCGTAAGCTTGCAGCGTCCGGTGCGGATTCGCGTGACCGCCAAAGTGATAGAAGTACCCGCCGAAGACGTTGCCGCCCGCGAACGGCACGAGGTCGCGGACCTGCGCGGGATCGAGGATGTCGGAGCGCAAGCCATGAAACGCGCCGTTATCGAGCGCCCGGCGATATAGCAGGAACTGATGCTCGTCGAGCGCAATACGAATGCGGTTGGGTCGGAATTCGGTAGGATAACCGAGTAACTCGTCCATCATCGGCCAGAGCCGCTGCTCTTCCAGGAATAACGGGCTGTGATGATGCGAGCAGCCGCCGCCGTTGCGGCCGGATGCACCCCAGCCGATCAGGCCGGCGTCGAGCACAAGCACGTCTACGCCAGCGCTGGCTAGCCACCATCCAGCGCTCAGCCCCGTGACACCTCCGCCAACGATGACAACCGCAGCGCCTTCAGGCACGTCGTTGTTGGGGCCGGGATAGTCTGTCTGGCGGTGTTGCGCTGTCATGGTGTGCTTGTCCTCGTGCTTGCGCGTTTATTGAAACCTACTCGCTCGCCACGGCCGCGCCGCGCTCGCGTCCTGCCGCCGTATAAAGCGGCACGGGCCGCCAGAACGGCACCCATTGGGAGGCCATTCCAAACCAGCTATCCCAGTGCTTGCCGAGTTCGGGCACTTCTTCCAGGGCAGAAAGCTGCCGCAGCGGCAGTGGGCGCACCGGCGATCGGAACGTGGCCAACGGGATGGCCGCCAGTTCGGTTCCCGAGCCGATCGACAACAGCGCCGCCACTTGCTCGCGGCATCGGCGTCCCTGGCATGGCCCCATGCAGGCGCGCGTGAGACGCTTGACGATGTCAGGGTTAGGCGGGCCATCGCCGGCAAGTTGTCCGAGCGTGTGCGTGTGCTCGTTGTCGTTCTTGCGTTCCCAGCCGATGTAACGCGGAGGGCGAACCAGCAGGATCTCGGCCGCCGTGACCTCCTCGCATTGGCAGACATACGGCTCGCCAACCCCTTCGATCACCGACGCACGCACCCACGCGCAGCGCTCGCCTGCGGGATCGGCGTCGTCCATATCAGGAACCACGGGCGGCTCATAGGCAACCTCTCGGTCATTCACGCCCAAAGCGCTCAATGCGGCCGCCGCCGCAATCCGACCTTCGCGTCTCGCGATCGATGGCGCTGCACTTTTAGCCGCCCATGTCCCGGCGCAATCGCCTGCGGCGAAGATGAACGGCAACGACGTACGCTGTGCTTCGCCGATCCTTGCAACGTGCCCGCCGCGCTCCGGGATGAACGCGGTCTCGCAGCCGGCCGCCTCCAGCAACTCAATCGCCGGTATTGTCGCGATCCCCAGCAGCACCGTGTCGCAAGCGAGGCGCTTCGATTCGTCCTTCCGATGCCGCCCGTTTGCGTCCACTGTCGTGACCGTCACAGCCTCGACCTCGCCCGGTCCGGCAGCGCCCTCGCCCCGCTCGATCACATGGCGCGTCAGCACCTGCGTTCCCTTTGTGATGAGCTGTGCGAGCAGCGAGGCATCGCCTGTCACGGTTTCGCCTTGCTCGATCACCGCGGCGATACGCACGCCTTTGTCGGAGAGTGCATTCGCTATCTGCAACGTGGCAGTACTGCTACCCACCACCACAGCTACGCGCGCGCCAAGCGCGCCATAAACCATCGCGAGCCGATAAGCCGCGCTCGCCCCCATCACGCCAGGCCGCTCCCAACCCGAGAATGCAAGCCCCATGTCACGGCTACCGGACGCAACAATCACCTGTTTGAAACGCAGTAAATACGCACGATCTTCGTCTGCGAGACCCGCGACGCAGCCGTCGATCCATGCAGCCGTGGGACGTTGCGGAAACAGGCCCCATGCAACCGTACCGAGGCGCACATCCACTCCGGCCTCCAGCGCATCGGCAAGTTCAGGCGCGCTTTCCAGCAGCGCTTCGAGCATGGCGTTCCGGTTTGCCACGACCGCGCCCATGCGACCGCCGAAGTGCAGCGGAATCTCTTCGCCCATCGTCTCGAAGGGCACGGGGTTTTCGTCGATCAACGTCACCCGCACACCTCGATTTGATGCAGCCAGCGCCGCGGCAAGCCCCGCCGGCCCCGCGCCGATCACGAGCAGATCGGTTTCATCGGCGATGGGCGGTTGCTTGCCTGCAACCGATGCGGGATCGTATTCCACAGGGCCGGAAGGTTCGGCAGGATGCCGCACGGATTGGTCCACGAGTAGTCCTCGAGCGATGAAGGGTTGTCCGATTATCAGGTGACGAGCACTGCGCTCAAGATCACAAAACCGACCTGAACGCCTCCGCGGGCGACTTTTCCGGCGCGCTCAGCACGAGATCAAGAAGCGGGCTCAGGGCATGCACCGGTCGAGTCAGAACGAACACCTCCCGCTCCATGGCCGCCGCCCGTTCCGGACCCACGTACGCATCGGCGAACGCGCGAAACTTCGCACGCAGCGCATCCCTCGGCAATGGCCGTTCAGGGTCGCCCTGTGATTGCATCGGACCGGAATCAAGCGTCCTGCCATCGCGTGTATGCACGATGACACGTGCCCAACGTTGCACGGGGAACAGCGCGCTGAATGAAGCGGAATCCCGCAGACTCAGGCGCGGAATCAGATAACGCAAACGCGCGTCGGCGAGACCATTCGGCCCGATCGTTTCCGCATCCACGCGTCCATCCAGAAGCGCCGCCGCGACAGGAAAAAGAACGCCGTACTGCGCTTCCTCCGTCGTGACAGGAACAGAAGCGCACAGGCGGGTGGCCTCGTGAAACGTCTCGATCTCGACGCTTTCAATGGCATCCGCCACGAATACTTCAGTCTCGCGCAAACGCAGTGCGCAAGCGATTGCCGGATGCGCCCAGCGGCACACGGGAAACGGTTTGAAATACTGTTCGAGAATGAACCAGCGTTGCCCGAGATCGGACCACAACCCGCCTTCATCATGAGCTTCGACTGTCAGCGCAGGCGCGCCGGTGAAGTGACGCCCGGCGAGTAAAGCGGCGCTCACGCCCGCCATGCAACCCCAGCCCGAGCCGTCCTTGAGCATCGTCGGAAAATCGATGCAGCGCATCATGTCGCTGCGAGGTCCGTGATACTCCGCAATACCTAACGCATGGCGCGTTCGCTCAATATCGAGCCTCAGCCCTCGTGCGATTACTGCTGCTGCGGCCAGGGCGTTCCACGCGCCGGACGTGTGATATTCGCTGCTGGTTGCGTGCAGCGCGATGCCGGCACGCGTCCCGATCTCATAGCCGAGCACAAGGCTTGTGAGGAATGAACGGCCGTCCATGGACGGGTCCAGTTCCGCCATCGCCAGCAACGCAGGCAGCACAGCCACGCCGACGTGACCCTTGGTCAGCGAATGACCGTCGTGACCGTCGAAGCTGTCGATAGTCATCGCGCCAGCCAATGCTGCACCCAGTGGACTCGCAATACGTCCGTCGAACAGCAGTCGTGTGCGCATGCTGCCCGCGCCGAAAAATTCAGCGGCATGATCGCAGGCTATCTGCGCGAGTTGCGTGCTGCTGCCCGCTGCCGCGACGCCGAGCAGATCGAGTAAGCAGTATTGCGCCTGCTCGACCACAGCATCGGGCAGATCTTCGAAGCGAAGCGAGTGGACGAATGCTCCGACGTGATCGTTCATTTCGTGTGGTCTGCCGGAGAGCGGTTAGAAGTCAAGCACCAAGTCGGATAACGGCCGGCTCGAACAGGCAAGAATGAGACCCTTTGCTTCGTCTTGCATCGAGAGACCGCCTTGATGGCTCATGTCAATCACGCCCGAGCGTTTGCGCAATTTGCAGGTTCCGCAGATACCGCTCGCGCAACCGCAGGGAATGACGACCTGCTGTCGCGATGCGGCCATCAAGATCGTTTCGCCCACACGCGCGGTAAAGTGCTTGTCGCCAAGCGTGATAATGAATTTCGTGTCCGTATCCAAAACCGCGCTGTCTGCCGGCGAAGTCGAGACCGCGACCCCCGCCGCGCCGAAATGCTCTACATGAAAACGCGCATGTCGGGCGCCATCGGCGGCATGAATGCGGCGGACATCGTCCATAAACGACGTCGGGCCGCAGCAATAAACTTCACGCGTGAAAAAATCAGGTATGGCTGCCGCTATCAGCCGTCGGGATACGCGCCCACGCAAGCCGAACCACCCGGGTCCGGGCTGACTCAGCGTGATGGTCGCTTGCAGCTTGGGCATGCGCGTTTGCAACGTCGCAATCTCGTCGGCGAACAAGATATCTTCCACACGACGTGCCGCATGCAACCACGCAATATCCTGCCAGGGCGCGTGGCGCGCGAGGGTACGCAGCATCGACATCAACGGTGACGCGCCCGATCCCGCCGAGACCAACGCGATCGGTCCTTGCGGCATGGTATCGAGCCGAAAAACGCCTAGCGGATAACGCGAACGCACACGCATGCCCGGCTTCAGTTCATCGTGCAACCAGCGCGTAACTCGACCTGCAGGCTGCCGCTTGAGCGTGAGTTCGAGGGTGTTGTTATCGGCAACGGTACCGGCCGCCGATGCTATCGAAAATGTCCGGTCCACGCGCTCGCCGTCAATATCGAGCGTCAGCAGCATCGCCTGCCCGGCGACGAAACGGGGTGCATCAAGGGCTGTATCGCGGAACACAAACGTCTTCACATCCGGCGATTCGCACCGCACGTCGACGCATTCCAGCACGCGATCCACGGGCGCATCCGGGGTATCAGGGAACGGCTCTTCGAGCGCGTCGATATCGCCAAGGCCGTTAGCCATTGGACACCTGGAATGCAATCGTCCGGGGCTTCGAACTCGCGCGTTCAACATACGCGCCAAGTTTGTCCGCGTACCAGTTCGTGAAGTTGCGCAACATGAACTCGGAGGGCGCGTACGGTCCCGGCACATAGACTTTCGATGCAATTCCTAAATGATTGTTTGCCGCCAGCCTCGCGTCCTGGTCGTTGGTCGCGCGCCAGACCGACGTGAGCGTTTCGACGTCGTAATCCACGCCTTCCACCGCGTCTTCATGAACGAGCCACGTCGTGCGCAACTCGGTCCGGTTCGCGGAGAGCGGCAGGATGCGAAAGTGCATGATGTGATCAGAGAGGAAATGATTCCAGTTGTTCGGTACCCGGAACATCCTCACTGAACCCAGATCCGGCTCGGTCAGCTCGCCGAGCAGTTTGGTACAGGCCGGCGACCCATCCGCCGTGAACGATACTGCGCCGCGATGAAACGGCAAGCGGATGCAACGGAACTCGTTGCCCCCATCTGCCGGCAGATGCGGAAGGCTCAAGCTGTCCCACTGGCGAGCTTTGTCATCCATCAGCTGCCGAAAATCCTGCGAGCCGTGCGGATCGTCAGGCAAAGCGAATTCAACCAGCGTGGCAAGCAGTTCGGGATGATTGCCCGAGCAGTGATAACACTCGCGGTTGTTCTCGATCACAAGCTTCCAGTTCGCGTTCTCCACGATCGTCATGGAGCACGCCACCTTCGTCCGCTCGGGCTGATGTGGTGCAATGTATGGCGTCACCGCACGGCGAAAGCGCGACAGATCGGGTGTAATCGCGTGGGGATCGGAAGGATCGGCGAGACAGATATAGACCATGCCGCAGATCACTTCCACCTGCACCGGTGCGAGTCCATAACCCTCGCGTTCGAAATCAGGCGGCATCTGGCGTGCGTGCAACAGCGAGCCGTCCAGGTCATACACCCACTGATGATAAGGACAGACCAGCCGGTGCACATGCCCCCGCGGTTCCATGCAGATACGCGATCCGCGATGCCGGCAGGTATTGAAGAATGCCTTGATCTCACCGTGCGGATCGCGCAACACGACAACCGATGTCTCGCCAACTTCCAGCGTCTGATAGTCGCCGGGCTGGGGAATCTCGCAGGCGTTCAGCGCGAACAGCCAGTCGTTCATAAAGACAGCGTCGAGATCCAGCGCGTGAAACGATTCGTCGATATAAAACGGTTGCGCCAGACTGAATCCTTCGCGCCGGCTGGCCAGTAGAGCGTGAACCCGTGCTGCGTCCCACATCGTCATGTCCGCCCAAAAAAGCATTTGTGTGAAGCTATTGTCTTCCGCCGTTTTGCGGCGTGAGCGCAGGTTCACGACCAAGCCCATCACGAATCCGACACGATGCGACACGATGCAATTGCCGGATTCAACTTCAGCGCGTTGGCGTCGCGAATGGTGGGCAATGCGAACCGCGCGCGGCGCACGGCGTCGTAGTCCAATGTCGCGATCACCAGTTCTTCGCGGGCCTGTTCGCTTTGAGCAATGACGTGACCATCGGGGCCGACGATGCGCGAACCGCCCCAGAAATGAAGGTCGCCCTCGCGGCCCACGCGGTTCGCCATCACGACCGGTGTCCCGTAGACAAGCGCGTAGAAACGCAAGGCGAGATCCCAACCGCGCGGGTTGTCAAAGTCCTGGCCGACGGCTTCGAGCGCCGAGCTGACCGGCGCCGCGAACAAGGTCGTGCCCGCACACGCCGATGCATGCACGAGCGCCGGATTCCACAGGTCAGCGCAGATCGGCGTAGCGACGCGCCAGTGCGCATCGAGATCGAAACCGCCGAGTGCGTCGCCTGGGGCGAAATACTTACCGTCATCGAGCTTGCCGTAAGTCGCCAGCGAAATCTTCCGATGCACGTGGACCACGTGGCCTTGTGCCAGCGTAGCCACGCTGTTGTAGAACTGCGCGCCCGGTGCTTCTTCTATGAAGCCGACTACTGCATGCATGTCATTGCATGCAGCCGCTATTCGCAGCAGCACGGGGTCATCGGCAGGCATGGCGAGATTCAGCGTTTCCCTCCCCGCGTCGTGACCTACCAGTGACAGTTCTGGAAATACCAGCAGTTGTACATCCGCCGCTGCGGCTGCTGCCAGCATCGACAGATGCTTGTCGGCATTCGAAGCAATCGCACCCGGCACGCTTTCTATCTGTGCAGCTGCCACCACGAGTTCATATTTCATGTGTGCGCCAGAGCCCCGCTTAAATCAGTCCCGACGACTTCAGGAACTCTGCCGCGACGTCATCCACCGACTTCTTCGACACATCCACTTCGGCGTTCAGGCGCGCCATGGTCTGATCGTCGAGTTTCGCGGACAGTGCGTTGAGAATGCCCGCGAGCTTCGGATTTGCATCGAGTGTTTCCTTACGGATGACCGGTGTCAGTGCGTAGGCCGGGAAGAAACCTTTGTCGTCGCGCAGCACGATGAAGTTGAACGCGGGCACGCGGCCATCGGTCATGAACACCAGCGCAAGATCGACCTGCCGGTCCTTCAGCGCCTGATACGTCAGGCCCGAATCCATCCGCTTGACCTGCGACGGCGAGAAGCTGAAACCATAGGCTTGCTGTAGCGGCTTGAGTCCGTCGGGACGTGCATAGAACTCCGAATTACACGCGAACGTCAATTCCTTGCCGCCCTTGAGCGCCTTCGACAAATCGCTCAGCGAAACAATGCCAAGCTTCGCGGCTTCGTCGCGATTCATCGCCAGGCCGTAGGTATTGTTTGCCTTCGACGGATCCAGCCACACGAGCCCCTTCTTCGCATCCAGTTCTTTCACCCGCTGATAGGTCTGTGCTGGATTCAAATGCTCCGTGACCTTGTTGTAGGTAATCAGCGAGGTGCCGGTGTATTCCCAATACACATCGATCTGGCCATTTTCCTGCGCCTCGCGCAGCACGCTGCTGCCCATGCCGTCCTTCTTCACGACGGTGAATCCCTTGGCCTCCAACAAGGCGGTGGTCATTTGCGCCATCAGGACTTGCTCGGTGAAATTCTTGCCGCCCACCGTGATCGTGGCCGCGCCGGCGGACGTCGATGCAAAAGCTGCGGCGATACAAAAACCTAGCGCGCAAGTAAATGCGGAAATCGAAGCGCGGGAAAAAAACCGGGAGAGCCGAGTGTGCATGGAAGGTCCGAAATGTGGTTAAGGGACAAAGGGGCAAACTAATTTGGCAAACGAAACGAAAAGAGCGACCGGTCAACGCTGTGGATTCACGCCACGTGGCACGAGCCGAAGCTGCATCTGCGCGACCAGCATGTCTGTGGCAATGGCGAGTGCTGCCGTTGGTATTGCGCCGGCCAGCAGCATCGTGAAATCGTTCAGGTCGATGCCGGTAAAGATCAGTTCGCCCAGCCCGCCACCGCCCACAAGGAACGCTAGCGGCGCGGTACCGACGGTGATAGCCAGAGCCGTCCTGAGTCCCGCGAAAATGACGTACATCGCGTTGGGCATTTCCACGCGCCACAGGATCTGTTGCTTGGTCATGCCAATGCCCGTCGCGGCGTCGATCAGCATCGGCGGCACGGCGCGCAGGCCTTCGTAGGTATTCATCGCGATCGGCAGCAGGGTCGCGACCCATAAGCCGAAGATGGCCGGCTTGGCGCCGATTCCAAGCAAGCTCATGGCCAGTGCAAGCAGCGCGAGTTTCGGCACGGCTTGTCCCGCGTTGAGTGCGAGCAGCACAAGATGCGCGGCACGGCCTCGTCCGGGGCGGCTAAGCCAGATGCCCGCGGGGATCGCGACCACGATGGCCGCCAGACCGGCGATTGCAACCATGAGCATCTGCTGACCGGCCTGATAGACGATGTCCGCGCGATACTGCGCGAGCGAGGAGAACCAGTTGTCGGCATGAGCGTCGGCGCAAGTGGCGAGCATCATGAGCGCCACGACCAGACATCGGCCGCGCGTGCGATGGACAGTAGGCGAGCTCATGCGCATGCTCAGGCACCCTCTTCGGCACGCGTGAGTGCGTTCGGATCTTCCTGGCCAGCAAGTGGAACGAAACCCGCGGCGTTATCGGTGAAAGCACTCAGGCCAGCTTGAGCGCATGCGTTCGGGTCTCCCGCGCGCGCCAGTGCTGCGATCGCCGCATAGCTGACATAACCGGCAAAGCGGCCGGCATCGTCGAGCACGGCGAACCATGAGACACCGTGCGCGAGCATGGCAGACACTACGCTGCGCAGGTCATCGCCTGCGCGTGCCGTTGCAGGAAGCGGCATCGCAAGCGATGCATCCAGCCGATCGTCTGCGTTCACGCCCGCGGCGTCCAGACACTCAGCGCTGAGATAGCCGCGCGGTGTGCCGTTGGCATCGACCACGACAACCTCGCCGCCGGGATGCGAGCCCAGCGCCGCGCGTATATTGCGGTGCGTTTCTCCAACGCGCGCAACCGCTCTCGAACTCATCAGGGCAGCGCTCGCGCACAGCAGGCGCAAGCGCTTCAACGCGCGATCCGAGCCGACGAAATTCGCAATGAACGCGCTTGCGGGCCGTGCGAGTAATTCTTCCGGCGGTCCATACTGCTCGAGCTTGCCGTCGCGGAAGATCGCGATTTTATCGGCCATCTTCACGGCTTCATCAATATCGTGGCTCACGAACACCACGGTCTTGTTCAGGCGCCGCTGGATCTTGCGAAACTCGTCCTGGATCGCCGTGCGATTAATTGGGTCGATGGCGCCGAACGGTTCGTCCATCAGCATCACCGGAGGATCGGCGGCGAGTGCGCGCGCAACCCCCACGCGTTGTTGCTGGCCACCCGACAGGTCGCGTGGATAACAGCGCATGAACACTGCCGGATCAAGCGCGACGAGTTCGAGCAACTCCTCCACGCGCTTACGCGTGCGGGCCTTATCCCAACCGAGCATCTGCGGCACGAGCGCGATGTTCCCCTCCACCGTCATGTTGGGGAACAGGCCGACCTGCTGGATCACATAGCCAATGCGGCGACGCAACTCGACCACGTCAAAGCTTGCGGTATCTTCTCCGCCGATCAGGATCTTGCCCGACGTTGGTTGCACCAGGCGATTGATCATCTTCAGCGTGGTGGTCTTGCCGCAACCCGAGGGTCCGAGCAGCACGCATAGCTCCCCTTCGCCGATATCCATCGTCAGGTCGTCGACCACCGCCTGCGACCGACGCGACTCAAAGCGTTTGGTGAGGTTCTGGAGCTTGATCATCGGCTCTCCGCAGTAGTGATGGGGTCGACTGCGCGGACATCGGCTGAGACAGCGCGGCGGCCCAGTCCCGGCAGAGGCAGGCGTGGCGTGCGCAGGCCGGCGGGCGTGAGGCGGCGTTGCAGGCATGCCAATCCGAAATCCGCCACGATCGCAAGCGCGCCCACGATCACCGCGCCCGCTATCAGTTGTCTCGGGTCCGACTGCGAGATCCCGCGGCTAATCAGCTTTCCGAGCCCGCCCGCGCCAATATAGGTGGCGATCGCCGCGATGCCGATGTTGATGACCACCGCCATCCTGATGCCAGCCATGATGATGGGCACGGCAATGGGCAGTTCGACGCGAACGAGCCGTTGCTTCGTGGTCATGCCCATGCCGCGTGCCGCTTCTCGCATGGCAGGGTCGAGATTACGGATCGCCGTGTAGGTGTTGCGCACGATCGGCAACTGCGAATAGAGAAACAGCGCGATCACAGCCGGCAGGAAACCGATGCCTTGCCCGATCAGCGACAGGACCGGGATCAACAAGCCGAACAAAGCGACAGACGGCACCGTCATGAGGATGGCGGCCACGTAGAGCACCACGCGCGCCACGCGCTCGTTGAGACTGATGGCGATGCCAAGCGGCACGCCAGTGAGGATGGCGAAGCCGACGCCCACCGCGACGATCTGCAGATGCTCGACGAGCATATGCAAGATCGAAGGACCGTTTGTCCAGATGAAAGCGAGCGTTTCCAAGCGTCCTCCAGAAGAGTGGCGCAGCCGATGATGCCTGTTGCACCGCGGGACCAGGGTTTGTCGGTATAAGGAGGCGTGTCAGACCGCCTCGCCGCCAGTGAACTGTAGCGGCTCAAAATGCCCGGCAGCACCACGTTTTCGACATCAACTGTCACCGAGGCGACGCCCCGGGTTTTCGCTCGGAGCCAGCGCTGGTTGCAAATTTGGATTTGCTGGCGCTTTTAAGGCGATTCCCTTGGTGGCTGGACATGGCCTAGCTCGCGCTTCAAAGCCCCTGCGTGGTGAAAGTCGAGGTGCCGTTTTGTGGCCAAGTGGAGATCGAGCCGGTATTGCCTCGCAGCGACGCACAAGGGAAAGGCGTTTCGAGTCAGCAGCTTGGGGCGCCACGCCAAGGTTTATCCACAGGCCTTTCATGCCGGGACGGAACCGATCAAAGCGGTTTGCGGATTGAGCCGAAGCGCTTGCAACACTGTCCCGAAACTGTGAGGACATCCATCTGTAGTACACCGTTACCGTTGACGGCGCTACTACAGAAAAGACCTCGCAAGGTCTTCCAGGACTACTTTTTCAGCCTTTGTGCGGCGTTCACCCCGTGTGCGGATGTATTTAAACCTCGATACTTCGTGTCTTTGCACTTGGTCTCTTTCATGCGCAGCCGTGTTAGCTTCGGACCCTCGCCTCCGTCTATTCGGGCCGCGCCTACGTCCTACCATGGACGAAAATCCCGATGGGATAGGCGCAACAATCGGAAAATTGCAAGAAACAAGCGCACGCAACGCTGTGTGCATTGTCGTGCGCAGCGTTTTTCGCGGTGACGCTTGACTCGCTCGCGTTCCCCACTTCACATCGACGGCCATCGCAGCAGAAACACCCACCCTCTTACTCACCGATACCGCCCTGCTTAAACACGGCGCAAAACTGGTAGCGATCGGCGATTGCGTCGTATGTCACACAGCAAATCGCAGTGCGCCTTCAAGGGCGTTGATGATGCTTGTCTCTGCGTTCAGGTTTGCCGATGTGCCGGGAGCGAAAAACGTCGTGCCGGATCCTTCCGGGTCGCCGCCCAGGTAGTGTCGGGCATTGGGTTCGTCGGGACGGCGGTCATGGTCGGCGCGTACAGAGCGCCCGTGAGCCCCGCAAGCCCGGCGCCGAGCGCAAAGGTCAGCGTATAGAGCCTGTCGGTTCGCAGCCACAAAGATTGCGCCATGTTCGCGTTTTCAATCGTGGCTCGCGCACAGCCAGTTCCGTCGCGTGGATTTTCGGAATAGTGGCCAACGCGAAGTTTCCCGATGCGTCTTCGAGCAACCCAAGCCTTATACGGTCCGCTGCAAGCGCGACCGCGGAAGAACAGGCAAGCGCGACCACAACGGCCATGCGCATTCAGGATGACTTGTCAGCCAGCATGCGTTATCTCCTTGGGTTCATTCGATAAAAAAAAGACGAAAAAAAGCCCTCCGACGAACCAGGGTTCGTTGAAGGGCTTCGGTGCCGTGTCCTCGTGCCGGCATCGTTGGCGGCACGAGGAATCTTGCCACAATCTTAGGACGCCAAAAAACGCGGTGTCAATGCTCTTTGCTTCAGGAGCCGAAAATTCACCCGGGAATCAAGCGTTCAAACGCTGCGCAGGAGCGTATTCCATGCGGGCGAATCGATCACGGAACGCGCGCGCATGAATTTCCATGCACCATATTTGAAGTAGTCAAAGTCGAGCGTCGATATTTCGTTTTGAAGCATGGACCAGGCCGCCCATTTCAGATCGGCGAGCGCCTTATGCACGGTGACACGCGCCATATTTGCATCGCTTACGCTGCCAAAGTAGAACTCGACCATTTCCTCTTCGACCTCCCGCGTAAAAAACATCTCGCCGCTCAGCGCACCGAGATCGTAGCAACGGTCATTGTTCGATGCGTACTCGTAGTCGATCAACAGCACTGTCCCGGCTTCATCGCGAAGGAAATTTCCGGGCATGGGGTCGTTGAAACAGGCGACAATATCCAGCCCTGACGCTTCAAGCGCGGCGCGCGCGCGAAGGTACTCGGCGTGCAAACGCGGGAAGTCAGCAGGCAGTTTGCCGCCGGCCTGACGAACCTGTTCCACATGCTCATCGATAAGATTGAAGATGGTCTTCGTCAGCGGCAGCAAGGGCGAAGCGTGTAACGCGCGATACGCGGACACAATGGAGGCGCGAACGGGTGCATCGAGAAAATCGCGGTTCGAGCATGTCGCGCGGCCTTCCACGAAGTCATTGATTTCCACGCCCAGTTCCGCGGCATAGTCGTAAAGGCGCGGCCCAATGCCGATGGTCTCGGCTTGCTTGCTCGCCGCGAACGCCACCTTCCGATCGATGAACTGCTCGGTTCCGCGGCCCGGTACCTTGACGAAATAGCTGGTTGATTCGCCGTCCAGCCAGACGCGCCAGTTGCTGTTGCTGATCCCGCCGGGCACGGGCGCGTAGTGCATCGCGCGGCCGCTCCAGGGCTGGACGCTGCGCAATACGGCTTCGATTTCCCGTTCGGCGTCGCTTGAGGCCGAACCCAGCATTTTTGTCGGCATTGTCATTGCCCCTTTTTAGATCAGCGTGAGCAAGTCATCGGTATCCATGCGCGATGCGGCCATCGAGCAGCGCAGCAAACGCCATTGCGCGTATTTCAGGAACTCGATGTGCCGGCGCGGCGACGTCGCGTCCATCTTCAATCCCCATAGACCCCAGCGCAGGTCATCGGCGAAAGCGTAGCAACGGGTGCGCGCGAGCATTGCGTTTGTCATGTGCCCGTTCGGCATTTCCAGTGCTGCCGGCCACGTCGAAAGGTCGGACAGGACTTCGTTCAGCGTCACAGCGATATCGAATGCGGGGTCGGTGTTGGCGGCCTCATCAAAGTCGACCAGTCGCAGCGCGCCGGTCGGGTCATCGCCATGCAGCATCACGTTCGATGTCACGCCGTCCGCGTGACACGGACATGTATCGATACCCGAAGCGTTGATTGCGGCGCTCATGCGCGACGCGGTCGCGACCAGTGCCGCGAGGTCGGCGGTAGGGCGAAGCGCCGTATTGCTGCACATCAACGAGAGTACGGCAGTGGCGACAAGCAGCAGTCCGCCGGCCGACTCTAGCTTCAGGAACTCGGCCATGCCATCGGCCGCCTGTCGGAACGTGCTGGTGATCACGATGCGTGGCCCGCCTTTATGCGTCAAGCTGTTATGCCAACCGAGGGACGGACGTATCTTCTCCCTAAGCCGTCAGATCTTCGCTGGAACGCGACGCCCGAAATCGCTGATGCGCCAGCAAGAGCAGCGGCGTCGTGACCATCGACAACGTGACGACCAACGTGACAAGCGAAGACAGGCGCTGATCGATCACGCGCGCAGCCAGCGAGGCCGCCAGCACGACGAACGCGAACTCTCCGCCTTGCGACAGCAGCAATGCAAAATACGCGCGTTGCCCGGTCGGCACGTTGAACCTGCCCGCCAGGCACCACAACGCCACTGCTTTGATACCAACGAGCGCGACGACCAGCGCAACGACGCGTCCGGGTTCGCGCGCCAATACGCCGAAGTCGATCGACATCCCCACCGCGATGAAGAAAAGGCCCAGAAGCAATCCCTTGAAGGGCGCAATATCGGTTTCCACCTCGTGACGGAATTCGGAGTCCGCGAGCAGCATGCCCGCAACGAATGCACCCAATGACATGGACAGCCCGACGCCTTGCATGAGCAAGGCGACCCCTACCACCCAGAGCAGTGCGAACGCGGTCAGCATTTCCGGCACACCGGTGCGCGCGACCGCCCGAAGGATAAAGCGCAGCAGGAAGTGCCCCGCCAGAACGATGGCGGCGAGCATCGCCAGCGCTTTCAGGGAGACCAGCCAGCCGGGATCGGCTGCGTCGTTGGCGACCGCCGGCCCAAGCAGCGGCAGCAGCGCGATCAGCGGAATGGCGGCCATGTCCTGGAACAGCAGTATGCCGAAGCCAGCCCTTCCCGCTGGCGTCTCCATGAGGTGACGCGTTTGAAGCTCGGCGATGACCATCGCCGTCGACGACAAAGCCAACGCAAGGCCACCTGTCAGCGCAATGCGCCACGGCGTGCCCAACAGCAGGAAAACGGCGGTCAGCACGAACGCGCACAGCGCCATCTGGCCGCCGCCATAGCCGAAGATGGTGTGGCGGATCTCCCATAGCTTGTCGATCCGCATTTCCAGGCCGATCACGAACATCATCAATACGATGCCCAATTCCGCGAAGTGGAGGATGGCGACGTCAGTGACAAGCTTCAGCACCCAGGGGCCGATAGCCACGCCCGCGAGCAGGTAACCGAGCACGGCGCCAAAGCCAAGCCTGACTGATAGCGGCACCGCGATCAGCGCCGCAGCGAGAAAGATCACGACGTCGACCAGCATCTGCTGCATCGCTATGCCCGCCGTTTCAAGGTTGAAGGTTCGAGCGGATCGCCGTGGCGATATCCGCGCTCACGGCCGCAAGCGCGCGGCTATGCGCGGCTACAAGTGCATCGTCGCCTGCACCGCTGGTCTGCTCACGGACGAGCCTGTAACCGCTCGCTGGCTTCCCCTTCGCTGTTCGCACGGACCACAGCACAGCGATCGACGCTGAATCGCCCGGCACCGATTCGAAGCTCTGAATATCCAGCGACACCAGGAAGGTCGTCGCCGGATCGGCATTTTGCGGACTTCCGGATACCAGTGCTCCGGGAAATTGCAACGCCAGGTCTGCAGTCAGGACCCGGCGCACCTGGCTCTTGAGTGGATCCGCCCAACGCGCAAACTCGTCGATGGAGACCGTTGTCGCGTCGACTCTCGTGACCAGTTGCGGGCGATCGACGAGGTCCGGCACGCTGACGTTGCCGACCGTGATGGCGACGGCGATGGGCGAGCGTGCGTCCGGCTGCATCTGTGGCGTCTGTGGCGTCTGTGGCGTCAGCGTGTAGAAGGTGGCCTTCGGTGTGCTGGCGCATCCGCTGATGAACAACAGCATCGCCAGCATGAATCGGAGCGCGTTATTCATTTTTTATCCTCCGTCTTGCCGCGAAGCAGCGCTTCGGGATGCCGTTCGAGATAGTCGGCAAGCGCGCGGAAGGACGCCGCGGTTCGCGACAGCTCCCGCATCGTGTCGACGGTGCTCTGTGCCAGCGCTGAGTCAGGTTGCAGTGTGCTGTTGGCGGACACGAGCGCGTCGTGGGCTGCCGCCAGCGTGGCACGTGCTTCGGGCGCCACTTGTGTATTGAGCGTAGTCAGCAAGGCCGATGCATCGCCCAGCGTCTTGCGCAGGTCCTGGCCGATACCTTCGAACGGTATCTTGTTGAGCTTGGCGACCAGACTGGTGATCGAGTCCTGCAGCCCCTGCAGATTGCCGGGCACGGTCGGCAATTCGGGCGGGCTCCTGCTCCAGTCGATGCTCGCTTTCGGCGCGGCAGGGAAAAAGTCGACGGACACATAGAGCTGGCCCGTCAACAGGCTGCCGGTTTTCAATTGCCCGCGCAGTCCGTGCGCGACCAGGTAGTTGGTAAAGGCCTGCCGATCCGTAGCGATGCGTCCGCCGCCGCCGCCCTTCTCGAAGCGCGAAGTGAAGCGCCCAGGAAAGAGGCGCAGCTCGACCGGAATACTGAACTCCTTTGTCACCTTGTCAAAGCGCGTGTAGATCGCTGCAACTTCGCCGACCACAATGCCGCGGAAATCCACTGGCGCGCCGACCGTCAAGCCGCGCACCGACTCCTTGAAGTTCATCACATAGGTGTCGACGATGGTGTCATGCCGCTTCATGGCCTCAGTCCGTTCTTCGAACAGCGTGAATTCGCTGTGCGCGGCGGCTTCCGTTTTATCAACCGTGTCGGGCGGGCTTTGAAACGCCAACCCGCCAATCAGGATCGACACGAGCGACTCCGTGTTGACCTTGACGCCGCTCGTATCGAGCGTGACGTCGACGCCGCTTGCGTGCCAGAAGCGGGTGTCGTTGGTCACGTATTTATCGTACGGGGCGTTGACGAAGACATGCAGCGTCATGCCTTCGCCGTCGTCGTCGAGCGCATAGGACGTCACCTGGCCCACCTGCAGGCGGCGGAAGAAGATGGGCGAGCCCACATCGAGCGAGCCCATGTTCTCGCTCTTAAGTATGAACTCACGGCCCGCCACGCCGGAGGCGAAGACGGGCGGCGACTCGAGGCCGACGAAATCAGTGCGTTTTTCTGTCTTCGTGCCGATGTCGACCCCCACGTACGAGCCCGATAACAGTGTGCCGATGCCGGACACTGTGCCACCCGAAATACGCGGGCGCACGACCCAGAAACGGGTGTCGTCCACCAGCATTTTCGAGGCGTCGCGCGACATTTCGGCCGTGGCGATCACCGACTTGTCATCCGGCGCCAGCGCGACCTTCTTGATTACGCCGACGTCCACATTCTTGAACTTGATTTTCGTCTTGCCGGCCTCCAGGCCATCGGCGTTCTGGAAGCTGATGGTGACGGTCGGACCTTTTTCGAGAATCGATTGCACGGCGAGCCAGCCACCAATCAATATCGCGACAAGCGGCACCAGCCAGATAAGCTGAACGCGCCAGCGCGAACGGCGCACCGCGACCGCCTCCGGGAAATCGGGGCTATCCGGTTCTCCGGGAGGGCCAAGTGGCTTATTCATGGTCGGGCTCCAACGGGTCCCAGATCAGGCGTGGATCGAATGACATTGCCGAGAACATCGTAAGCACCACTACCGAGCCGAAAGCGATCGAGCCGGGGCCCGCCATGATTGTCGCGAGTGCGCTGAACTGTACGAGGGCGACCAGGATCGTGATGACGTAGATGTCGAGCATCGACCAGCGACCGACCAGCTCCACCACTCGATAGATACGCGTCCTTTTCTCCGGCAGCCAGCGCCAGCGAAGCTGCGCGGTCAGGACGAGGAAGATCAGCGAAATGATCTTGAGCATCGGCACGGCGATGCTCGCGATAAACACAAGCAAGGCGAGCGGCCACGAGCCCGAGACCCAGAGAAACACCACGCCGCTCATGATCGTATCCGTTTGCGCGCCGAACAATGAACTTGTGTCCATGACAGGAAGCACGTTCGCCGGGATGTACAGCACGACCGCCGCGATCACGAATGCCCAGGTGCGCGCAATACTGCCCGGTTTGCGAAAATGCAAAGCCGAACCGCACCGTGGACAGATCCCTTCGTGCGTACCCGGCGCGGGCTTTGACAACAGGCCGCAATCGTGACAAACGAACAAGCCCGCGCCGGCTGCCGTCGGCGCGGAGCCGCTCACCCGTCCATGAAAGGAGGAATGACGGCCCTGGGCCACGTCGATGCGCGCCCAGATATCGTGAGGATCGAAGGTTGCGCCGGCAGCAGCCAGCAGCAGCATCACTGTACCGAACGCCCACAGGGAGATGCCCGGCACCACACTCGCGATAGCAGCTAATTTGACGAGCGCGACCAGCATGCCGAGAATCAGCACCTCGATCATGCCCCACGGCGCCACGCGGCGTAGCAGACGCAGCGCGATATCGGGCCGCTTCGGCACGCGTCCCGTGCGCAGCGGCATCAGCAGATACAGCATCGCCAGCATGGTCACCAGCGGCATCAGCAGGGTCGTGACGAACACGAGGCCGGCGAGCGGCCAGACGCCGTCCAGGTAAAGGATGCGCGCGGCGCCGAAAAGCGTGGTCTCGACCAGCGTGCCGTTCACCGAGAGTCCCACGATCGGGAAAGCGTTTGCGACACAGAAAAGAATCAGCGCTGCAAGCGTCAGCGCGAGCGTGCGGTCGACACTGGCGGGAAGGCTTTTGTAGAGCGTCGCGCCGCACCGTCTGCAACGAGCCGCGCCGCCACGGCCAAGCACCGTCTCCCGTTGCAGCAGATCACATTCATGGCAGGCAATGAGGCGCATCGTTGTCATGGCGATGCCCCTTTAGGTCCGGCTGTTGAGGTGATCGGAGACAACGCGCGTCCGGTGTCGCTGTAGGCAACCGCGGTCATTCCTTCGGCCTCGGTGACCCAGCCTCCGCCCATGGCCTTATACAGATTCACCGATGAAATGAAAACGGTGCCCTGTGTCTGTGCGTAGCTGAGCTGGGCGTTAAAGAGGCTACGCTCCGCATCGAGCACCTCTATATAACTCGTGTAGCCGCCCTCGTAACGCAATCTCGCAAGGCGCGAGTAGGTGGCGAGTGCGTCCACCTGACGTCCTTGAACCACGAGTTGATCGCGGCTTTTCTGCAACGACACCAGTGCGTCAGCCACCTCCTGGAAGGCGACCTGAATCGACTTCTGATAACTGAACAAAGCTTGCTGTTGCAGCGCTTCGGCCTGCTTGACTTGCCCGCTGATCGCGCCTGCCGTGAAGATCGGTACAGTCACGGCGCCTGCATAGGACCACAAGCGCGTCGGGCCCGTAAAGAGCGCGGAGAACTGCCCGCTCGCCGTGCCGAACAGACCGGTCAACGATATTGAAGGGAAGTACAGCGCTCGCGCGGCGCCAATCTGCGCGTTCGCCGCGATCAGGTCTTGTTCCGCCTGACGCAAGTCCGGCCGGCGTTCCAGCAAATCGGAAGGCAAGCCCGCGGGCACGGCCGGTAACGCAAGATCGTCCAGCTCGCGATCGCGTGGAATAGCGTCGGGGTTGTGTCCGAGCAGGATCGATAACGAATCTTCCTGCTGCGCAATCTGCAGTTCGATCTGCGGGATGGTCGCCCGGGACGCCTCGTATTCCGACTGGCTCTGTGCAAGCTGCATCTGGGCGACCTGGCCGCCGGCGAAACGTAACTCGAAGACTTTCACCGATGCCTCGCGGCTCGCGACTGTGGCATTTGCAATCTTGAGTTGCCGGTCGAGTGACAGCAGGTTGACGTATGACGTAGCCACCGATGCCACCAGCGTCAGGATGGTGGCGCGCCGGCCTTCTTCACTCGCAAGCAGGCTTGCGCGCGCGGATTCGGTCTGGCGCCGCAGCTTGCCGAAAAAGTCGATCTCCCACGACGCCGAGAGCGTTGCCTGAAACTGGTTGAATACAGGACCCACGCCCGCGGGCAACAGCGCTGTCCCCAACGGAATGCGCTCGCGCTCTGCATTAAAGCCCGCGCCAATCTGCGGGAATAGCTGCGAACGCGTCGTGACGAACTGCCCCAGGAATTGCTCGACGCGCGCAGCCGCTATCTTGACGTCCATGTTGTCAGCCAGCGCGGTGGCAATCAACTGGTTTAGCGCCGGGTCTTGAAACTGCTCCCACCACGCTGTGTTGACGAGGTCCTTTGCGTCAGACTCGGCGAAACGGAAGGTCGCCGGCGTCTCGACAGCGGGGCGTTCATAATTGGGACCGAGCAGGCATCCGCCAAGTGTCAGCAAAGCCACGATCGAGAGAATCGGCGCGCGCATGTCACTCGTCCTTGACGTTTGCGGAAGCAGCGATCGTCGGTCCGCCTGCACCGGCAAGCGGCGGTCCCGGTGGCCCCGCGAGCTGAGCGCCATCATGCGGGTCCGGCTTCGGTTTGTCCTTGCCCTTTTTTTCCGACATCGTCTCGAGGATGTAGAAGAACATCGGAATGAAGAACACAGCGATGACGGTTGCACCGAGCATGCCGCCGATCACGCCCGTTCCGATCGAATGGCGACTATTTGCCGATGCCCCCGTCGCGATGGCCAGCGGGACGCAGCCGAGGATGAACGCGAGCGAGGTCATGACAATGGGGCGCAAGCGTTCAGTCGCGGCAGTCACGGCGGAGTCGTAGATGGATTCCCCCGACTCGCGATTAAGCACGGCAAACTCGAAGATCAGGATTGCGTTCTTGGCGGCGAGCGCGACCAGCATGGTCAGGCCGATCTGGAAGTAGACATCGTTCTCCAACCCCCGCAAAAGGATTGCGAGCAGTGCGCCAAAGAGTGCGAAAGGCACCGCCATCAATACGCCGACCGGCAAGCTCCACTTCTCATACTGCGCGGCCAGGATCAGGAACACCATGATCAGGCCGAACACGAACACGAGTGCTGACGTACTGCCCGCCTGCTGCGCCTCGTAAGCTTCCCCGCTCCAGCCGATGGCATAGTCGGACGGCATCACCTGGGCACCTACCTCTGAGAGCGCCGCAAGGACCTGGCCCGTGCTATATCCCACCGCCGGATTCGCAGTGATTTTCACGGCGGGAAAATTATTGAAGCGCGTCACCAGGTCGGGGCCCGTAACAAACTGCGTGGTCACCACGGCTTTAAGCGGGACCATGCTGCCGGTTTTGCTGCGCACGTAGATCTGGTCAAGATCCTGAGGCTTGAGACGGTACGACGGCTCCGCCTGCATGATGACCTGCCACAGACGGCTCGACCGGTTGAACTGGGAAATGTACTGCGACCCGAACATGGTCTGCATCGAGCTGTACACCTCCTCGACCGGGACACCCAGCGTTTCGGCTTTATCGCGGTCCACGTTCACGAGCAGTTGTTGGGAGTCCGCATTGAACGTTGATGTGACTCGGGCCAGCTCCGGACGTCGCTTGGACTTGGCCAGGAAGTCGTCGACAACAGCCGCAAGCTGGGTGGTATTGCCGTCCCCTTTGCTTTGAATCCACATCTCGGTGCCGCCGGTCGTGCCGAGTCCGGGAATGGACGGCGGATTGACAGGCAGGATAATGCCCTCCTTCACCTTGGAGAGATTCTCGTAGGCCCCGATCAACACCGCACGCGCGTTCTGTGTCCTGATGTTGGCCCACTTATAGCGTTCGTCGAAACTCCTGAAGCCAACAAAGAATGCCGCGGCGTTGTTCTTGTTCTGGCTATCGAGCAGACTGAAACCATCAATGACCGTTATGCTGCCGACTGCCGGCTGCTTCATGAAATAGTCGGTGACGTGCCGAGTGACGTCGCCGGTACGGTCAAGGCTGGCAGCGTCCGGCATGATGACGGCGCCCAGCAGGTAACCCTGGTCCTCTGGAGGCAGGAAGGACGTCGGAATGGACTTCCCCATCAGGACAGCGACTGCGATCATCCCGACGAATAAAAGCAAGGCGATCACGAAGCGCTTGATGACCAGTTGCACGACGCGCGTATAACCGGCAGTCATCTTGCCAAAGCCGTTGTCGAACCATCTGAAAAACGCGGGTTTCTTCTCATGTCCCGGTCTGAGCAGCAATGCCGCGAGCGCCGGCGAGAGTGTCAGCGCGACCAGCCCCGAGAAGACAACGGAGATTGCAATCGTGATCGCGAATTGTTTGTAGAGCTGGCCAGTTATGCCCCCCAGGAACGCGACCGGCACGAACACCGCGCATAGCACCAGGACAATTGCGACCACCGGTCCTGACACCTCGTCCATGGCGCGTTTGGCCGCATCCTTTGGACTGAGTTTATGAACGTTCATATTGCGCTCGACGTTCTCGATCACGACAATGGCGTCATCCACCACAATGCCGATGGCGAGCACCATGCCGAACAAGGTCAGCATGTTGATCGAGAAGCCGAGTGCAAGCATGCCCATGAAGGTGCCGAAGATCGACACGGGCACCGCCAGCACCGGAATGAGCGTGGCACGAAAGCTCTGCAGGAAGGCATAAACGACGATCACCACCAGAACCAGCGCTTCGAAGAACGTGTGGACAACGTCCGAGATCGACGCGCGGGTGAACTCGGTGGTGTCGAGCGCGATGTCATATTCCAGTCCCTCGGGAAACGACTTTTTCATCTGCTCGAGCGCTGCCCGCACCTGCTTCGAAACATCGAGCGCATTGGCGCCAGGCTGCTGATACACCGCGATCACCGTCGCGGGCTTACCCTGAAACTTGCTTCGGATCGAATAGTCTTTCTGTCCGAGCTGTGCGCGTCCAACGTCGCGCAGACGCACGATGGCGGCGTCGCCGTTCGCAGCGCGAATAATGATGTTGTCGAATTGGCTTGGGTCGGTCAGGCGGCCCGTGGTCGTCACCGCGAAGGACTGTTCAACGGGCGTACCCGTTGGCGACTGGCCGATGCTGCCGACCGCGAACTGCTGATTCTGGTTCGCCACGGCTCGTTGCACATCTGAAGCGGTGATGCCGAGCTGGGCCATACGGTCTGGTTTCAGCCAGATTCGCATCGCGTAGTCGGGCGTGCCAAAAATGCTCGACTGGTTAGCACCGGCTACGCGCTTGATTGCATCGAGAACATAGATGTTCGTGTAGTTGGCAATGTAAGTCGGATCGTAGCGATTACTGGGCGAGTAGACCGCAATCACCATCATGAACGCCGACGACTTTTTCTGGACCTGGATACCTTGTGCCTGCACCGACGAAGGCAGTTGTGCCAGTGCAAGGTTAACGCGGTTTTGCACATCGACTTGTGCGAGCGCCGGGTTCGTGCCGATATTGAAGAACACATTAAGCGTGAAGTTACCCGTCGATGAACTCGACGAGTTCATATAGATCATGTTGTCGGCGCCATTGACTTGCTGCTCGATGGGTGCGGCAACATTGTTCGCGACGACATCGGCGGTCGCACCCGGGTAACTGGCCGAGATGGTGATCTGAGGCGGCGTTATATCGGGGTACTGAGCGATCGGCAAGCTCAGCATCGCGAGCGCCCCGCCTAGCGTGATGATGATCGAGATAACAGACGCGAAGATCGGCCGGTCAATGCAAAAGTGGGAAAGGTTCATTTCGCCGATCCGCTCAGTTCGCTGCGTTATTGTTGGACTTGCCTTGTGCGAGGCGTTGCATGACCGCTTCGTTGCTGACGGCGGCGCCTGGCGCGCCCGGTTGTGCCGCCGGCGCTCCCGTGATCTTCAAGGGAGCGTCCGCTGCAACACGAATGGCGCCGTCCACAACCACGCGCTCACCGACCTTGAGGCCATCCGTGATGAACCAGTCATCGCCGTGCCAGGTGCCCACCTCTACAACACGTTCGTGCGCTTTCGAGTCGCCGTCCACTACCCAGACAAAATGGCTCTTGGCACCCTGCAGGACGGCGCGCTGCGGAACCAGGATGGCATCGGGGCGTGTCGCGCCGGACACCCTCGCCCGAACGAACTGCCCGGGCCGCAGACTGCTTTGGGGATTGGCGAACGAGGCCCGCACAAGGAAGGTCCCGGTTTGCGAACTGAATGCCGGGTTTGCAAAATTGATGTGCCCGCGAGTGGGGTACACCGTGCCGTCGGCCAATATCACCGTCACTTCAAAATTGTTGTCTTGCGGAAAACGCAGCCGCTTTTTTTCGATTTGGTCGCGGTAACCCAGCAGCTCGTTTTCGGAAACGCTGAAGTTCACCCACATCGGGTCGAGCTGATAGATGGTGGTCAGCAAACCCGACGCGGACGCGGTGACAAAACTGCCATCCTGTTGTTTCGCGAAGCTGGAAAGACCCGCGAGCGGCGACTTGATGGTCGTGTAACTCAGGTTCAACTCGGCGGTGGTGACCTGCCCTTTGGCGGCAATCACTGCTGCCTCGGCTTCTTTCTCGCTGCCGATGGCGTCATCGCGGTCTTTTTCGCTCAGTGCATTCTGTTTGACAAGCGGAAGCACGCGATTCAGGTTGGCCTTCGCCACGGTCAGGCGCGCCTGCTGTTGCGCAAGCTGGCCCCGTGCCGACTGCAGCGTGGCTTCGAATGGTTTTGCGTCCATCAGGAACAGGATCTGGCCGGCTTTTACCGGCTGACCTTCTGTGTAGACGCGCTTGTCCAGGAACCCGTCCACGCGTGCGCGGATCTCGACCTCGCGCGAGCTTTCAGTCTGGGCGGTAAATTCAAAGTCGACGGGTGTGTCGCGTTGATCGACCGTCATGACGCTGACCTCGGTAACCTGCCGCGGCAGCTCGTTCACCGGCTTGCTGCAAGCGGCGAGCAGCACCATGGCCGACGCGCCATACGACAGGCGTCGCGTCCAGCGATCACGGGTACGGTTCATTTCAAATGCGTTGATTCGCACCGATGACATCACCATGTGAATCTCCCATTGGGCAACCGGCTCCCGGATTGCTACGCCGCGGTACAGTTGCCAAAAACGATATAGGCTTCCTCGCGATTCAAGAGCGAGACGGTCATTGATCCGTCGGTCTTGTCGATGACGATGGTCCAGGCGTAGCCAAGCTCGGTGCCCTGCAAGAGCAACTGATCAGCTCCCTTGTCGATGAAACGGATCTGGGTGGTGCGTTTGGGACCGGCGATCGTCTGGCCCGGGAAGTCGATGCGCATGAACTGCGGCATCCCGACGAAGTCGGGGAGTCCCCGAAGGCAGGTCTCGCCGGGATCGCACGCATGCGCGTCGACGGTCGCGCAGATCAGCGGCTTGCTGCCGTCGAAATCTGCGGCGCCCGCTTGTGAACCGGTCGCGAGCAGCGCGAGTGCTGCGGCACAAAGTAATAACCTGGATTTCATTGTTGGTCTCCGGTATGCGCCTTGAGCGTCCCCTACTGAATCGAGTAGCCACGTCCCGTCATACACGCTCCAACGGCCCGGTTGTAAGTGGACATCTCCTGGGAGACCTGCTGCTGGCTCGCCTGCTGTTGACCCGCTGCGGCCTCATTCATGCGGCGCTGGCGCAGTCCCCCTCCCGCGGTTCCTGTCACCGCCCCGATTGCCGCACCCTTGCCCGCATTCCCGGCAATCGCCCCGATCGCGGCACCCACGGCAGCGCCCCCGACGGCTCCTTTTATTGCGCCTCCTTGCTTGGGCTGTCCGCCCTGCTGGTTTGCGCTTTGCTGTGCAATGGCAACGGGATCGACACCCGTGGTCTGCTTGGCCCACAACTGGCACTCGGACGTATCCGCATTTTGCTTTTGAACACTCTGTCCTCTAGCCGGATAGATGATCGGCTGCTGCGCCGCGGCTGCAAAAACGAGTCCCCACGCCGCAAAGCCGATCAATATCTGTCGCACGCGTTGCATGGCTCGGCACCTTCTTTGAAAGTTTTAGCTTCGACCGGTCCACCGATTGCCGACGCGCAGAAGGGGGCGCCGATCGATGCACACGAACGTCCCAAGCGAGCGATTCCCTCCGCAAGACAGTGTCTTGATACGGGCACTGATACGGAATTCGTTCAAGCTGTCAAACGACATCACTCGAATTTGACGATCCGCTGTCCTTGAACGCCGAGACCGGCCATCAAGCCCTCCTGACCGTAGATCATCGCGTAGACATCGGATTTAAGCGTCTCCGTGGTCATCGACCTCGCCACGCCGGCATCCACCACGACCACGCTCGGCCCCACGCCCACGGATAAGCCCGTACCGCTGCTGACGGAACTAATCGCCGCGTCTGTCATCAGAAACAACGCTTCCGAGTATGTCTGCCCGCCGGCCTGGAGGCCGTAGGACAATCCGCGCACCCTGTAATAACCGATGATCTTTCCATCCGGGCTAAACATCACGCCCTTACCGCCCTGGGCACCTACAAGCAGACCTGCCTTGACGATACTGGGAAAGACCAGGACGGCTTTGGCCCGGTATTGAAGTTCCTGTGCGCGCGGGGCGTTGCTGAACAGCTGTTGCAGTGCCTGGCGTGCTTGCGCGTCGAGTTCAGGATCTCCGCCATTGGCGACGGTCGGGTCTGTCGAGCAGCCAACCGCGAGGAGGAAAAGAGGAATTGCTAAAAGAAGCCGCAGGGTTCTAATCATGATCAATGCTCCGTTGTAAGTGACGTCAAGAATTGCTTCATTCCAAGGCCTCATATCCTCTCGGACAGAACAATGATGCGATTGCTGCTTCACCCGTGCTATTGGACCTTGGTCCTATAGAATTTTTCAGGCCGACATCGTTCAATAATCGAGATCATTTACCAGTTGTACTAATTGCCGTACGAATAGCTTTGATTAAAAGCTCGTCATTGAAAGGCTTGCGTAGATAGGCGGTCGCCCCGGCAAGCAATGCCTGCTCCCGAACGCCGCTTTCATCGTGTGCCGTAATAAAGACCACGGGTATGCCGCTGCCCGCTATTCTCCTTTGCACTTCGAGTCCATTCGAGCCAGGCATTTGAACGTCGAGCACAAGACACACTGGCCGATACGACGGTATGGAGTCAAACATGAGAAGGAAATCGTCACCTGTTTTGAAGGTCTCGGCCTCGAATCCGCCTGATCGAAGTAATCGCTTGATGGCGCGGCTCACCGAATCGTCGTCATCCACTACGGCGACGAACGGTCTGATTTGGCTCATGGCGAATATCCCTCATGCAAACACCCTACGACCGAACGCTTTTCGTTTTCGACGTTGGTTCAGGTTAAGGTATTCGGAAGGTCAGCGGTATGGGACCTTGGTCCCATACCGGACATCGAGGGCGTTCCGGGGCGCGTGCGATGCTTATCTGCAGCCGTCAGGAAATTGACGCCGAAGCAGAAAACGGGGGGAGTTTGTCGGTGACCCTGACGAGCTCGACCAACGAGCGAGCAGCCATTTTCTCCATGACGCGGGCACGGTGCACTTTAATGGTCTTCTCAGCAATGCCCAATTCGCATGCCACCTGCTTGTTCATACGTCCCTTGACCAGCAGTGTGAGAACCTGGCGCTCACGCGGCGTAAGCAGTGACATCCGCGTCCAGATCGCGTCGAGTTCCGAACGGCTCGATAGTTCGTACGATGACCGCTGGAGCGCAAGATCGATCGCTCGCAAAAGATCCGTTTCGTTCACTGGCTTGGATAGAAAGTCGGTCGCCCCGGCTTTCATGGCGCGAACCGTCATGGCGATGTCACCCTGTCCCGTCAAGAAGATAATTGGCATCGCTTTCCCTGCTGCGTTCATTTCGCGTTGCAGCTCGAGGCCATTGATATCCGGCAGTCCCACGTCTAATACAAGACACGCCGTGCCCGCAGTACGCACATCTGCGCTCAGGAAAGTTTGCGCGGAGCCGAAGCACGCTACAACATGACCTGCAGCGCGAATCAGCCGGCCAAGCGCACGGCAAATCGCTTCGTCATCGTCGACCACGAAAACAGTGGCAATGCTGGACGAACTCATAGCGTCACCCTTGAAGAGGCGCTTCCTGGCGGAATGCCGATGGGCAATGTGAAGTAAAACGTAGCGCCCCGGTCATTGTTGTTTTCGGCCCAGATTCGACCGCCGTGCATCTCCACTATGGACCGGCTGATTGACAACCCCAGACCGAGCCCATCTCGCTTGGATGTACAGAAAGGCGTAAATAACCTGGAAACCCTGTCGCCCGAAATGCCTGTTCCGCCATCGCGCACCGCGATGCGAATCTCTCCCGAGGGATTAACCGAACTTTGGATGGAGACCACGCGCCCAGGTAACGAACAGCTTTCCATTGCATCAAAAGCGTTGAGCAGCAAGTTCAGAACGACCTGTTGAAGTTGGACCCTGTCTCCCTGCACGGGGGGCAATTCGGGCGCCGCAATCACCACGACCCGGATACCGCGCACGATCGCATCGCTATGTACAAGTACCACCACATCCCTGATCACACTCGCCACGCTAAGGGGCGCGGTCTCGATCTCGCCTTTTTTTACAAGTGCGCGGATTCTCTTGATCACTTCACTTGCACGGTGAGTGTCCTGTACAAGATCGTGGAGTATCTCCCGCACTTCCACAAGATTGACAGGCTCCGCCGTCAAGAAACGTTGCGCCGCCTGCGCGTTACTGAGGATCGCGGTGAGCGGTTGGTTCAGCTCGTGAGCGAGAGACCCGGCAAGCTCGCCCAAGGTCGAAACACGCGTGAGATGAGCAAGTTGTTGCCGGTGACGTGCCAACTCGTTGCGCTCTGTCCGGTCCATGACGATTGACAACGAATACGCTCCAGTAGGTCCCAAAATGTGCTTGATCGATATCTCAACCGGAAACTCGACGCCGCCCTTTCGAATAGCGACGACCTCTCGCACGCTCTTCTCCTCCTCAGCATGGCGTCCTGACGCATCGAATAGCGAATCAGTGAAAGGCCATGGGGGTTTCAATGCGTCACCTAACTTAACGATGTTTGAACCAATCAGATCCTCGACCGGATAGCCGAACAGTTCTCCGGCCGCAACATTCGCGAAGATTATTTCTCCATTCAGATCGGCCACGATGACGGCGAGCGGCAGCAGGTCGAGCGCGCAACTAAATGGATCATCGTCGTGTAGCGGCCGCGCTTCGTTAGGCCCCACTGCGGGCGAATCTGACCAGATCTTATCTGGATGCTTTGGCGGATTTCCGCTCAACTGAGCCCGGAGCAAACGCTGGGGCTTGAATCTTCGGAAGGGCACTCGAATGAATGATCGGCCCGCTTCCCGAGGCTTGCGAAAACTGGCTGCCTGACGCAAATCGGCGTGTTCTGATCGCATATTGAAAGCGGGGTCGGCATCCATACCGCCACCTTTATATGAGAATATATAGTTGTTATGCGCCGGCTTCAATCGCTGAAGATGGCTCGCTAAATCGTTAGATGCGCCTTCGGGTAGGAGGCGCCTGATCTTGACGAAGCTAAGTAGTACGATAAATATAACGGCCCCGCACACTGCGAACACGATCATGACCTGTGCTCCCTCAGCAATATTGGGAGGCTGCGTCTGAACCCGGGCGCAGCCGGCGCTTAAGCGTGGCCTCTAGGGGCCGCTTGTCAGGACTGTTTGAAAAAACCCGCACTGCCCTTGACCCTCTCAGCCGCTCACGTTTCAAAGACGCTTGGGCTTTCGGCAGTGCAATCTAGCCCGGCTAGCATTAATCAGTCAGCCAAAGGCGGCTTGTTCGCCATGTAATCTTCAGTGTTAACTAGATAGTTAACGACAATCTGGGACAGGCAGCGAAAAGCAAACGGGTAGATGTAACGAATGTTTACCGCGAGATTAGACGCTGAAATTGCTTCGGGCAAGGATTTCTTTCAAATACTCGTTGCAGTGGAAAAAATTGCAGCAAAGTGCAGGTTTCATATGGGACCAAGGTCCAATAGCTAAGCACGTGCGTTGAGCCTAATTTGGGACTTCCCTGACCTTGGTGGCCGCAAATGGATCACCTCGGACAGCTCACCTGCATTCCTGCAGACCTCTTCGACGACCTACGAGGCCTATGGCCGAGCGCATATAAGGTCGGACTATCAATCGTCACGAAACCACCATCCCAACGCTGGGAGCCGGCATCCATGAACAGGGCACTGAAGCGGCGTTCACTGAAGGCCACATCGATCGCGCTTGCTGTATCGCTTGTTACAGGTGGATTTTCTGCCCATGCAACGGCAGACGACGCCGGCTGGCCCCGTGAGCGAGACCTGGACGGCACTCACCTGGTGCTTTACCAGCCACAGGTCGACAACTGGACGCAGTTCAAACAGGTCAGTGGCCGGATGGCGATCTCCATTACGCCCAAAGGCGGCAAGCAACAAGTCGGTGTGGTGACATTCCGGATGAATACCGATACCGATATGGATAGTCGTACCGTGCTTCTTAGCAACCCTTCGATCACGGAAACTTCATTCCCCGGCACGGATCCGGCGACGGCCAGGAAACTTGATCACATGGTGCGCACGTTTCTCAATCCGGGCGTGAAGGAGACTATTTCAGTTGATCGCCTGGTGGCGAGTGTCGATCAAAAAAATGAAACGCCGGGCATACAAGTTAAAAATGATCCGCCGGTTATTTTTGTCAGTCTCGGATCGGCAATCCTGTTGTTTGTAGATGGCGATCCCGTACTGGCGCCCGTCCAAAATGTGGATATGCAAGCCGTTGTCAATGCAAACTGGCCGCTCTTCCTTGATCCGGCAACGCAGCAATACTACCTGTTCACCGGTCAGCGTTGGGTGGTGTCCACCGATCTTAAAAGTGGATGGAAAGACGCGCCCGCACTCCCGGCAAAAATGGCCAAAATCCCCGCTGACCCTCAATGGGCGTCCCTTAAACACTACCTGGGCGCAACCTCGGCGCAGTCCGGGAGAAGTCCCGCGGTTTTCTACAGCAACGTCCCGGCCGAGCTCATCGTCTTTGGCGGCAAGCCGGCGTTCGCGGCAATCTCCGGAACCAGGCTCACCTACGCAACCAATACCGAAAGCGTCCTGTTTCGCTATTCACCGACCGGGGCCTATTACTACCTGAGCGGCGGTCGCTGGTTTTCAGCGCCAGGCCCATCGGGTCCGTGGACGTACGCGACCGATCAACTGCCCGAGGATTTCGCCAGGATTCCACCCGGCAGTCCTGCCGGAAAAGTGCTGAGCTCGGTCCCGGGAACCCCTGAAGCGAAAGATGCGGTGCTGCTGGCTCAAATTCCCACTACGGTCGAGATCAACCCGACTGCCGCCGCCGCTGAGGTCAAGGTTGCGTATAGCGGCGAGCCTGCCTTCGCGCCAATCCCCGGCACCACGATGTCCTACGCGTCCAACACGCCCGCGAAAGTGATCAAGGTGGACCAACGCTACTACGTGTGCACGCAAGGCGTGTGGTTCGATTCCGCCTCGCCGAGCGGTCCATGGACGACCACCGTTGTGGTGCCTCAGGTCATCTACACGATTCCACCCAGTTCCCCGGTCTACAACGTCGTTTATGTGACGCAGACCGTCACGCCGGCGGGGACGGTCCAGGCGAGCTATACCGCCGGGTACCTGGGCGTATTTATCGCCGGTGCGGCGCTTGGCGCCATCGTGGCTCAGGGAAACGGGTACTACTACCCGCCCCATGTTGTGGTGGGCCGAGGACCGTATCCCGTTTATTACCCTCGCCCGATGCCCTATGGCTACAACACCTATAACCCCTATACGGGAGCAGTGGGGATGCGCGGCGGTGCGTATGGACCGAATGGAAGCGCTCAATGGGGTTCTTCATACAATCCCTATACCGGAACCTATGCGCGGGGAGCGACGGCATCAGGCCCCTATGGCTCGGCCTCTGTGGGCCAAGCCTACAATCCGAGAACCGGTACGTATGCCGCAAGCCAACAGCATTCGAGCGCTTACGGCCAATGGGGAAGCTCGGTCGTGACCAATGGCAATAAATGGGCGACCACGCAACACTCGAGCAACGCGAACGGCACCGTGGGAAGCTATCAAAATTCAGCGGGCGGCAAGGCCGTAGCGGGCGCGGGCTATAACAACAGCGCCGCGGCCGGCAAGACTGCGAATGGCAATATGTACGCGAGCAAAGACGGCAACGTGTACAAGAACACGGGCGGCAGCTGGCAGAAATACGATAACGGCTCGTGGTCCAACGTCAATAAGCCGGCGACATCGCCGTCGGGCCAGCAAAACCTGCAATCTGCGCAGCAGCAACGAACCGCGACAGCGCCTGGTGGAACTGCGCCCCCGACCCGATCCAGTACGCAGGCATATCAGGCGCAACGGCCCTCTGGAGGCAACACGGCGCAGAGCAAGCAAAGCGCTCAGGCATATCAGCAGCAACGGCCTTCGACCGCGACGGCCACGAATTCGGCTCAAGCAAGGTCGAGCGGGCAAGCCGCCCAACCGCAGCGTCCAAGCCAGCCGCAAGCGATTCCGCGGGGCAACACGTCAGTGCAAGCCCGTCAGGCCACGGCGTCAACGACCGGATCGTCTGCTCAACTGAACCAGGATATGCAGAACCGTCAGCGAGGTGCGACTCAAAGCCAACGGTTCGCCCCAACGGGCGGCGGACGCGGTGAGGGTCGCGGCGGTGGCTTCCGCCGTTAGAGGCGCCGTGCGCAACGGGACAACGTATCTGCGCGAGCGAAACATGAGCGCGATATGTCAACATCCGCTCAATGCCGCCGGGCACGCGAGATCAGGGAGAATGTTTAGGTGACTCACCTCGTGATAGCGTTCGCCGTGTTCGTCTGCGTATTGGGGAGCGCAATAGTCGGTCTTCAATTGCGTCATCATCTTCCCGAGCACCATCTCAGCGATGAATCGGTCGGCGTCGTCAAGCTGGCGACAGGGCTGGTAGCGACGCTGGCCGCTTTGGTGCTTGGGCTGCTGGTCTCATCCGCGAAAGTCGCTTTTGATACTGAAAGCAGTGACCTGGTCCACAATGCGGCGAACGTCATCACCCTGGATCGCGTGCTGGCGAACTACGGGAGCGAGACCGAGGAAATCCGTGTGTTGCTCAAGCGCACTTATGCTGATTCAATTGACATCATTGCGTCAGGGGATTCCACTCAACTAGCCCGCCTGGGTAGCCCTGAAGCCATGCATCGTACTGAAGATTTCCAGCACAAGCTCGAAGCGTTGTCGCCGCATAACGCTTCACAAAGTCGTCTTCAAGCCCTTGCCTTGCAGATCGTCAACGACATATTTTCTGCCCGCTGGCTGGCGCTGCTTCACGCTCACGCCGCAGTGCCGCCGTCGCTCCTGATCATCCTGGTGTTCTGGCTTTCCGTCATCTTTGGAACCTTTGGACTTTTCGCGCGGCGCAATGCAACTGTGGTCACCGCGTTTGCGGTGTGCGCGTTGTCAACCGCCGGCGCGGTATTTTTAATCGAAGAACTCAGTACACCGCTTGACGGCATAGCGCGTGTATCGGTTGCGCCAATGCGCGAAGCGCTCAGCAGGCTCGGTGAATAACCGCCTAGTGGCTATTTGCGGAATTGGTTTTCGCTCGCACGAGCGGTTGGATGGTGGCGGGGACGGGGGTTAGTGGTCGGGGTCATTTCCGGGTTGCTGCTTTCAAGGTCTTCGTGCGTTATGCGTTAGCTGTTTTCTTTATCACTATTAGCCACTGCGCGTGGCGGCGAGTATTTGCCACTGCGGTTCTCCGCGGGTTAGCTGCTCGGTTTGCGCTGTTATTTTCGGGAGTCAGGTTCACGCACTCTGCGTCCCCTTGCTTGATGGTTTGGTGGCGTGGTTCGTCGTGCGTACAAATTCGGTGGACGGTTGTCCGCGGATAGCGCGGGGTGAACCTTGGGCAGGTTCAGTCACCGGTGGCGCAATGGCACTCAGGCTCGCGCCAACAAGCGTGCCGGGGCGGCGGCGGGCGAATTCCGTCGGGTCAAGTGCGGGGCCGCCGAGAAGGTCAACGGCAAACCTGAAGTGCAGATCCCCGGCCCCTGATCGATAAACATGGCCAGGTGCACCCTCGACGTTACCCGTGACGCTGGCGTTCGCGTAAGGAGCAAGCAAAGCGATGCTGGCGACATGATCGAATAAACCGAAGCTGTGTGAATAGCCAAGCGAATAGGTATTGATGCCGGCGTGAAGATCCGTCACCGGAAGCGACGGGTCGAAGAGGATATCGCCAGTCGACCGGGCATAAGTGGCGACCAAAAAATTCGTTCCGACGGGAACGGCTGAGTAGCTGCGCGGTTCCAGTTCCTGAGCGGTGAGGACCGAGGACCATAGAGCGAAAAAAAATCCGCTCAGGCGGCGCACCCAGTCAGTTTTTCGCATGATTAAAGTAGTTGCCTACGGACCATCAGACCCTTCACGCAGATCGGCTAAGACCGTTCATTGACTTCGCTCCGCTTGCCGGGTCATCATTCGCGAACCCTCTCACAACGCTCGCCGTTAGCATATTTATGATTGACCCTGGCCGCTATCGGACCTTGGTCCCATGACGCGCTATGTCAGCAGGCAACGGAGTCGAAGCGACGCTCTGCGTAGCGATTGCGTCAGCAGATCGAATGGATGGCCGCGCCGAGTTCGAACGGACCGTTACAAGGCAATTGATTGTCGACGTTGGACCAAGGTCCCATAGCAACCTCTCCATTTCTGTCCTAGCCTTAGTTCTGGCCACATATTTGTCGACGCAGGAATCAGACAGTCGAGTGTTTGTGCCCGGCTTCAGCTGCCGTCGATCCAAGCGGCATGCAAAGCATGGAAGCGACTATTGATCATTCGTCCAAGTTGCCTGCAATTTTTATCGTCTGCGCGGAGTGATCAGGGGAAAGTCATGAAAACTCTTATTGCAACTGCATGCCTTGCCTTTTCGATCCACGCGTTTGCAGAGTGCAGGACCACCGCGACGGGTCGCGAAGTATGCAACAACGGGCAGGCGGCGGCCGGCTATAACCCTAATCGCGGCAGTGCCTGGACAGCAAACAAAAATCAGAACGGTGTGACAACGGCACAAACCAGCAACGGCGGAAAGTCTAAATCCAAGAATGGAAAAGGCGTGTACACCAGTCCCAGCGGGAAAACCTGCGTCAGAACCGCTGCCAATCAGGGATGTAACTGACGCTCCGACCGGTTTGCTGTTGGACCAAGGTCCCATAGGCGACGTTAGCCTATTCCCGTAAGCTGAACTCAATGTCTTGGTGTGGCCTCATGACTGAGACCGTATGTTGAGCAGGTGAAGAACGCCCTGAACTGGAACCAGCGTTGAGGCTGCAACCTCCGGTCCATCAATACTACTTCTCATCGAGATCATGATGACAAAACGTCTGTTGAGTTTCGCTGTCGTGACTACGCTTCTCTGCTCGCGTGCGGCGCTCGCACAATTTCCCGTTGTGGATGCCGTCGCCGACAAGGTCATCCAAAAGTACCAGCAATCCTCCTGCGAGCAACTGTGGGCGGAAAAAACCGCGCAACAGGGCCGCCCAAAGCCGCAACGGGAACAGGAAGCGGTGCAGATGCTACGAGCCAATGCGCAAATGCGCGCGGCTTTCATCGATAGAGTCGCCGCGCCGGTAGCCAACAAGATGTTCGAGTGCGGCATGATGCCGTGACGACGCTTCGACCAAGTAAGACGCTCGAACGAACAATGCTGAGGCTGCAATGCGCTATTGGTACACGAGGTACACGGAATTTATCGTCGTTGCAGCGTTGGTGCTCACCGCTCAAGCCGTCGGCGCGCAACAGGCCCATCACACATCGTCGAAAGCGCCAACCGCTGCAAGGTCGATGGATTTTCAGCCCGGGCTCGAGCCCCGCGCAATCGCCATACTAAAAGCATCAAGCGCGATGCTTGCATCGGCGCAATCCATGGCCTTCACTGCCGTTGTCTCTTACGAAAGTCCGAGCCGGCTGGGACCTCCTCTTATCTACTCAACGAGATCGGAAGTGATGGTTCAACGACCGGACAAACTGAAAGTAATCACAGCGGGCGACGGGCCGAGTTCCGAGTTCTACTACGATGGCAAGACGATGGTGGCTTACGAGCCAGGGCAAAATCTCATTGCTTCCGCCAACGCACCGACGACGATCGACGCCACGTTGAAGGCAGCTTACGACACCGCATCTATCTACTTTCCTTTTGCCGACGTCATTGTCGCCGACCCCTACGCTGACATCGAAAAGGGACTGAAGACGGCGTTTTACGTCGGCCAATCGGGGGTTGTGGGCGATGCGACTACAGACATCGTGGCGTATGTCACCAGCGACGTATTCGTGCAAATCTGGATCGGCCAAGTTGACAATCTACCTCGCCGGATCTATGCGATTTACTTGAACGATCCCACCCGGTTGCGCCACGTGCTCGAACTTTCCAATTGGGCCATTGGCGCAGATTTTCCCTCAGACCCGCTGGTGTCCAGCAATAACAATGGAGCGCGGCGAATCCCGTTTGAAAGGCCGGAGCCTATGGATCCCACGCAAATGCGTCCGGCACTGGAAAACGGAAAAGGAACTGTAAAAGTCCAGTGAACGGAAGAGGTACTCGTGGAACACATTCTCGTTTTTCCCGCCGGGCTCATTCTGCTTGCAACAGCTTCAGGTCCCGCCTATGCCTGGTCACACGCCAACTCTTACGGCGGTACGACATCGCATGTGCCAGGGTCCGAGTCAATGACACGATCGGATTCAATGGGCGGCAGCGAGACGAGGACCTACGGCCAGGGAACCACCGCAACGGGACGCTACGGGGGCACCGCAAGTCACCAGGCGGGATCCGACCAGACGACCGCGACCAATCGATACGGGTCGACCGCAACTCACACCTATGGGCAAGGAACGAGCGCACAGAACACCTATGGAGGGTCGGCTTACCATGCGCAAGGATCGGGCTATACGAGTTACACCAGCGCATCCGGTGCAACGGCCTATCACAGCCCCTACTACGGCGCGAGGTACCCCGCCTATCATCCGCCGACAACGGTCAACGCGTACGGCGCCAGTTGTTATAACTGTGGAGGCTGGTCGACTGCGGGCGCCGCGGCAGCGGGCGCCGTAGTCGGCGTTGCAGCGGGCGCCGCGGCAGCCAACGCGAACACAGCCGCTGCCACTGCTAACGCATACAACGCCGGAGTAGTGGCTGGCGCCACCAGCGCGGCGCCGCTTCCAGTTGCTTATCCAGCGCCGATGCCTGTTAACGGAACGTTCGCAATGGGTGCAATCTACGCCACGCTTCCAGCGGGGTGCATTTCGCCAAAGGTACCGGGCGGGACGTATTACTTATGCGGAAATACCTGGTTTCACCCCGCATACGGAGCGAACGGCGTCTATTACCGTGTCGTGCCGACGCCTTAAAGGGCGAGACACGCGCCGGATGTAACGCGGCGAACAATGCGGGGCTAGGTCGCGAACGGCAAGCTACAGAACCGCAACGCGCGAACTTCGGGCCTTGCAGGATCGCAGTGGCTATTGATCGTCGGAGAACGCTTATCGCGTGCGGTGTTCCTCAGACTCGATTGGACGCTTTGGCTTTGTCAGGGAGCGAACCTTGTGATTTTCTGCCCTTGAACGCCAAGACCGGCCATTAATCCCTGCTGCCCGTATATGAACGCGTAGACGTCAGCCCTAAGCGTCGATGAAGTCACCGACCTGCCCATTCCCTCGTCAATTACCACGACGCTCGGGCCGATCCCAGTCGACCATCCGTCACTATTAGCCAGATAGTGGATGGAAGCGTTAGTCATGAGGAACATCGCCTCAGAAAAGCTTTGCTCGTAGTGCTTCTTGGGAAACGGCGCTTACGAAACCCATGCATGATCGACGCTAGCGCGGACAGACCACTAAGTCAACGACGCCACACTGGCGCCATCTCCACGCCATGTTGATGTCATCGGCCTTATCGATACCTTAATTGAATCCTTTAGCAGGACGCGATCGCATTATCCTGTGCTATACATGACGGCTGAATCGGACGCATCGATGGAGACGCGATGAAGAAGAGGTCGATCAGGTTGGCGGCATTGCTGGTTACATTGTCATGCGCCGCGTTTTTCGCGGTGACATTTGGCTCGCTCGCGCATCCGCACTTCACATCGACGGCCAACGCAGCAGAAACACCCGCGCTATTATTCACCGATACCGCCCTGCTGAAACACGGCGCGAACCTGGCCGCGATCGGCGATTGCGTCGTGTGTCACACGGCAAATCGCAGTGCGCCATTCGCAGGCGGCCGTCCGCTCGACACGCCGTTCGGCACGATCTATTCGACCAATATCACGCCCGATCGCAAAACCGGCATCGGTGACTGGACGCTCAGCGACTTCACGCGTTCGATGCGTCGCGGCGTCGCGCGCGACGGTCATCTTCTCTATCCTGCGTTTCCGTATCCGCATTTCACGCACATGACGGACACCGACATCGCCGCGCTCTACGCGTATCTGATGTCGCGCGATGCCGTGCAGTCCACCGCGCCCGCGAACCGGTTGATGTTCCCGTTCAGTGTCCGTCCGCTGATCGCGGCATGGAATCTGTTCTTTTTGCATCCCGGCGTGGAGGCGAGTGGCGAAGCAAATGGCGAAGTGCCAGCGGAACCCGCCACGCACGACCCACAACTGATACGCGGCAAATACCTGATCGACGGCCCCGCGCATTGCGCCGCCTGCCACACGCCGATGAATCTGCTCGGCGCAGAAAAGCGCGGCCACGCGTTCGACGGCAGCGTGATCGAAGGCTGGGAGGCGCCCGCGTTGACGACGTTGCTAAGCGCGCCCGAACCGTGGACGCGCGATCAACTCGCCGCGTATCTGCGCACCGGTTTCGCCGATCAACATGGTGCGGCGGCCGGACCAATGCGAGCAGTAACGCAATCGCTGACGAATGCATCCGATGCCGACATCGATGCGATGGCCACTTATCTGCTCTCACTACAAAAGCCAGCCGAAGCATCGCCCGGGACAACGCAGCAAACCGCCCAGGCAGACACAAATAACATCAGCAACGGCGCAACGCTTTTCTCAGCAGCATGCGCCTCATGCCACGCAACGAACGCGCCGATGACGACGCTCGGCAGCCGTCCATCGCTGGCACTCGGCACCGCCGTCAACGCGCCCGATCCACGTAACGCGCTGCGGATGATTCTCGACGGCATTCCTACCGATCGCAGCACGCGCGCCGCCTTCATGCCCGGCTTCGCCGACACGTTCACCAACGCGCAGATCGCCGATCTCGCCGCGTACCTGCGCTCGAATTTCAGCAGCCAACCCGCATGGACGCTCGACGATGCCCACGTCGAACGCCTGCGCAAGGAGTCTCACGAACCATGATGACGCTCATTGTGAACGGCATGCCGCATCAACTCGATATCGATCCGTCGACGCCACTCCTCTACGCCCTGCGCAATCAACTCGGCCTGCACGGCGCGAAATATGGCTGTGGCCTCGGCCAATGCGGCGCGTGTACGGTGATCGTTGGTGACAAGCCGGTGTTCTCGTGTTTGATGCCGGTCGCGGCCATCGGCAGCCGTTCCGTGCGTACCATCGAAGGACTCGGCAGCACGGACAATCCTGGCAAGCTGCAACAGGCATTCATCGATACACAGGCGGCGCAGTGCGGCTACTGCATCGCGGGCATGGTGATGCGCGCGCAGGCGCTGCTCGATCGCGTAGCATCGCCCACCGACGAGCAGATTCGCGCGCACATGGAGCCGAATCTGTGCCGCTGCGGCACGCACATGCGCATACTTGCCGCGATTCGTCAGGCGGGGCAACCCGCATGAACGATCCGCGCATTCCGCCTGACAACCTCAATCGCCGCCGCTTTCTTGCAGCTGGCAGCGTGATGGTCAGCTTCACGCTGTTGCCCGCCGTACGCGCGCTCGCGCAGACCACGACGACCGAAGCCGGCACGTTCACTGCGTCCGCGCCGCAGCTTCCGGGCAGTCTGAAGACATCGCCGATGCTCGACGCGTGGGTGAAGATCGACGAAGCGGGCCGCATCACGGTGTTCACCGGCAAGGCGGAACTCGGCACCGGCATTCGCACGGCGTTCATGCAGATCGCCGCCGAACAGCTCGACGTGACGCCCGAGCGCATCGTCCTCGTCACTGCCGACACGAACGCGACGCCCGACGAAGGCTACACCGCAGGCAGTCATTCGACCGCCGACAGCGGCACCGCAATCGCCAACGCGACCGCGCAGGTGCGCTCGCTGTTGCTCGTTGCCGCGGCCACGCGACTGAACGTCGATGTCGCGTCGCTGACGACGCAGAACGGTGAAATTGTCGCGACCGACGGCCGTCGATTGAAATTCGGCGAAGCAGTCAGTGGCGTCGACTTGCATCGCAATGCCGTGCCCGGTGCGCCGAGCAAAGATCCGAAGACGTTCAAGGTGATCGGCCAGTCGTTTCAACGTGTGGATATTCCGGGCAAGGTGACGGGCGCGCCGCGTTATGTGCAGGACTTGAAGTTGCCCGGCATGGTGCATGCGCGCGTCGTCCGGCCGCCCTCTTACGGTGCAACGCTGCAATCAATCGATATCAAGCCGGTACGCGCGATGCCCGGGGTGATCGCCGTCGTGCAGGACGGCAGCTATCTTGCGGTCGTCGCCGACGATGAATGGCGCGCGATCGTCGCGATGCGCGCGCTGTCCGACGCCGCGAAATGGCACAGCGGTCCGCCGTTGCCCGCGCAGTCGACGATCCACGAGACGCTCGAAAAACTGCCCACGCAGGAAATCTCCGTCGCAAACAAAACGGCCGCCGCCGCGCCCGCCACGCAGACCTTGCACGCGCGCTTCACAAAACCGTATCTGACGCACGGATCGATCGGACCGTCGTGCGCCGTCGCGTGGCTCAACGACGGCACGATGACGGTCTGGACGCACACGCAAGGCGTATTTCCAATGCGCAAGGGGCTCGCCGAAATGCTGTCGATGCCGCCCGAGCGCGTGCATTGCATCCACGTCGAAGGCTCCGGTTGCTACGGACACAACGGTGCTGACGACGTCGCCGCCGACGCCGCGTTGATCGCGCGCGCTGTGCCAGGAAAGCCCGTGCGTGTGCAATGGATGCGCGAGCAGGAGCACACGTGGGAGCCGTTCGGACCGGCGATGTCGAGCGACGTGACGGCATCCTTGGATGCGAGCGGACAGATCGTCGACTGGAAGTTCGAGGTGTGGAGCAACACGCACAACAATCGTATTGAAAACGCCGGGCGTTTCATGCCGACGTGGTTTCTGTCGAAGCCCTTCACGCCCGCGCCGCCGAAGCCGATTCCGATGCCCGAGGGCGGTGGAGACCGCAACAGCATTCCGCTGTATCGCTTGCCGAATCTCTACGTGCAGCATCATTTCCTGCCGGACATGCCGATCCGCGTGTCCGCGATGCGTTCGCTCGGCGCGTATCACAACATCTTTTCGATCGAGAGTTTCATCGACGAACTCGCGCTCGCCGCGCATACCGATCCGGTCGCGTTCCGCCTGAAGCATCTCGACGATCCGCGCGCGCGTGAGGTGATCGAACGCGCATCACAGCGTTTCGGCTGGCCGCATCGCGTGCATGACGGCCCGCCGTCGCGCGGCGTTGGCTTTGCGTTCGCGATGTATAAGAACCTGATGGCGTACTGCGCGCTGGCCGTCGAAGTCGCGGTCGAACGCGAAACGGGTTATGTGACGATCGAGCGCGTGGCGTGCGCGATCGATTGCGGACAGATCGTGAATCCGGACGGCGTGCGCAATCAGGTCGAAGGCGGCATCGTGCAGTCGGCCAGCTGGACGCTGTTCGAAGCGACAACTTTCGACGCGCATAACATTACGAGTTTCGACTGGAGCCAGTACCCGATCTTGCGTTTTTCTTCGGCGCCGAAAGTGCTCGATGTCGATTTGATCGATAGGCCGGGCATGCCGTTTTTGGGTGTCGGGGAAGCGTCGCAAGGACCGATGTCGGCGGCGTTGGCGAACGCCATTGCTAACGCGACTGGCAAGCGCTTCAGGAGTTTGCCGCTGTCGCCGGACATGTTGCGCGCGGCGTTGCGGGTTTAACTGCAAAGGCCGTGACGTTCGCCACGGCTGGGCATGCACATTTCAGGCAACGAGATCAGGCAACGAGGTTAGACAATATCCCGCGCATTCTGCCATTCGATCTTCGCCAGCGACGCCGCGCTCATGCCCGACGCGCGCAATCCGTTCGCTGTATCCAGTGGCGACGGCGGCGAATAGGGGTTCCACGCGTGTGCCGTATCGAAGTAAAGCTTCTGGATCAGCGCGATTCCGCTGCCCGGTTCGGCCTATTGGAAATATCGAACACGCGAACACCCGCATTGTGCCAGGTGGCGAAAATGAGATTTTCGCTCTGGAATGCGCCGGGACGATTTTCGTGCAGGTTATGCGGTCCGAACTTGCCGCCGACCGCGCAGTAGTTCAGTTCTTCCGGCTGCGGCAACGTGGCGATCGATACCGGGTTGCTCGCGCCGCGAACGTCGAACACCCACGTGTGCGCCAATCCCGCGGCGCAGTTGGAACTGATCGCTTCGTCCGCGACGATCGCGAGTCCGCGCCCGGGCAACGGCAGCGGCGTGCGGTACGCCCGGCAAAAGGCGGAGAGATAACAGTGTGACTCATCGGCTTCGGCGCGACTCGATCAGAAAGGTCGTGAATAGCAAAACCGCCGTCCCGCCAGGCGCCGAGCCCGATAGTGGCCAGCGAGTCGGACAAACAGGTTATTTACTGTATTTGCCACATACAGCCTATTACTTGTAAATGGCACAAACAGTGTATATACTGTATTTGCCATTTACAGTTTAATTCATGTCTGGATTACAAAGGCCGCTTGTGGACTATCCCGTCAAAACCCCCTTCCAGCTAAGACCGCTCCTTATCGGTTTCCGCAAGGCCGCCGGGCTCACGCAAGCCCAGATAGCAAGCCATTTGGGGGTCACCCAGCAGACCTACGCCCAACTTGAGGCAAAACCCGAATCCGCCAGCATGGACCGGCTATTACAGGTTTTGACGGTGCTCAAGGTCGGTATCGTTCTCACCCAGAAGTCGGGCTCAGCGAACATCGAGGGACGCATGCCCGCACGCATGCGAAGCGGAGAGCCGCCAGTGCCGGTGAAAAAGAGTCTGACAAAAATGCGCGCGACTGCCGTGGCAACCAAGACAGCGGCCACTCGGAAGACCGCCGTCGTCACACCGGCAAGCGGCAGCGCGCAAGGCTCGCCAAACCCGGTCAGGCGCAAGCCGGTGGGCGCTGCCTCCAAGAAGCGCGAGGACTGGTAATAATGGGCCGCCGCGCACATGCTAAAAGCCTGAACGTCTGGATGAATGGGCTGCCGGTCGGTACGTGGGAGACCACCCGGGACGGAGAGAGACTCACCTACTTCGAAGAATGGCTAGCCGATCAACAGGGACGTCCGCTATCGCTCTCGCTGCCCTTTACGGCTGGCAACCAGCCCTATCGGGGAGAAGTTGTCTCGGACTATTTCGATAACCTGTTGCCAGACAGCAAGACTATCCGTGAACGTATTGCCGGCCGATACAAAACTGGCGGCACGTCGCCTTTCGAGTTGTTGGCCAAGCTAGGCCGCGACTGTGTAGGTGCGATCCAATTGCTGCCGCCGGGCGAAACCCCGGCGAATCTCGAGCAGATCAACGGGCGTCCCCTCAATGAGGCCGGCATCGCGCGGCTATTGCGGGAGACAACGGCTTCGCCCGTGTTGGGCCACCATGAGCCCATCGACGACTTACGCCTGTCCATCGCCGGCGCACAGGAGAAAACCGCGCTTTTGTGGCACGACGACCGGTGGTTTATCCCGGAAGGCAGTACCCCTACCACGCATATTCTGAAGCTACCTCTTGGGCTGGTTGGAAACATGCGCGCTGACATGCGCACGTCGGTGGAGAACGAATGGCTCTGCTCGAAAATTGTCGCAGCGTATGGTTTGCCCATCGCACGCTGCGACATTGCGACCTTCGAGGACCAGAAAGTTCTCGTCGTCGAGCGATTCGATCGCAGGTACGCGAGCGATGGTTCGTGGATTCTGAGGCTGCCCCAGGAAGATATGTGCCAGGCAACCGGGACGCCCGCTTCGGCCAAATATGAGTCAGATGGCGGACCCGGAATACAGAAGGTCATGGAAGTGCTCGCCGGTTCAGAACGGTCCGCGATCGACCAGTGGAATTTCTTTATGACGCAGATCGTTTTCTGGATGCTCGCGGCAACTGACGGTCACGCAAAGAACTTTAGCATTGCACACCTGAAGTCCAACCGCTACGAGGCCACTCCGATCTATGATGTTCTCTCCGCGCACCCGATCATTGGAAACGGGCCGAACCTGTTTTCTCCGCATCGCGTGAGACTCGCAATGGCAGTGCGGAGTAAGAATGCGCACAGCCTGATCAATGACATCAGGCGCCGCCACTGGATTGCGCAGGGACAACGAGTGACGCTTGCCCCGGCTGACGTCGAGGAAATGATCACGGCACTGGTCGACATGACGGAGAATGTCGTTGCGGAGGTTGAGGCGCAGTTGCCGGCCGAGTTTCCGAAGGACGTGTCAGACAAAGTCTTCAAGGGTATGAGGAGACAAAGCGCAAAGCTTGCCGCCCAGTAGACCGGACACACGCTTGCTCATTGGATGCGTGAGACGGCCTTCACCTTCCAGTTGATGGTCGTTCCATTCGAGCAGCAACGTAACCGTGTGCGCGGCGAAGAACTCGGGCGTCACACGTTTCTTCGTGGCTTCCCACGTCACCGCTTTGGCACCGTTCTCGCAGAACTGGAAGGTCGAGCGGTGTTCTTGTCGAGCCACGCGCATCCCGGGCAGTCGAAGCCATCGGGCTGATTCGTGCGCAGCAACGTGATCGGCACGACCATGGCATCCATCTGCTGGCCGGGCTGTCGTGACGTTTAATCCCTTGACGAGATACCGGGAACGCACGAAGCACTTTCCGCCCAGCCGCTCCATGCAGCGGACTCCGATGCTTTTCGGAGCGAGCGAGAGATATATGCCGAGTACTGCTTATGTTGCCACCAAGTAGAACGGGTCGGCGACGGGTGGATAGAGTCCTGTAGCAGACTTCGTCTGCCCTTTGGCGATCGGTATTGACTTAAACGCCCGTTAAATATCGCTAACTCACTTTTCAGACGAGAACCTACATCCAAACCGGTCCACCGGTTCTATCATATTCTCGCATAGGCCTGCATGCAGCTTGCGTCGCAGGCGCTCGACGCACTTATCAGCTGTTGCTTCCTCAAGAAAAACACTGCCGTCCCGTGCGTGTTCTACCAACTCGGACTTGCTATATACGCGGTCGGGGTGGGTCATCATAAAATAAAGAAGCCGTAGGCTTTGTCACTTAAGCGCAGTGTCAACCGACTTCCCCTACGATCGGAATACGCACGTCGAGTCGCCGGATCCAGGCTTAACCCAGCGACCGTAACGGGACGATCGCTCGTGCGAGGATCGTAACCGTTTCGGGCCTCGCCGTAACGCGGACCATGACACGTGGAACTATACTACCGGCTGTCCAACCGGCCGTTTTCGCGATATCCGTACTCGTGCTATCGTTTTGAACGCAACTGTGTAGCAGCGTATAGGTTCGGCATGCAAGGGAATCTGAAGCCATTGGCAATGCCGACGTTGCACATAAGCCAACCTCCCTCCGCACGCGAGAGAAAGCCAATGACGCAGCAATCTGGAAGTGCTCCTGCCAGCCCCGATGATAAGGGACACATATCCGAAACACCCGCCGTTCAGCATGCTGTCATGCAGGAGAAAGGACGATCACGCGGCATTTTCCTGCACACCGGCTGGAGAAGCGCGGGCACCTGGGTGTGGTCTCGCTTTCGGGCATTGCAGACCGTAACGGCATTCTATGAGCCCCTTCATCCGATACTCGGCGATATAAGAGCGGCCGACATCCCCGCCTTGGAGCCGACCTGGACCTCCGGTCACCCGAAGCTTACGGCGCCCTACTTCACCGAATATCGGCCGTTCATCCAGGACAACTTGCACGGTGTGGCCGGGTATCGGAAGAGCTTTAGTACGGATCGCTTCGGGCTCGTGCCCGACGCTGGGTTTCCAGCATTGCAGGCGTACTTGAAAAGCCTCTGT
>DASYLW010000330.1:0-8015 GCA_036009385.1 Caballeronia sp.
ACTACTCGCCAGGAGAAATCGTATGTCAATGGCCGACCGCGACGGCAAGATCTGGATGGATGGCAAGCTGATCGACTGGCGCGACGCCAACATCCACGTGCTCACCCACACGCTGCACTACGGCATGGGCGTTTTTGAAGGTGTGCGCGCCTACAAGACCGGCAACGGCACGTCGATCTTTCGGCTGAAAGACCACACCAAGCGCCTGCTCAACTCCGCCAAGATTTTCCAGATGGAAGTCCCGTTCGACCACGCAACGCTCGAAGCCGCGCAACTCGAAGTCGTCAGCGTGAACAAGCTGGAATCGTGCTATATCCGGCCGATCATCTGGGTGGGATCGGAGAAACTGGGGGTATCGGCGAAAGGCAACACCATTCACGTCGCGATCGCCGCGTGGCCTTGGGGCGCCTATCTTGGCGACGACGGCATTGCGAAGGGCATCCGCGTGAAGACGTCATCGTTCACGCGCCATCATGTGAATGTCTCCATGGTCCGCGCCAAGGCGTCCGGCTGGTATGTGAACTCGATTTTGGCAAATCAGGAAGCCATCACCGACGGTTACGACGAAGCACTGCTTCTCGACGTGGACGGCTACGTGTCCGAAGGCTCCGGCGAAAACTTCTTCCTGGTGAACAACGGCAAGCTGTACACGCCGGACCTGGCTTCGTGCCTGGACGGCATCACGCGCGACACGGTTATCACGCTCGCACGCGACTTCGGCATTCAGGTGATCGAAAAGCGCATCACCCGCGACGAGGTTTACACCTGCGACGAAGCGTTTTTCACCGGCACGGCCGCTGAAGTCACGCCGATCCGCGAGTTGGACAATCGCACCATCGGCGAAGGCAAGCGTGGTCCGGTCACGGAGAAGCTGCAAAGCGCTTTCTTCGATATCGTGAGCGGCAAGAACGAAAAATATGCCGATTGGCTTGCGCAGGTTAAGTGACGTAACCAGATAACCTAAAGCGCGACCCGACGCATGACGTACGGCGATGAGCCGGACTTTCCGAGCCTTCAGGAATACCGGACTCGAAAACCCAGGCTCACCGCGTCCCCAGACTAGAACGAACGAGATTCCTCATGAGCGAACTGAAGGAAATGCCGCTGGTCCAGTTGTCGGCGAAAGATGTGCCGGCGTTCTGCCCGAACCCCAACATGCCGCGCTGGAGCACGCATCCGCGGGTTTTCCTCGATATTTCCCACGGCGAAGCGCGTTGCCCGTATTGCGGCACGCGCTACAAGCTTAAAGACGGCGAAACGATCAAGGGTCATTGAATCTTCGCGAATCGTCGACATCGCGAAGAGAAGCGGTTTGCGGTTTGAACCACGCCGCCCGCTTTTTCTCGCGGCCACTAGCCATGTTGTGCCGCAATCAGCCGATGCTGCCGCCGATCCCGTTGAACACCACGCTTCGGCCGCGCTTCCGATCCTGAAAGCACAACACCTCGCGCCCCGACGCCGGACAGTCCGGGTACCGGAAGCTGGATGTCGGGCGCCTTCCCCCAAAATTGCAACAACGCACCGCCCGCCAAGGCGTGAGCTGCGTTATTTTTGAGACTGGAACTTACATAGATGCGTCGCGCGTTGGTTATCGCACCGAACTGGATTGGTGACGCATTGATGGCGCAGCCGCTGTTTTCGCTGCTGAAGAAGCTGCATCCGCGCATTGTCATCGATGCTGTCGCGCCCGCGTGGGTCGCGCCCGTGCTGGAACGCATGCCCGAGATCCACGACGTCTACGCCACCGATCTCGCCCACGGCAAGCTGCAAATGCTGCGCCGCTGGCAACTCGCGAGTGATCTGCGCGATGTGGGCTACGACGCCGCGTACGTGCTGCCGAACTCGTTCAAGTCGGCGCTGATTCCGTGGATGGCGGGGATCAACCTGCGGGTCGGCTATACGGGCGAGAGCCGTTATGGCCTGCTCAACGTGCGGCACGCGAATCCGGCCAAGGGTCAACGCCCGCCCATGGTCGGCCAGTACGCCGCCCTCGCCTACGCGCCGGGCGCGAAGCTGCCGTGGATGCAGGAAAATGCCACGGTTCCCATGCCGGTACCGCGGCTCGATACCGACCTGAACGAAGCAGCGCGCGTCTCTGCCCGCTTTAATCTCGATACGCGCGCGCCGCTCGTCGTGTTTTGCCCGGGTGCGGAATACGGTCCGGCAAAACGCTGGCCGCCGGAGCATTTCGCGACGCTCGCGCAGTTCATCGCGCAGTCGTTTCCGTACGCACGGATAGTCGCGCTCGGGTCGCCGAAGGATTCGCCCATCGCCCAGGCCATTGCTGATAGCGCGCCGAACGTGCGCAACCTGTGCGGCCAGACGTCTCTTGGCGAAGCCTGCGCGCTGATCTCGCGCGCGAGCGCGGTCGTCACCAACGATTCCGGCCTGATGCATGTGGCTGCCGCGCTGCGCCGCCCGCTGGTGGCCGTGTTCGGCTCGACCGACCCGCGCCACACGCCGCCCCTCTCCGATCTCGCAAAGGTACAATGGCTGCACCTCGAATGCAGTCCCTGCTTTGCCCGCGAGTGTCCGCTGGGTCATTTGAACTGTCTGCGTGAACTCGGCGCCGAGCAGGTTTTCGGCGATTTACGCGGCATGTTGATGATGCAGCGGCATTAAAGCGGATCGAGCTGGAGCGGCTTCGGCGCCAGGGCTCATGCTGATCGAGCGGGTTTGGCCGAGCAAGTCAGGCCGGGCCGCTTCGAAGATCGCTTCATGACTTCGTCAGGGCAACATCTGCCACGCCAGCTTCCCCGGCGCCGTGTCCGCCTCCTCCCGAGTTCCCATCGGCGGCGCGTTTGCGGCTGCTGGCAAGTGCTGACATGCCAATGTCCCTGAGCCGGGGCATGCTTTTGAAACTTGACCGAACCGTGGCGCTTTGCTGTCCGGGAACATCGGGCGCCATGCATCGACCGTTAGAGACCCACTAGCCATGCCACGTTTTGCCCGCCTGTTCGAAGCCGCCGCCGATACCCTCAACGCCTATTACCAGGCTGTCGCGGAGGGCAATATCGACAGCGTCATGGCGCTCTGGATCGACGAGGAATTCGCCACCTTCATCTGTGCGGACGGCTCGCATCTGAGCGGCCTGGACAGTATTCGCGCGGGCCTGGCGACGCAACTGGGGAACCGGCCGGTCACGGTCGAGCCGCTCGATATCCGCGTATACGACAGCCTCGGCACCGTGGTGTACGCCATCGCCGAAGCGCATCAGCCCTCCGAACCGGGCAGCACGCCCGTCATGGTCTTCAGCACCTATGTCATGGTCCACGAACGTGGCGAATGGCGCATTGCACATATCCACGCTAGTGCGATGCCAGACGAAGCCGCAGGCCAGATTGCAGCGAAAATGCGACATGGACAAGGTCCACTGCATTGACATCGTTTTTGCGGGTACGCTGGGCGGGGTAGCCGGCGTCCGCGGCTCGACGATTGCTGTAACAGTTTGATCTGCAGACCGTCGGCATCCGTTCGCATCCTGCATCCTGTTCGAAGACGCGCCATGAAACGCGATCACGCTCATCTCATTCCCGACGCTCCGGCGCTTGCGCCCTCCTCCGGGCTGGAGCAAAACGCTTCGGCCGCTCTCAACGCGGTGAGCCAGGCAACGCTTGAACCGCTGGCCGAATGGCTGTACCGGGCGCCTCGATGGCTACCTACCGCGCACGCGCAGACTATTGTTCCGGCGTTGTTCGCGCAGCGGCCGGTGGTGAAATATCGACGGGAAAGGTGGAGCACCCCGGACGGCGATTTCATCGATCTCGACTGGCTGGCTTATGACGCTGAAGGTGAAGGCAACGAGCGCGTTCGTTCCCATGCCGTCACCGCGAACGCCTCGCAACCCTCGGCCCCTGCTCCGCGCCGGCTTCGAGACGGCGTTGCAACCTCGGCCGATGAAGCCGCAGCCTTGCACAACGGCGTCTGCGGCGACACGGGCGCGGCGCGAGCTCCCGACCCGGCAGCCCCGCTCTTTGTGCTTTTCCACGGACTCGAAGGCAGCTCCGACTCGCATTACGCACGCGTGCTGATGGCCGAAGCGAAGGCGCGCGGCTGGTTTGGCGTCGTGCCGCATTTCCGCAGTTGCGGCGGCTCGATGAATCTCCTCCCGCGCTTCTATCATCTCGCCGACAGCGCCGAAGTCGACTGGGTCTTGCGCCGGCTGAAGGCGCAACATGCCGGGCCAGTGATCGCGGCGGGGGTATCGCTGGGAGCAAACGTGCTGTTGCGATGGCTGTGCGAGCAGGAACAGGACGCGGCCGCCATCCTGGATGCCGCTGCCGCGATCTCCGCACCGCTGGATGTCCACGCCGGCGGCCACGCGATATCGCAGGGTTTCGGCATCGTCTACACGCGCAGCTTCCTCAAGACGCTCAAGCGCAAGGCACTGGCGAAACTCGACCAGTATCCCGGCCTGTTCGACCGCGACGCCATGCTCGCCGCCCGCACCATGCATGCGTTCGATAACGCCGTGACCGCGCCGCTACACGGTTTCCGCGATACCGAGGACTACTGGACCCGCGCCACTACGCGGCCTTATCTGCCGCGCATCGCCATTCCAACGCTACTTCTGAACGCACGCAATGATCCGTTCCTGCCTGGGCGCGTGTTGCCGTCGGCGGCGGAAGTTTCTGCGGCCGTCACCCTCGATCAACCCGCGCATGGCGGCCACGTCGGTTTTATGACCGGGCCGTTTCCGGGGCGGATTGACTGGTTGTCGCAGCGGGTTTTCGGCTATTTGCAGACCCATGTGCATCACGAGCATCACGCGCATCACGTTCCACACCAAACGGATTCCGAGCATGGATGAGATTGTCAAACTGGCGCTGGCCAAATGGCCGGACGTTCCGCATTGCACCGGCTGGCTGCTGCTCGACCGGCGCGGCCAGTGGCGCATGCGCGACGACGCCACGCAGGCGGCAGGTCTTCCCGGCGATATCATCCGGCACGACGCGTTGCTGGGTTTCATCAACCGCAATTACGCCGCCGATGCCGACGGCCAGTGGTTCTTTCAAAACGGCCCGCAGCGCGTGTATGTGGAACTGGGTTACACGCCGTGGATCGTGCGGCTGAGTGAAGTGGGCGGCTCGCTTCGGCTGACCGATCACGCAGGCGGCCAGTTTGAGCCAGCGGCGGTTTGGCTCGACGATGAAGGTGGCGTGCTGTTTTCGGACGGCTCAGATGCGCCGGATGCGCCCCATGCCCGCCGCGTCGCTGCGTTGCATGATCACGATCTCGATCTGTTTTCCACGCACGCCGATCTCGACGATAACGGCGGCGTATTCCATTTCGCGGCGGGCCTGGATCTGACGCTGGGGCGTATCGAACGAGCCGTCGTGCCGGGCAAGTTTGGCTTTGTCACCAGCCCGGCGGCGAAAGCGGCGGCTTCCTAAAGCCTCCTAACTATCGTCCTTCTCCAACTCGCGCTCTTCCTTGTAGCGTGCCTGGAAGTCGCGCAGACGCGCCGAAATAGTCGATAAATCATAGAAGCTCGCGCTCTTGAGATCGCGGGCAGCCTCCAGTTGCCGGATCGCGGAAGGCCACGCGCCATCGAGCGCAAGTTTTTCGGCCATGGCGCGATGCTGCTGCATTGGATCGTTCGCGCCGAGACTCGCCTGCGCGAGGTATCGCCACCAGTCGGGCTGGGCCGGATCGGTGCGCGTTTCGCGGCGGGCGAGCGCCTGGGCGTCGGTGAAACGATGCGCGGACAACAACGCCTGCAAGCGCGTTTCGACGGCGGCGTGGGAATCGGGCCAACGCTCCTGGGCAATTTCGGCGAGGTGGACGGCTTCGGCGTCGTGACCTGAGAGGCGCGCGATCTCGGCGGCGAGGACATCGAGACTCGGGGAACTGCGCGGTAGACCGCTTGTAACGACGATGGGGCTGAGGTTCGTGACGGGGCCGGCTGACGGACCCGCAGCGTCTAGCGATGCGAGAGCGGTGCTGGCTAGCGAGGCGACATCGATAGAAGGTGCAGGAGTGTTGCTCGATGATGCGCTTGCAGCGCTCTTTTCAACACGTTGTGCGGTGGCGCGTCCGGATGATTCTAACGATACCGGCGGCGTGCCGGCTGCACTTTTTGCGTTTTGCCGGAATTGTGGCGGAAGCGCCCGGGCGCCCGGTTCACTCGTGGTCGTCGGGTGCGCTTGCGCCGATAAGGACTGAGGATCCGAGTCATGCGCCTCGGTCCCGCGCGATGCCGCTGAGACGGGTCGTGTTCCTGAGTCGCTCGCCCTCGTTCGGCGTGATTGCGCCGATATCGACCGCGTGCCAGCCTCACCTGCCAGCTCGCGTTTTTCCGCACTCTCGTCCGGATTGCCTGCCGCGTTTCGACTCTCAAACGCCCGCCGGGCTTCACCCAGCGCTTCCGTCGCGGCGCCGTAATCGCCCACTAGCGTTTGCGCGAGCGCGATTCCATACCAGTTCGCCGAACGATTCAGCGCAGTCTCATCGCTGATTTCAGAGCGCAAGCGGCTGGCGATATCGCGATATTCACTCGCCGACTTCACCTGCAACACGCGCGCCCGTGCCCGTACGAAACCGTACTCCGGTCCCTGGCGCGGCTGCCGATACGACACCCGGCGCGCGCGATCTTCCATATCGGCCATGCGCTCGCCGGTCAGTGGATGCGTGCGCAGATACGGCGGCAAGCCGTTGTCGCCCATGGCCGACCGGTCGAGGCGCGCAAAAAAGGCGACCATGGCGTAGGGATCGTAGCCGGCCGCGCTCAGCATCTGGAAGCCGACGCGGTCCGCCTCGTGTTCCGCCGCGCGCGAAAAGCGCAACTGGCTATCGAGCGCGAAGGCCTGCCCGCCCATCGCGATGCCGAGCCCCAAATCGCCGCTATGCGCCACCACGCCCGCCAGCAGGCCGAACAGCATGGCCGCGAGCGCCGCATAAGTGCTGCGCTCGCTCGTGCTCATCATGCGGGCAATGTGCCGCTGCAGCACGTGCCCCATCTCGTGTCCAACGACCGATGCCAGCTCCGACTCCGTCCCGGTCGTCGCAATCAGGCCCGTGTTGACGCCGATAAAACCACCGGGCATTGAAAACGCGTTGATCTGCGGATCGCGGACGGGGAAAAGATCGAAGTCGGGCAGATAGCTGCCGATATATTGCGATGCCGCCGCTGCCGATAACCGCGCCGAAATCGAATTCAGGTAGTCGCGGATAAGCCAGTCATCGAGATAATCGGGATCGCGGCGCAGATCGCGCATCAGCCGCTCGCCGAGGCGGCGCTCGGCTTGCGGGGTCAGCGTGCCGCCGGAACCATCGCCGAGATCGGGCAGTTGGAGCGCGTTCATCGATGCCCGGAGGCCCGCTTTTTCACCCGGGCGGTTCGCGAAACGGGTTTCGGCGCCGCCGTAGAGACCGAAGACGTCGGTGTCGATGGTGGCTGGGTTTGGGCTTGTTGATGCGGCCGTGGGCGGGGACGGTGCTGGCGGGGGATCGGCGAGGAGCCTGGCGGCGAGCGGCGGGCTCGGTGTGAGCGAGGCATTCGGCGTATGCACCGTGGCTGAAGAGGCCGCCGGATTCAACGTGTTCGACGTGTTCGACGTGTTCGACGTGTTCGACGGGTTCGACGTGTTCGACGTGTTCGACGGGTTCGACGGGTTCGACGGGTTCGACGGGTTCGCGCTTTGCGCGGCTGAAAGCGCTTGCGCGAACGTGCCGGGCGGCACGGCAACGGTCAGGCACAACAGGGCGGCAACTAGTCGATTTGGACGCATGGCAAACTTCACTATACGGTCGCCGATCTGGCTCCCCGCCATCGGCTGAACCGCTGCGAACGGACAAGCGAAAACGACTTGAAAGGCTTATCGTAGCAGCGTGTGCGCGGCTGGACCATCCGCGCGCCGCTGTTATGATGAGCCCCCGTTGCAAGGAGAGCTTATGTCCGGACTTACACATTTCGATGCTTCTGGCGAAGCGCACATGGTCGATGTCGGCGACAAAAGCGAGACGCGTCGCGTGGCCATCGCGCGCGGCTCGATCGTCATGCTGCCCGCCACGCT
>DASYLW010000331.1:0-4055 GCA_036009385.1 Caballeronia sp.
GCTGATCGTGCGTTCCACTAAAGCCATCAATGCCGTCGAGCGTCTCAAGACACGCTCCGGCAACCCGCACTATGCGGCCGTAAGCCTGAGCGGCGGCCTGTTCTATCTTGTCGACCGCGCGGCAAGCGGTGAGCAAAAACTCTCCCCGCCGCAGACCATGGACGATTTCGTGGCCTTTGTGAACGCGCTCAAGCCAGAGAAACCGCGACGCGTCAGCAAGCTCGACGTGGCCATGGACGAGCAGATAAAACGCAGCGGCAAACTTCGTTCTCCAGCAGACGAGTGACGTGCATTTGCGCGCGTCACTTCGTGTCTTTGGACGTGGTGACTGCTTCCTCGATCGCCCTCCCGCTCCGCCCTGTCCCACTGCCATTCTCAAGCATTGTTGCGCCGGGTACTAGCGTCGTTCGGCGCACTCACTCCGTGCCCCAGCATACGGAAAACGTTTGCATCGCCCGGTTTATCGCGCGCCCGGCGCCTTCAATGTGCGATTTCAGACGGTGCATGCGTCCCGCCCTTGGGACTATGTATCAACGGTCGAATCAAACCGGGGACCGCCCAACGCGACTATAAACGCGCAGGCGAAGGGTATAGCTGGACGCAGCAAAGAACGCGTTAGTCATCCATAGAATCGACAACGCGCTCAGAAGCTGGCCGGCAAAAATGGGGGCGCAGGATGAAAGCCAAAAGAACGCCGACGTCAGAAGGTCCACGAACGTCGACACAGGCCGACGCGGAGCTTCAGCACATTGAACGAGCCATCGGTCAGTTGCGGGCGATGAGTCAGAAGCCGGCCGGTACGCTCAACGTCGAGTACTGGCACGAACGCTTGAACGCTGTCTGTACCGGCTACGTGCTGGTGCCGGCGCAAAGGCGCCGGGTCGATGCGCTACGCAAAGTGCTGGAGTCGTTTTCGCAACCAAAGGGCGACCCCAATTCCGGGCGCAAAAGAACAACCAACAGGCTTTGGGCGAAAGCGGCGTAACCACGGCGCTTTCGCCATCGCGCATCGTGCGCGTAATCGACGGCGGTCTTCAGGCCGCCTGATGTCGTGTTTCGGGCGTGCCTATCGTTCGAACAATCACAGGGCCTCAAGCGGTCAACTGCGAACGCGCTGAGGGCAACGCTCTGCTGCGCGTGTCATCATTCAAATCAGCTCCCGGGCGCTCATCCGCGGCGACGGCATCTCCGTCGAGCTCGCGCCAACGATTCCTGCCAAAAACGTTCAACCTGTCCCGAAGCCTGACACGCGACGCGATGCGTTCCTGCACTTCGTAGTTGCGCAGTGATTGCCCCGCCCGCTGACTGTCAGCGCATACAACCGCTCAAGCCCCGATTCTTCGCACGGGAACAAGCTTAGCGGGAATGCTTGGTTTGGCGAGCGACGAAGCGTCGATAAGATCAGGGCTCGTTCCGTCACTGAATTGCCATGAGCCTTTATATCGACGATGCTCAACGCCATCAAATACAGCAACACCGCGCGTCTTGGCGCTGGCGCAGCGAATGGCCCACCTGGCTTCTTATCGTAGCCGTATATGGCGGCTGGTTCACGACGGCGCTTAACGCGCGGTCAATTGGCTTGCCGCTGGCGGCAAGCATTCTCGCTGTGCTGTCGTGCCTGTATCTGTCATTGCAGCATGAACTTTTGCACGGCCATCCGACACGCTTCCCGTTGTTCAACGCGTTGCTTGGCGTCGTCCCGCTCGCGGTCTGGTTCCCTTACGCGGTTTATCGCGAATCGCATCTACGCCACCATAACGACACACATCTCACCGACCCTGATCTGGACCCGGAAAGCTATTTTGTCTCCGCCGAGCGCTGGCGCGGCGCGGGCGGGTTCGTGCGGTTCCTGCTGGTTATCCGGAACACGTTCTTCGGGCGCATTGTGCTCGGCCCCTGGTTTTCCATTGTGGAAGCGATCGTCCCGGCGTTCACGCAGATCGCACGGAGCAATGGCCGTATTGCGGGCGCCTGGGCCTTGCATCTCGTCCTTCTCGCACTGCTCGCGACATGGCTTCAGCGCCGCTGCAGCATCAGTCCCGCGCTTTTCATCTTTGGCGTTGGGTATCCGGCGCTCGCGTTGAGTGCGATTCGTTCGTTCCAGGAACATCGCGCAGCCAATCACGTCGCGGAACGCACGGTCATCAATGAAGCATCGTGGGCCTGGCGTCTTCTGTTCCTCAACAACAATTTTCACGCCGTTCATCACGACCTGCCAAGCGTGCCGTGGTTCGCGCTGGCAAGCGTTTATCATGGGCATCGCGATGCGTATCGGGTGCGCAATGGCGGTTTTGTCGTGCGGGGTTATCAGGAATGGCTGGTGCGGCATGGCCTCCAACCGGTTGCGCCCGCGTTGCATCCGCTGCATGCACGAGCCGCCGATCAGATTGCGCAGGCTCAGGCTGGATCCGCCGGCTCGGCAGCACTTGGCGGCGACGCCGCGCAGCCTGTCTGATGTGGGTTTCCAGCCGGCTGCCGGTACGGGGATCGGTGTTGATACCAGCTGGCGCAATGGGAAAGAATTTGCATGAACTGGGTGGCTGCATTACCGATGTACAACGTCACGCCGGCGCTTGGCCGTGACTGGCGCGTCTTGCTCGACCATGTCCACCAGCGTTTGCGGCCATGGCTCGACGCTCGCGGTGACACGCTCACCCTGGTCGATCCCGAAACTTCCCTGCAGGAATTCTGGCTGCGCGACGACCTGCTGCTGTCGCAGACATGCGGGTATCCGCTGGTGCGAGCGCTCGCCGGACGCGTGCAGCTAGTCACCACGCCCGTTTTCACCGTCGATGGCTGCGAGGGCGGCAATTATCACAGCGTCCTGGTCACCCGGGCTGCTGCCAAGGTCACGTCGCTCGCACAATGCCGCGGTCTGCGCGCGGCGTTCAACACCCCCGATTCGAACAGCGGCATGAACTTGCTGCGCAGTGCGGTCGCGCCGCTTGCCGGCGGCCAACCGTTCTTCGCGTCGGTGATCGAAACAGGCGGGCACCTGGTGTCACTGCAAGCCCTGCAGGACGACCGGGCCGATGTTGCCGCCATCGATTGCGTGAGCTTCGCGTTCGTGCTCGATCGCCTTCCGGATCTTGCCCGTGGTCTGGTCGAAATCGGCACGACGCAGAATGCGCCGGGTTTGCCGCTGATTGCATCGAAACGGGTGCCGGCGGAGGGTATAGAGGCGCTGGTGAGCGCACTCGCCGACGCCGTCGCGCAAGATCGATCCTTGGCAAAACGGCTCAAGCTCGACGGTCTTGCGAGGCGTCCGCTCGAAGATTACGCCAGCATTCTTGAGATTGAACTGGACGCCGTTGCACTCGGTTATCCCCGCCTCGCCTGAGGGCGTTGAGCGCGGTCACGGCAGACTTTCCTGACTTTCGGCACAATCGGCTTTTACCCGCGTGTAAGGTGCGTCCTGCATTATTTGTTCGGGACCGGCGCTTGGGCGGGGACCGGATCGCCGGTGCCCGCGCGCTGCCCATACACGAAGCCATGGAAGCCGCAATGATCCCGTTTTCAGTTCTCGATTTATCCCCTATTCCCGCCGGATCTACTGCCGCCGACGCGTTCCGCCACTCGCGCGAGCTGGCCCAGCATGCCGAAAAACTCGGCTACCTGCGATTCTGGCTGGCCGAGCATCACAACATGACCGGGATCGCCAGCGCCGCGACCTCCGTGGTGATCGGACACGTTGCCGCAGGAACGAGCACGATCCGCGTCGGCTCGGGCGGCGTCATGCTGCCCAACCACGCGCCGCTTGTGATCGCCGAGCAGTTCGGCACGCTGGCGTCGCTGTTTCCCGGGCGTATCGATCTTGGCCTCGGCCGCGCGCCCGGCACCGACCAGACGACGGCCCGCGCGCTGCGCCGCGACCTCCAGGGCAGCGCGGACAATTTCCCCGATGACGTGGTGGAACTGCAGCGCTATTTCGCTGATCCGGTGGAAGGCCAACGCGTGCGTGCGGTCCCCGGCGCCGGGCTGAACGTGCCGATCTGGCTGCTCGGCTCGTCCACCTTCAGCGCCCAGCTCGCCGCTGCGCTCGGCCTGCCGTTCGC
>DASYLW010000332.1:0-4955 GCA_036009385.1 Caballeronia sp.
TCTGAACGCGAACCCGAACATCAAGGCGCTGCTGTGCGGCAACGACAACATGGCGCTCGGCGCGGTGGCTGCGGTGCGGGCGGCCGGCAAGGCGGGCAAGGTGCAGGTCGTCGGTTACGACAACATCAACGCCATCAAGCCCATGCTCGCCGATGGCCGGGTGCTCGCGACTGCCGATCAGTACGCCGCGAAGCAAGCGGTATTTGGTATCGACACGGCTCTGAAGGCGCTCTCCGCGCATCAAAAGCAATCGGAATTGTCGAGCGTGGTGGAAACGCCGGTGAACCTGGTCACCAAGTAAGCGCGTCAAATTATGGATCGTCGCTGTTAGCCGCGACGATCCATGCCTGAATGACCTGAATGCCTGAATGCCTGAATGCTGCAAGCAGCGTAGAGTATCCCGACGCGCCCGGCTTTAGCTTCCAGGCTTCAAATGTCCAAATGTGTAGAGCGCCCCGTCCATCAACAGCCGGGACGGAACTCGCATTCCAGTCCCCGCCCTAGCCTCTCATAAGCGATGCCCAGTCCAATAGTCCCTTCCGCCGACATAGCGCCGGTGCTGACCATTCACGGGATCGGCAAGACCTACGTCGAACCGGTGCTCGCGGACGTCTCGCTCCATCTGCGTCCCGGTGAAGTGCTCGCGCTGACAGGCGAAAACGGCGCCGGCAAGAGCACGCTATCGAAGATCGCAGGCGGTCTTGTCACGCCCACCACCGGCTCCATGCAGCTCGGTGGCATCTCGTACGCGCCGGCAAGCCGCGGCGACGCCGAAGCGCTCGGCGTGCGCATGGTGATGCAGGAACTGAACCTGTTGCCCACGCTGTCGGTTGCTGAAAACCTCTTTCTGAATCGCCTGCCGAAACGCGGCCTCGGCTGGATCGACCGCACGACCCTGCGCGAAGACGCGCGTCAGGCGATGGCCCAGGTCGGACTCGATGCTATCGACCCGGATACGCTCGTTGGCGAACTCGGCATCGGCCATCAGCAGATGGTCGAGATCGCGCGCAACCTGATTGGCGATTGCCGCGTACTGATCCTCGATGAACCCACCGCCATGCTCACGGCGCGCGAAGTCGACCTGCTGTTCGAGCAAGTCGACCGCCTGAAGTCGCGCGGTGTTGCGCTGGTGTATATCTCGCACCGGCTGGAAGAACTGGCGCGGATCGCCGAGCGCGCGGCCGTGTTGTGCGACGGCAGGCTCGTGCACGTCGATGCCATGCGCAACCTCACCAGCGACAAGCTCGTCACGCTAATGGTTGGACGCGATATTGGCGAGCGTATCGACCTCGGCGAACGCCGGATCGGCGCGACCGCACTCAAGGTGCAAGGCATGACGCGCGGCCACGCCGTGCGCGACGTATCGTTTGAAGTAAGGGCCGGCGAGATCTTCGGCATCAGCGGGCTGATCGGCGCAGGCCGGACCGAACTCATGCGCCTGATCTATGGTGCGGACCGGGCGGATAGCGGCAGCGTCTCGATTGCGCATCGAGGTGCGGCGCTCAAGACCGTCAGCATCAAGTCGCCCTCCGATGCAGTGAGCCAAGGTATCGCGCTCATCACCGAAGACCGCAAGGGCGAAGGTCTGTTGCTGCCCCAGCCGATTGCCGCGAACATTTCGCTTGGCAATATCGGCGCGGTATCGAAGCACGGTTTTATCGATGCCCGCCGCGAGACCGCACTTGCGCAGAAGCAGATCGACGCCATGCGAATCCGCACGTCAAGCGCCGCGCAACCGGTGTCCGAACTCTCGGGCGGCAATCAGCAGAAGGTAGTGATTGGCCGCTGGCTCGCCCGCGATTGCACTGTCCTGCTCTTCGACGAACCGACGCGCGGCATCGACGTCGGCGCCAAATTCGACATCTATGCGCTGATGGGCGCCCAGGCTCGCGAAGGCCGGGCGCTGGTGGTGGTGTCCAGCGACCTGCGCGAACTGATGCTGATCTGCGACCGGATCGGCGTGATGTCGGCGGGACGTATGACCGGCGTTTTCGAACGCGATAACTGGTCGCAGGATGCGCTGCTTGCCGCGGCGTTCGCGGGTTATGCAGCCCGCGATAAAATCCTCAGCGAATCTATTGAACCGGGCGCCGAGACGCCGGATACCCCTATCACGGAGCACCAGTCATGACTGTACAAACAACGACGCCGAAATCGCAGACGGAGCCGCCCAAGAGCGCGAAGCCGATCGGCACGCGGCTGGGTTTCTCGAACTATCTGGGCCTGATGGGCGCGTTGATCGCGATGATCGCGCTGTTCTCCGTGCTGAGCTCGCACTTCCTCAGCTACGACACCTTCAGCACCATCGCGAACCAGATTCCCGATCTGGTGGTGATGTCGGTCGGCATGACGTTCGTGCTGATTATTGCGGGTATCGATTTGTCGGTGGGATCGGTCCTGGCATTGGGTGCGGCAGTGACCAGCGTCGCCGCCCTGCAATGGCACTGGGGAGCGCTGCCGTCAGCGTTGCTCGGCATGGCCGGCGCGGCGCTCACCGGCTGCGTGACTGGCGCCGTGACGGTGGGGTGGCGCATCCCTTCGTTCATCGTCTCGCTGGGTGTGCTGGAAGCGGCACGCGGTCTTGCCTACCAGATGACGAACTCGCGCACGGCCTACATCGGCGACGCCTTCGACTTTCTCTCCAACCCCATCGCGTTCGGTATTTCTCCTTCATTCCTGATTGCCATCGCCGTGATGGTCGTGGCGCAGCTCGTGCTCACCCGAACGGTTTTTGGCCGCTATCTGGTTGGCATTGGCACCAACGAGGAAGCCGTGCGGCTGGCCGGCGTCAACCCGCGGCCGTACAAGGTGATCGTGTTTGCGCTGATGGGCCTGCTCTCGGGTCTTGCCGCGCTGTTCCAGATTTCCCGGCTCGAAGCGGCCGACCCCAACGCCGGATCGGGGATCGAACTGCAGGTGATTGCCGCGGTCGTGATCGGCGGCACGAGCCTGATGGGTGGACGCGGCTCTGTTATCAGCACGTTCTTCGGCGTCCTGATCATTTCGGTGCTTGCAGCAGGTCTCGCGCAAATCGGCGCGAACGAGCCGACCAAGCGGATCATCACCGGTGCGGTGATTGTGGTGGCGGTCGTGCTGGATACGTACCGCAGCAAACGGCGCATCATGTAAGCGTTCGCAGTGCCCGGTCCAAAGTGCTCTCGCAGCCGCGCTTTGGATAGTTGATTCGCGCTTGGCATGCGCCGCGAGTAACCGAGAATAACGCATCCCTATTATCCGCGATGTCGGTAGCGCCCCGGCTTTAGCCCGGTTTGCTTGTTGCGCATCCTTCAAACGCCCAAGCAAACGCCCAAGCCCCGTGACCGGCCGGCTCGCCAGCAGGAGAAATTGAAATGTCCAAAGAAAACAAGCAAGGTTCCGTCCTCATCATGGGAAGTATCAATACCGATCTGGTCGCGCGCTCGCCGCACCTGCCGCGTCCGGGCGAAACAATCAGCGGCCACGAGTTCTCGCAGGTCTCCGGCGGCAAGGGCGCCAACCAGGCGGTTGCGGCTGCACGTATCGGCGGCCGCGTGGCGATGGCCGGATGCGTGGGCGGCGATGCCAACGGCGCATTGCGGCTGGCAGATCTCGAGGCAGAAGGAATTGATTGCAGCGCGGTTGAAACCGACCCGTCAGTGCCGAGTGGTGTTGCGATCGTCACTGTGGCGGACGACGGGCAGAACACGATCGTGGTGGTGCCCGGCAGCAACGGGCAGGTTACCCCTGAGATGGTCAAGCGCCATGAGGCGGTGATCAGGGCTGCTGACGTCGTGGTATGTCAGCTCGAGACGCCGTGGGACTCGGTCTATGCCACGCTGGTCACCGCCCGGAGATTCGGTAAGCTAACCGTATTGAATCCGGCGCCGGCTACCGGTCCGCTGCCGCCCGAGTGGCTGCCGTTGGTCGACTATCTGGTTCCGAACGAAGTGGAGGCCGCGATCCTGGCCGGATTGCCGGTCGAATCGCAAAGCGGTGCGCGTAGGGCGGCAAAAGAACTGCAGCGAGCGGGAGCGCGTAACGTCATCGTGACGCTGGGTTCGCAAGGCGCGTATCTGTTGCCTGAAGCAGGCGAAGGCACGCACTATCCCGCACCCAAGGTGAACGCGGTGGACACCACTGCTGCCGGTGATACCTTCATCGGCGTCTTTGCCGCGCAGCTGGCTGCACGCCAACCCATAGAAGCTGCGATCAGTCTTGCCCAGCGAGCGGCAGCCATCTCAGTTACACGCGCCGGCGCACAACCCTCCATTCCGACTCGCCAGGAAGTCGACAGCGCGCCCTGACCCTCGCTGTTCCGGGAGGCCTCAAGTGTCCCGGTTGCTTGATCTAGATATCCGATCTGGTTACGCGATTTAGTGTGAAGCGTCGAAACCGTGCTGCCCCGTTGCAGGGGCTGGTCACGCCATCGTCAAGCTGCTGCATGGCTCCCCGTGGCAGTTGTTTTTTCGTCGTCCAACTAACCTCTAATGGGAAAAGCAATGAACTCAAGACCCGCGTTTGTCCTGGTGGCTTCCGTGTTTTTGACGGCTTGCGGTGGAAGCGGAAATTCGAACTCCGGTCCCTTGGCGAATGCGCCAAAGGTCATCATGGATTCAGACTTCAATACGATGGGCGATGACGGCCAGCTTTTTGCAATGACCACGCAACTCATGGCGCAAGGGAAAGTGAATTTGCTCGGCTTGACTGTAGTCACCGGCAATGACTGGCTATTGCAGGAACAATCAGACGCGCTGAAAGCCGTGGAGCGCATGGGCGTACAGAACACCGTAGGTGTCTACGCCGGTGCGGATTATCCGTTGCAATACGATGTCGCCAGTATTCGCGCGCAGCAAGCCGCCAACCCCAACGGTTATTTCGGCGCGTGGAGCCGGCCTGAACCCACGCAGGCTTCGCAACTCATCGCGCCGCCGGACGGCTTTGCCACGAGCACGAAACTGCAGGCGGAAAACGCTTCC
>DASYLW010000333.1:0-4004 GCA_036009385.1 Caballeronia sp.
CTGGGGTTAGCGGTCGGAGTCTATGCCGGGTTGGTGCTTTCTGCGTTAGTGGTTTGCTTAGGTTCGCTAATCTTTTTATCACTATTAGCCACTGCGCGTGGCGGCGCGTCATTTCTTTGTCCAAAGCGACAAAGAAACGAAGCAAAGAAAACGCTTTCACCGCTCTACCCTAAGTGTCCACAGCGTGCAGTTTCTATTCATGGGCGCCCCAAAAGCACGGTGCTCGCCAGAGCGGAGGATGTGTGAGCCCCTCCTTCTCCGAACACGGATACCCACACGCTTCGCCACCAGTGACTGAACCTGCCCAAGGTTCACCCCGCGCTATCCGCGGAAAACCAACTACCAAATGTGTACGCACGTCGAACCACTTCGCCAACCGACCTCGGAACGAGGCCGCAAAAAATACGTGAGGCTGTAGCTCCCGAAATAACAGCGCAAACCGGGCAGCCAACCCGCGAAGAACCGCAGCAGCAAATACTCGTGGGGCCGTGCCGGTCCGTGGAACACTGGTGCTTGCCCGAGAGCGTACGGGGCGAAGCGTGTTCGTGTCAGGATTCGCGAGAAGGAGGGTTTCACACATCCGTCGCTCTAGCGAGCACCGTGCTTTTGGGGCACCTATGAATAGAAACTGCACGCTATGGACACTTAGGGTAGAGCGGTGAAAGCGTTTTCTTTGCTTCGTTTCTTTGTCGCTTTGGACAAAGAAATGACGCGCCGCCACGCGCAGTGGCTAATAGTGATAAAGAGATTAGCCAACCTAAGCAAACCACAAACACCGAAAGCAGCAACCCGGCAATGAACCCGACCGCTGCTTCCAGAACCTGGCAACGCGGCATCAACCCCGACCGCTACTTTCAGAATCCCGAAGCGAGCCCCGGGTGCGAACCCACCTCTAGGCTCTAGGCCGCTTTCAACATCCCATGCGGATCGATCACAAACTTACGCGGTGCACCGCCGTCAAACTGCCGATATCCATCCGGCGCCTGATCGAGCGTCACCACTGACACATTAACGATATCCGCAATCGGCAAGCGGTCCCACAAGATGGCTTGCATCAGGTTCTGGTTGTACTTCATGACCGGCGTCTGCCCGGTGAAGAACGAATGCGATTTCGCCCAGCCGAGGCCAAAGCGGATGCTCAGCGCACCCTTTTTAGCGGCTGCGTCGGCGGCGCCAGGATCGTCTGTGACATAGAGGCCCGGAATGCCGATCGCCCCCGCTACCCGCGTGATTTCCATTAGCGAATTGAGCACCGTGGCAGGCGCTTCCTGATGGCTTCCGCTGCTGCCGTGACCATGCGCTTCGAAGCCGACGCAATCGACCGCGCAATCCACTTCCGGCGTGCCAAGAATGGCCGCGATCTGCTCGCCAAGCGTCGCATCCTTCGATAGATCCACCGTCTCGAAGCCCACCTTGCGCGCGTGCGCGAGGCGCTCCTCGTTCATGTCGCCGACGATCGTACAAGCCGCTCCCAGCAAACGAGCGGACGCCGCCGCGGCCATTCCGACCGGGCCCGCGCCTGCGATATACACAGTCGAACCCGGCTTCACACCCGCCATCACGGCGCCGTGATAGCCCGTCGGCAGGATGTCGGAGAGGCACGTGAGATCGCGGATCTTCGACATGGCCTGTTCACGATCCGGAAACTTCAGGAGATTGAAGTCGGCGTACGGGACCAGCACGTATTCAGCCTGGCCGCCAATCCAGCCGCCCATATCCACGTACCCATAGGCGCCGCCCGCACGCGACGGATTGACGTTCAGGCACACGCCCGTGTTTTGCGCCTTGCAAGTCGGACAGCGGCCACAGGCGACGTTGAACGGCACGGAAACCAGATCGCCGACCTTGAGCGTCTCCACGTCGCGCCCAACCTCGATCACCTCGCCGGTGATCTCGTGCCCGAGCACGAGGCCGACCTGGGCAGTCGTGCGACCCCGCACCATATGCTGGTCTGACCCGCAAATATTCGTGGTGACCACCTTGAGAATCACGCCATGGCCGATTTGCCGGCCGCGTGGATCGACCATCTTCGGATAGTCAATGGATTGCACTTCAACCTTGCCCTGCCCCAGATACACGACGCCGCGATTACTGCTCATTGCCTGTCTCCTTGTCTCGTTCCTTGTCTCGTGGACGATTTGCACGGCAAAACACAGCCATGCACCGCCTAACGAGCGTAGACCTGTGGCGCGTGTCAGACGCGCATCGAACGCGACATGGGTTTGGCAGAAACCGACATGGCGGTTTTATATTGATTGACCAATCAATATAAAATACCTAGCATTCAATCCATGTTTTCCTGAAGTTTCTTCGACAAAAACCCATGCCCAAGCTAGGAATGCGCGAGATCCGCCGGGCGCAGTTGATCGACGCCACGCTGCTGAGCATCGACCATGCCGGTCTTGCCGGCACAACGCTCGCGTCTGTTGCGCAGCGCGCGAGCATCTCCACGGGTATCGTCAGTCATTATTTCGGCGACAAGGACAGCCTGCTCGAAGCCACCATGCGCCATGTGCTGCGAGACCTGTGGAACGCAACATCGCGCAAGCGCCGGGCAGCAAAAGACGAACCGCGGGCGCGCTTGCGTGCGGTGGTGGCGGCGAACTTCGATGCCGTGCAAGTCAGCAATCCGGTGATGAAGACGTGGCTCGCGTTCTGGTCGGAGAGCATGCACAAACCGCAATTGCGGCGGCTGCAGAACGTCAACACGCGCCGCCTGTATTCTAATTTGTGCGCCGATTTTTCGAAGGCGCTGCCCCGCGCCGCCGCGCGTCGCGCGGCAAGCGGACTGGCGGCACTGATCGACGGCTTGTGGTTGCGCGGCGCGCTGTCAGGCGTTCCGTTCGACACGAAAGCGGCCATGCGTCTCGCCAACGATTACATCGACCTCGTGCTTGATACACGCGACACTCGTGACACACGGGGCCGGACCCTCACTTAAAGGACCACGCCATGCCCGTATTCGAATTGCAGCGCTTGTATATTGGCGGCGCTTACGTCGACGCCACCAGCGGCGAGACCTTTGACACGCTCGACCCCGCCACGGGCGAAACGCTCGCGAGCGTGCAGCAGGCGAGCGCGGCGGATATTGACCGCGCTGTGCGCTCCGCGCGCGAAGGCCAGCGCGAATGGGCCTCCATGACCGCGATGCAGCGCTCGCGCATCTTGCGGCGCGCGGTGGATCTTTTACGCGAGCGCAACGACGAACTCGCCGCGCTCGAAACTCGCGACACGGGCAAGCCGATTGCCGAGACGCGAGCCGTGGACATTGTCACCGGGGCCGATGTAATCGAGTACTACGCCGGACTTGCAACAGCCATAGAAGGTCAGCAGATCCCGCTGCGACCCAGTTCGTTCGTCTATACGCGACGCGAGCCGCTTGGTGTGTGCGCGGGCATTGGTGCGTGGAATTACCCGATCCAGATAGCCTGCTGGAAGTCTGCGCCCGCGCTCGCCGCCGGTAACGCAATGATCTACAAGCCCAGCGAAATTACGCCGCTCAGCACGTTGAAGCTCGCTGAAATCTATACGGAAGCCGGCATCCCCGCAGGCGTTTTCAACGTCGTCCAAGGCGATGGTCGCGTGGGCGCTTTGCTTGCCGCGCACCCGGACATTGCGAAGGTTTCGTTCACTGGCGGCGTAGAGACGGGCAAGAAAGTGATGTCGATGGCCAGTGGTTCATCGCTGAAGGAAGTGACGATGGAACTGGGCGGCAAGTCCCCGCTCGTCATTTTCGATGACGCCAATCTTGAACGTGCCGCCGACATTGCGATGAGCGCCAACTTCTTCAGTTCCGGCCAGGTCTGCACGAACGGCACGCGCGTGTTCGTGCAACGACCGGTGTACGAACGCTTCGAAGCGCTCATTCTGGAGCGCGTAAAGCGTATTCGTGTGGGCTCGCCAACGGACGCCAACACCAACTTCGGCCCGCTTGTCAGCGCGGCGCAATTGCATAAGGTTTTGGGCTTCATTGAAAGCGGCAGGCAAGAAGGCGCGCGACTGAT
>DASYLW010000334.1:0-2702 GCA_036009385.1 Caballeronia sp.
AGTTGTTCACCACATGAGACACCGTCGTGAACGACACGCCCGCAATGGCTGCTACATCTTTGATCGTTGCCATACTTGGTCCTTCTCTCTGACTTGGGTCTTGCTTCTTGCTCTTCTTGATTGGCCCCCGCAACGCGCATACCGCAGCGCTGCCCTCTATCCTTGCGTTACCGGTTGCCCGCCTGGTCTAACGTACTACACCTGCTCGCGCGGCCATTTGCGCTGCCATTTGCGCTGCCATAGCGCTGCCATAGCGCTGCCATAGCGCTGCCATTGCGACCGCCCGCCGGCGTTTTCCCGCGCCTGCTTACATCTCTGGCAGGCGCCGCAGCTTTTTGCTGCTTTTGCGCCTGCTTTAACAGCTCTCACTACCCTGATACAACTGCGCCGAATTCCCTTTGCGCCGGTTCACCGGTTCACTGCCGATCCGCCGCTGCCTGGTGGAGGTGGAGGCGGCGCTTTGGCATCCGGGACGACAGGTTCCTGGAGGATTTCGTCGCGTTTCGCGTAGCCGGCAAAAGCCGCTGCCAACAGCGCGTCCTGCGACCATGTGTCTCGCTCGAAGACCCCGGTCATCCGTCCTGCCGACATCACCCCGATCCGGTCACAAACAAGCATCAGTTCGCGCAGATCGCTCGACACCACGACCAGCGCCCGCCCTTCCAGCGCCAACGCGCCCATCAACGCATAAATATCAAATTTCGCGCCGACATCGATGCCGCGCGTGGGTTCATCGAACAACAACACGGTTGAGTCGCGCGCGAGCCAGCGGCCAATCACCACCTTTTGCTGATTGCCGCCCGACAACTCCGACACCGGCTGCAACGGACCGGCGGCGCGGATATGCATGGCGTCGATCTGTTTTTGAGCGAGCGCCGCTTCACGCCGTCCATCGACAAAACCTTTGCTCGACACCACGCCGATATTGCCGAGCGAAATGTTCGCGGCAATCGGCTGCGGCAGCAGCAAACCCTCGCCCTTGCGATCCTCGGTGATCAGCGCAATGCCGTTCTTCACCGCGTCCGCAGGCGATGTGATCTTCACTGGCGTGAGCGCGGCACCTTCATGCGCGACCGACACCACGCCGCCATCAGCCCGATCCGCGCCGTAGATCAGCCGCATCAGTTCAGTCCGGCCCGCGCCAATCAGCCCGCTGATGCCGAAAATCTCGCCCGCCTTCACCTCGAACGACACATCGCCGACCACCTGGCCGCGGCTCATGCCGGCGACTTTCAGCGCGACGTCGCGAATCCGGCGCTCGCCCAGATCAATACGTTCACCGATGTCCCGTCCCACCATGAGCGTGACCAGGCGGTCGCTCGTCAGGTTTTGCATGGTGTCGATGTGAACCAGCTTGCCGTCGCGTAACACGGCTGCGCGCCCGGCGATCCGCCTTAATTCCTCCAGCCGGTGCGAGATATACACCAGCGCCACGCCCCGCTGCTTCAGGCGTTCGACTTGCTCGAACAGCAAGTCCACTTCGCGCGCCGTCAGCATGGCGGTGGGTTCATCGAGAATCAGCACACGGCAATCGCCGATCAGATTCCGCGCGATCTCCACCATCTGCTGATGCCCGATCCCCAGTTCGCCCACGAGCGTATCCGGGTCAATCGCGTCAAGCCCGACCTGCTGCATCGCGTGCCGGGCGTCCTCGCGCAGCGCCGCCCGGTCGATCCAGCCGAATTTGAATCCCTTGCGCTGCGGCAAGCGGTTCAGGAACAGGTTTTCCGCCACTGACAACGTAGGCAGCAGGTTCAGTTCCTGCATCACCATGCGCACGCCGAGCGCTTCTGCTTCCTTGCGGCTGGCCGGTGCGTAAGGCTCGCCATCCAGGGTCATGGTGCCGGTGGCCGGATCGACCAGGCCGCCAACGATCTTGGACAGCGTGCTTTTCCCGGCGCCGTTTTCCCCGGTCAACGCAAGCACTTCACCGGCGTGCAGATCCAGCGTGACATCGGATAAAACCGGCTCCACGTAGGTCTTGCCTATCCCGCTCACCGTGAGAACGGTCGCGGTTTCCACTCTGTCGTCCATCCTTTTCTCCGGCGACGAGCCGCTGCGTCTTCAAACTTCTTCAAACGCGCGCCCGCTCGCTGCGCCCGGCCACAAACCGGATTTCATGGACCCGACCTAGGGTGCGTGAGATCCAGCGACAGGGCGATGCTTCAGTTCTGCACGGGCCCGACCGCAATCGTTTGCAGCGGAACATCCCGCGAAGCCTCAACCACCCGTTTGCCGTCCCAATACCCGTCTGTTTACCCGGTTCAGATACAAGATTACGGGCTCCGGCCAATTCATCGAAAAGACGAGTTATTCACCCCATTCTTTCGTTTATCGGCAGCGGCTCCCGTTTCTTAAGATTTTAAGCAGACAAATCGACACACTATGCGTGTAATACCTATTTTTTGGTGATCAGGACAACCGGTGTTTCCACCACCCCGGACAATTCCGACTGTTTTTTATGCTCGGAAATTGCCTTCAAAGCCGTGTCGATACCAAATACCGCTTGCTTCGCGGCGTACTGGTCGGCAGTCGCAAGCACCCGGCCGTCGGCGAGCATTGGCTTGATGGCGTTGATGTTGTCGTAACCGACGACCTGCACCTTGCCCGCCTTGCCGGCCGCCCGCACCGCAGCCACCGCGCCGAGCGCCATGTTGTCGTTGCCGCACAGCAGCGCCTTGATGTTCGGGTTCGCGTTCAGA
>DASYLW010000335.1:0-14921 GCA_036009385.1 Caballeronia sp.
TGGCGGAAGCGGTGAGATTCGAACTCACGGACGAGTCACCCCGTCGCTAGTTTTCAAGACTAGTGCCTTAAACCACTCGGCCACGCTTCCACGTTTTACAGACAAGCTTCACACACAGCAACTACAAGAAAAGTGCGTTCCAACCGCGTCGCACCTTCCGGCAAGGCGCGTATTGTAGCGCAACTTTCCCCGGCGTCCAGCAGGCAAAACCGCCTTACCCTTCCAACGACCTGGTCGCGCGCAAACCGGGAAACAATCGCATCCATAGCAGCGCGACGGCGATCGTTCCCACGCCGCCAATCAGCACCGCGGGCACCGCGCCGAACAATCCCGCCGTCATTCCCGACTCGAACTCGCCCAACTGATTCGACGTCCCGATAAACAGCGAATTGATGGCGCCCACGCGTCCTCGCATGTCGTCGGGCGTTTGAAGCTGAACGAGCGACATCCGTACGACGACGCTAATCACATCGGAGGCGCCGAGCGCGGCCAGCGCGATCAGCGAAACGTACAGGTTCCGCGATAACCCAAACACAATAGTCGCGATGCCAAACGCGATTACGCCGCCGAACAACGCCGTCCCGGCGCGTTGTCGCAAGGGGAAATGGGCGAGATAGATCGATCCGGCGAGCGCGCCAACCGCGGGCGCCGCGCGCAGGACGCCGAGCGCCCACGGTCCGGCGTGCAAGATATCGTGTGCGAAAACGGGCAGCAACGCGGTCGCGCCGCCAAGCAACACCGCAAACAGATCCAACGATAACGCCCCGAGGATCACGGGCTTGCGTCGAATGAAAGCGATGCCGGAAAAGAGCGACTCGAGCGTCAGCGGAGTGCGGGTGCGCACCACTTGTTCCATCCTTATCGATGACAGCACCACCGCCGCCCCGATGAACGCCACCGCTACCGCGCCGTACACCGTAAGCGCCCCGAGTCCATAGAGCAGACCACCCATCGCCGGTCCGAGGATCTGTGCGGTCTGGTTCGCCGACGTCGACCACGCGGTCGCATATTGCAATTGCGCGCGCGGTATCAGGTTGGGCAAAAGTGCGGCCATTGATGGCGACTCGAACGCGCGCGCAGACCCGGCAATCGCAGCGACCAAATAGATCAGCCCCTGGCTGGAGACCCCGCGCCATGTCGCCGCGCACAGCGTCAACGCGGCTATGCCCTGGATTGCCTGACAGATGAACGCGATCATGCGCCGGTCGTACCGGTCGGCGACATGGCCGACTACCAGCGTGAGCATGAACATCGGCAGGAATTGCGAGAGGCCGACGAGCCCGAGTGCGAACGCGCTGTGCGTGATTGAGTAGATCTGCCAGCCGATTGCCACCGACATCATCTGGAAGGCAACCGATGACATCACCCGCGCGCTCCAGAAGAGCGCGAATGGACGGTGACGCATGACGGAGCCGGTGGTCAGGCTAGGGGCGGACACGTCCAATTTAACGATCTTCCTTGATTTTTATCGACGGCGTGTCCCGGAGAAAGAGCGCTTGCAAATCGTTGAGAAAATCCTGGCCGCGCTGCGTCGGCGCGATGCGTTCAATATCGCGCGTAATCAAGCCGCGGCGTTCCGCTTCGACCAGTCCCGGCTCGATTGCGGACATCGCGAGTCCGGTTCGTTCGTTGAACGAATGCACCGGAAATCCTTCCACCAGCCGCAACGTGTTCAGCATGAATTCGAACGGCAAGTCGCGCGGCCCAACCTCATGCTCTTCTTGCACTGCCGCGCCGCCAAGCGCTTCATCCATGTATGTTCCCGGATGTTTGTATCGAACCTGACGCACGATTTTCTGCGGAAACGACAACTTCGTATGCGCGCCCGCACCAATGCCGAGGTAGTCGCCAAAACGCCAGTAGTTCAGGTTGTGCTGGCTCTTCCTGTGCGGCTTCGCATAGGCCGACACCTCGTAGCGCTCATAACCCGCTGAAGCCGTGCGCTCGTGAATCCAGTCCTGCATGTCGGCGGAGGCGTCGTCGTCGGGAACGGGCGGCGGATACTTCGCGAACATCGTGTTCGGTTCGAGCGTCAGGTGATACAGCGACAAATGCGGCGGCGCGAAACTGATGGCTGTTTCGATATCGGCCCGGCATTCGTCGAGCGTCTGCTTCGGCAGCGCGAACATCAGGTCGAGATTGAAGTTATCGAAGTTCTTTGCCGCTATTTCCACGGCTTGACGCGCCTGCGTTGCATCGTGAATCCGGCCGAGCGCCTTCAGATGCTGTTCGTTGAAACTTTGAATGCCTATCGATAAACGGTTCACGCCGCTTGCCCGGAACTGCGCGAACTTCGCCGCTTCGAATGTGCCGGGATTGGCTTCGAGCGTGATTTCGGCGTCGGCGTCGAGCGGCAGCAGCGCGCGCGCATCGGAGAGCAGGCGGTCAAGTCCTTTCGCCGACAGCAAACTGGGTGTCCCGCCGCCAATGAAAATAGTGTGCACCTGGCGGCCCCAGACCATCGGCAATGCGCGTTCGAGATCGGCGCGCAATGCGTCGAGATAACGATCCTCGGGAAACGTCTCGCCCTTCCACTCGTGCGAATTGAAATCGCAATACGGGCATTTGCGCACGCACCACGGAAAATGCACATACAACGACAACGGCGGCAGCGACGTCAGCCGGATACTGCCCGGCGATGTAAATGCCTTGACGACGTTGATCGCCTGAGGACCGCTCGAACTGGCCGTCACGATATTTCCTTCAGCCGCGTCAGCAAATGACGAAGCGCAATCGCCCGATGGCTACTGGCGTTTTTCACGGCGGGATCGAGTTCGGCGGCGGTTTGCCCAAGCGAGGGCACCAGGAAATGTGCGTCATAGCCGAAGCCGTTCGCTCCGCGCGGGGTATCGATGACTTCGCCGTGCCAGCGGCCTTCCGCAATCAGCGGTTCCGGATCGTCGGCATGGCGCACCAACACGAGGACAGAGAAAAAATACGCTCGGCGATCGGTCTCGTTCGCGAGATCGGCGACGAGCCGCGCGTTGTTCGCGGCATCGTTTTTCTCGCCGCCGTTGAGCAGTTGCGCATAACGCGCCGAATACACGCCCGGTGCACCGCGTAGCGCATGCACGCAAAGGCCGGAGTCGTCGGCAAGGGCAGGCAGTCCCGTCGCCGCCGATGCATGCCGCGCCTTCGCCAGCGCATTCTCGACGAACGTCACATGCGGTTCCTCGGCCTCGGACACGCCCAATTCGCCTTGCGTCACGAGTTCGATGCCTGCGGTGTTCCGCAGAGCCGCGAACTCGCGCAATTTGCCCGGATTATTCGACGCGAGTACGACGCGTTTCAAGGCTTGCAAGGCATTAGCGTTAGCGTTAGCGGAAGCAGAATCAGACACTGAGCAGCTCCAGCGCGATCTTCTGCCTTGCGATCAACGTTTCAATACCGCTTTGCGCCAGATCCATCAGCGCGGTCATCTCGGCGCGCGTGAACGGCACGCCTTCGGCCGTTCCCTGTACTTCCACGAAACCGCCGGCGCCGGTCATCACGACGTTCATGTCGGTATCGCACTGCGAGTCTTCGTCATAGTCGAGATCGAGTACCGGCTGGCCGTTGTACACGCCGACCGAGATTGCCGCGACAAATTGATTGATCGGCGATTCCGCGATTTTGCCGGCGGCCAGCAGCTTGGTCACGGCATCGTGGGCCGCGACGAACGCGCCCGTAATGCTTGCCGTGCGCGTGCCGCCGTCGGCCTGGATCACGTCGCAGTCGATATGCAGCGTGCGCGCACCCAGCTTGTTCAGATCGAACACGGAACGCAGCGCGCGCCCGATCAGGCGCTGGATTTCCTGCGTGCGTCCGGTTTGCTTGCCACGCGCGGCTTCACGGTCGTTACGGGTGTTCGTGGCGCGCGGCAGCATGCCGTATTCGGCGGTCAGCCAGCCCTGATCTCGTCCGCGCAGGAATTCGGGCACGCGCTCGGAAATGCTCGCGGTGCAGATCACCTTGGTATCGCCAAATTCGATGAGCACCGACCCTTCCGCATGCTTCGTGTAGTGCCGCGTGATGCGCACGTCGCGCAATTGATCCGCGCGACGGCCGCTCGGGCGGTTGAACGGGGCGGACGGGTTCAGCGTGGAGTCGGTCATGGAGGCGGCAAAGTGAAAGAAACGCAGTGAAGGGAGCTTGGGCGCACGGTAAAAAAAGCGTAAAAACCGCGCCAAGGCTCGAATTTTATCCGCAATCGGAGCGAGCGTCCGGGGCAGCGTCCCATTTCGATGTTGCGCGCACTGCATAGCGGCATTGCGTTTCCAAGGGCGGGATCGGCAAAAATGGGATAATGCCAGCTTCCTCGCCCGGCCAACATTGCCTGCATTTCGCGCAGCTTCACGCCGGGCGTTTCGAAGCGAACTGGCCGTGCCGCGCGCGAGCAACCAGCAATAGGCAACAAAGCAGGCAGCAAAGCCGCCACGGCCTTCAATCACGGACGCGACAATGATCTACAGCATGACAGGCTACGCCAGCGCAACGCGCGAAGTAGCGTCAGACGGTGCGGGCGCCAATGGCTCCGGCGTGGGGGTATCGGTGGAATTGCGCACGGTGAATTCGCGCTTCCTCGACATGAATTTCCGCATGCCCGAAGACGTGCGCGTCTGCGAGCCGCAATTGCGCGAAATGCTGATGAACAAGCTCTCGCGCGGCAAGGTCGATATCCGCATCAACCTGAATCGTGCAGAGCAGACCACCATTGCAGGCGTGCTCAATCGCGACGCGCTGTCGCAACTCGCCGCGCTGGAGCGCTCAGTGCTGGATATTTTCCCCGATGCCGAACGCATGCGCACCGGCGAAATCCTGCGCTGGCCGGGCATTTTGTCGGAGAGCGGGGTGTCGGCGGAAACGCTGCGCGACGCGGTCGTGGCGTGCGGCAAGCAGGCGATTGCCGAACTCATCGATGTCCGCGCCCGTGAAGGCGCCGCGCTTGGCTCCGTGCTGATCGCGAACGTGACGGAAATGGAAGCTATCGTGGCGAAGGTCACGCCGCTCGTGCCGGAACTGATCACGAAGCATCAGCAGAAGATTGTCGAGCGTTTGCAGGACGCGCTCGGGATTGCGTCGCCGGAAGGCACGCAAACCAGTATTCCACGCGAGGAAATCGCGGAACGGATTCGCCAGGAAGTGACCATATACGGTATCCGTATCGACATCACCGAGGAATTGCAGCGTCTCTCCGCGCATCTGGCGGAAACGCGCCACGTGCTGCAAAAGGGCGGGAAAGTGGGCAAGCGGCTCGACTTCATGATGCAGGAGCTGAATCGCGAAGCGAACACGCTCGGGTCGAAGGCGGCTGCGAAAGAACTTGCGGATTCGTCGATGACGCTCAAATTGCTCATCGAACAGATGCGCGAGCAAGTGCAAAACCTGGAGTAACGCTGCCATGAACGACGCACAACGCAACACCTACGCCGGGGTTTATCCGGGCAACCTGTTCATGGTCGTGGCGCCGTCGGGTGCGGGCAAGTCGACGCTCGTCAACGCGCTGCTCGCGCAGGACCGGGCAATCCGGCTGTCCGTGTCGTACACCACGCGCGAACCGCGCCCGGGCGAGCAGAACGGCGTTCAATACCATTTTGCTTCCGTCGATGACTTCATGGCGCGCCACGCCGCTGGCGAGTTCCTCGAAAGCGCGGAAGTGCACGGTAACTACTACGCAACGTCACGCGTATGGATTGAAGAGCAAATGAAAAGCGGCCACGACGTGCTGCTTGAAATCGATTGGCAAGGCGCGCAACAGGTCAAGAAACGCTTTCGCAATGCGGTGGAAATCTTCATCCTGCCGCCGTCGCTGGATGCGCTGGAAGAGCGCCTGAAGAAGCGCGGCCAGGATGCGCCGAACGTGATCGTGCGGCGTTTGCTGGCTGCCGGCAGCGAGATGGCGCATGCGCCGGAAGCAGAATACGTGCTGATCAACGAGAACTTCGAACGCGCGCTGGCCGAATTGCAGTGTCTCGTTGCTGCTACACGGCTACGTTTTGGTTCACAGTACGCCCGTCATACGCAGTTGTTTGTCGAGTTAGGCATACACTCGCCGCACGCCGAGTGAACGGGGCTTTCCGGTCACATAAGGTAGAATGAAGAACATATCGAGAAGGAATCAACCATGGCCCGCATCACCGTCGAAGACTGTCTGAAAATGATCCCCAATCGCTTCGAGCTCGCGCTTGCAGCAACGTATCGCGCGCGCCAGCTCGCTCAAGGCCATACGCCGAAGATCGAAAGCCGCGACAAACCGACTGTTGTTGCGCTGCGCGAAATCGCGGCCGGCCAGGTCGGTGTCGAGATGTTGAAGAAGGTTCCGGTCTGATTGACGGTCCGGACGTCTACGCGCTTTGTCACTAACCGCGTCAGCTAACCACGGAGGCGACCATGAATCCTGTTCCATCGTCCGTCTCTGTGGATCCGCATAACGACGTCCTCAGCACAGAGTCTCACTCCCAGAATCACTCTCGGAACCATGCGCACGATCATGACACCGCTCATGATGCTGATTCGCCCTCGGCGGCGCGCAAGTACATCGACGCAGTTCTCGAACAATCGTTTCGCCATCTGTTCGGGCCGACTGCCACACCGGAAAAGCCGCGCCGTCACGATGTCGTTTCCATTGCGAAACTGACCACTGAGCTGGCCGCGTATCTGTCGCCGGAAGAAATCAAGCAGATCAAGCTGGCTTTCCATTTCAGCGATGAAGCCCATCTCGGGCAATACCGTCAGAGTGGCGAGCCGTACATCACGCATCCGGTCGCGGTCGCGGAAATCTGTGCCAGCTGGAAACTCGACGATCAATCGATCATGGCGGCGTTGCTGCACGACGTGATCGAAGACCAGGGCGTGACGAAGACCGAGATCGCGGAACGTTTCGGGCCGAAGGTCGCAGAACTCGTCGATGGCTTGTCGAAACTCGACAAAATGGAGTTCCGCAATCGCGAGGAAGCGCAGGCGGAAAATTTCCGGAAGATGCTGCTCGCCATGGCGCGCGACGTCCGCGTGATCCTCGTCAAGCTGGCGGACCGGTTGCACAACATGCGCACGCTGGGTGCGGTGCCGCCGGAAAAACGGCGTCGCGTGGCGCGTGAAACCATCGACATCTATGCGCCTATCGCGCATCGGCTCGGGTTGAACAACACGTATCGCGAGCTTCAGGACCTGAGCTTCGCGAACTTCAATCCTCATCGGTACGCCACGCTCGAGCGCGCCGTGAAGGCCGCTCGCGGCAACCGGCGTGAAGTGGTGGGCAAGATCCTTGAAGCGGTCCAGCGCACGATCGCGGACGCGAAAATCAAGGCTGACGTGACCGGCCGCGAGAAAACCATCTTCAGCATTTACAAGAAGATGCGTGACAAGCAGTTGTCGTTCTCGCAAGTGCTCGACGTCTACGGTTTTCGCGTGGTCGTGGATACCGCGCTTGAATGTTATACGTGCATCGGCGCGCTGCACGCACTTTACAAACCGGTGCCGGGCAAGTTCAAGGACTACATCGCCATTCCGAAGGTGAACGGTTATCAGTCGTTGCACACCACGTTGGTTGGTCCGTTTGGTGCGCCCATCGAATTCCAGATCCGTACACGCAAGATGCACGAAATCGCCGAAGCAGGCGTGGCCGCGCATTGGCTGTACAAGAATGGCGGCGCGGATCTGAACGACGTGCAAAAGCGTGCGCACCAATGGCTCAAGTCGCTACTCGACATTCAAAGCGAAGCTGGCGATTCCAGCGAGTTCCTTGAACACGTCAAGATCGATCTGTTTCCCGATGCGGTCTACGTGTTCACGCCCAAGTCGAAGATCATGCCGCTGCCGCGCGGCGCGACAGCGCTTGATTTCGCGTATTCCATTCATAGCGACCTGGGAAATCAATGCGTCGCGGTGAAGATCAATAACGAGTTGCTGCCGCTGCGCACCGAATTGAAGAGTGGCGATATCGTGGAAGTGATCACAGCGCCTTATTCAAAGCCGAATCCCGCATGGCTTGGCTTCGTACGTACCGGCAAGGCGCGTTCGGCCATTCGTCACTATCTCAAGACCATGCGGTTGAACGAATCGGTTCAACTGGGCGAACGGCTGGTTGATCAATGTCTCAAGAGTTACGGACTGGCGTTGTCGGAAGTGACGCCGGAAGCCTGGGAAAAATTGGCGCAATGGACGGGCAACAAGAGCCGTCAGGAAATTTTCGCGGATATTGGTCTCGGCCGGCGCGTGGCCGCCGTCATGGCGAAGCGTATCGAAGTGCTCATGACTGGTCGCGACGACGATTCCCCGCGCGAAAGCTTCAGCACGAACACCGCGCCGCCGGTTGTGATCACCGGCACCGAAGGCATGTCGGTGCAGTTGTCGGCTTGCTGTCGCCCGATTCCCGGCGACGACATCATGGGTTACATCGGTATCGGGCTGGGTATGGCGATTCACACCACCGAATGTCGTGTGGCGCAGCGGATTCACAAACGCGATCCGGGCCGATGGATCGACGTGGCCTGGGCACCGCAGCCGGGTCGTCTGTTCGATGTCGCCATCAAGGTGCTCGTCAGCACGTCGAAGGGCGTGTTCGCCCGCGTGGCGGCTGATATCACGTCCGCCGACGCCAATATTGTCCATATCGCCATGGACGAGGACGTGACGCAGGAATCCACCGTACTGCGTTTCGTGATTCAGGTCAGCGATCGTGTGCACCTGGCGAACGTCATGCGGCGCGTGCGCACGAACCCGGACGTGATGCGCATCGCGCGTGAGCGGCCGAGTGACGAACCACATCATCGCAATACCGAAGGCGGCATGCGGATCGATCGCGAACGCGGCGATTATTGACGCCTGGCGTTCGCCTCTTGGCGAGAGCGGCCGGCAGAGTCTGAGTTTGCTTACTCCGACTCACCGCCGCCCGAAAGCGACCTGCGTGCCTGTACCCATTCTGCGTACACAGGGGCACTTATGAAAACATCAGAACTGGAAGGCGCCGAGCTCGACTACTGGGTCGCGCGCGGGCTGCATGACTTCATCCGCGAAATTCATTTCACCGATGGAGGCCAGACGCTCTCGATCCGTGGCAACGACCGTGGCCGGGCTTGGGACGGGCGCTTCCTGCCGTCGGCGTCGTGGGAAGCGGCATCCGTGGTGCTCGAGCGCGCGTGCCGGTTGGAGATGAGCGACCACGGACGTGGCGAGGTCGTGTGCACGGCGATATTTGGCAAGGCCGGTGCGCAGGTGCAGGGGCGCGGACCGTCGCTACGTATCGCGTTATTGCGAGCGTTCCTGCTACATGCGTTCGGAGACACGGTGGACGACGAGTTTCCGCATCGTTCGCAAATGCTGCTTGGAGAACGCGCTGAGCCGATGGGAGAGCAGAGCGCGGCGGCGACCGTTGAAGATGCACCGTTGCCGGACGGGCGTATAGGCGACATTGGGTCGACTGCGCGGCAGTAAGCGAGTTGTTGCGCCTAGCGGCCCCTGGAATCTTGCTGGGAGCGCTCAACGCACGTTCCGGGAAGGAAGTGCGCGCCTTTCTCCCGCGCAAACAAAAAGGGCCTTCCGTGAGGAAGGCCCTTTTAAAACTGGTGCGGCTGGCAGGATTCGAACCCACGACCCCTTGGTTCGTAGCCAAGTACTCTATCCATCTGAGCTACAGCCGCGCATGAAGCAGAGTAATACAAAACGCTGATACAGGAAACGCTTGCTTGAAACAAAACAACTAAAACGCTTTGAAGAAGTGGTGCGGCTGGCAGGATTCGAACCCACGACCCCTTGGTTCGTAGCCAAGTACTCTATCCATCTGAGCTACAGCCGCACGCGAGACCAAGAGTATAGCCAAGCTCTCCCAAAAAAGGAAGGGTTCCGCGTCGATTTCTGTAATGGCGATCTCCTTCGTGTTACCGTGCACAGGAGCTATCTCGCTCCTCTTCACGTCATTTTGAGCGGTTTGCACCATGAACAAAGCATTTGTAAAGGAATCGGACGAGAGCGACGAAGATCTCGACCTCGAGCAACCCGCCGGCGTTCCCCCCGGCACCAAGAACTACATCACGCCTGCAGGGCACCAGCGTTTGCGTGACGAACTGCTGCATCTGCTGGACGTCGAGCGGCCTGATGTCGTGAAACTGCTTTCATGGGCCGCGTCCAATGGCGACCGGTCGGAGAATGGCGACTACATTTATGGCAAGCGGCGCTTGCGTGAGATCGACCGGCGAATTCGCTTCCTGACCAAGCGGCTCGACAAGGCAGAAGTGGTGGATAGCAGCCGGCAGGAAAACGTCGATCAGGTGTTTTTCGGCGCAACGGTGGATTACGCCGGTGACGATGGAGAATCGCACACAGTGACCATCGTGGGCGTAGACGAAGTCAATCTGGATGTGGGGCACGTAAGCTGGATCTCGCCCATCGCCCGTGCGTTGCTCAAGGCGAAGGTCGGCGATACGGTCACGCTGTACACGCCCGCGGGCGTGCAGCAAATCGATATCCTCGATGTGCGTTATCCGGCGAAGGCTTGAGGCGGTTGATTTAAAGCACGAACGCCGGGAAACTCAGGACGAAAAAAAGGCGCCGCAAGCGGCGCCTTTTTCACATCGGTACAACCTTGAACAAGACTTAGAAGCGGTGACGAATGCCAACCGTTGCCGAGACTTGATTCGGAGTCGACGACATGCCTACGCCCGTGATCGGAGCGCCCAGGCCATTGCTCAGGTCGATCGCGTGAACGTATTCGCCTTGCAGGTACACGTCCGTGCGCTTCGACAGCGAGTAAGCCGTTTGCAGGGCGAACGTATGGAACGACGGCTTTTCACCATCAAGACGTGCGTCCGTGTACGTGTACTCGCCAGCCAGGCTCAATGCCGGGGTCAGCGCGTAACGGCCGTTCAACTCGTAGTTGTTGAAGCGAGCGTAGTTGTTCGTCAAACCAACACCTGCGCCGCCGGTCGCAGCGCCCGTGATGCCAAGTGCGTCTTCAAGCTTCGTTTGCGTGAACACAAAGCCAACCGTTGCCGGGCCGAACGCGTAGTTCAAACCAGCGCCGAACGTGCGCTGCAGGCCTGCCACGAACGTGTTGTCGCCAGCAACTGCGCCGTTAGCGTTTGAGATTGCCGCAGCAGCTCCAGCACCGGTCACGTCGTTGTTCAGTTGCAAGTAGGCGGCAGCAATGTTCAACGGACCGTAGTTATACGATGCGCCGACGCTGTAAGCGCGGTTGTTCGAGAAGCCAGCAGCCTGGTTCGAGAAACCATACTGTGCGCCGAACTTGAAGCCGGCGTAGTTCGCGCTCTGGTACTTGATCGAGTTGTTGATACGGAACGAGTTGTCGAGGTTGTCGTTGTCGAACGGGTGTGCGAACTGCGTGCCACCGTATTGCGTGCCGGTCAGAGCCAACGGGCCGAGATAGTCGACCACGGAGTCGTACTGACGACCCAACGTCACAGCACCGTATTGCGTGCTCGACAGACCGACGAATGCTTGACGGCCGAATTCGCGACTACCTTGACCCAGCGAGCCGTTAGCAATGCTGAAGCCGTTTTCCAACGTGAAGATTGCCTTCAGGCCACCGCCGAGGTCTTCAGCGCCGCGCAGGCCCCAACGGCTGCCGTTCACCGAACCGCTGGTTTCCTTGAAGTTATGCGAGCCGCCTTGATTGTTCGTGTACGTCAGGCCAGCGTCGATCAAACCGTACAGCGTCACGCTGCTTTGAGCGTGAGCGGCGGTTGCAAATACGCCCGACAGGGCGGCGACCATGAGAGTCTTTTTCATCTTTGTAACTCCGAGAGCAATTTGGGTCTGACAACCCAGGCTTGAAGGAAACCTTCACTCCGACGCGCTGCGAGAGGCGCTGTCAGGTGATTCGTGTATCAAAAGAAGACACAGTCGTTTCCGGACCAGACGAAGTGTAAAGACGGCGTTACAGCGTTGGCATTCCGATTTACGCAATAAAGTATTCTGCGATCGGCAATGATTAAGAAACGCAATCTAAGCCTTTGCTGGCAAGGCTTTGCGGGGGAATGGCGGGGGTGAATGCAGAGTGTCAACAGGGGTTCGTTGCGCAATTGCTACATGCGCTATCGTTAAAATACAACGCCAATAATCCTAAATGTCGATTGTTGACGGAACAGCAATAGTTGATTGCCGGAACTGTTGATGATCACCAGAAGGCGTGCCGTTATACTTTAATCGCTGCTTTCCAAAGCAGACTTTTTCGTTGACGGAAAAGATCTCCAAACCTTGTCGGCGCGACTTCCCAGTCGCGCTTTTTTTTGCCTGAACGGGTTCGATGCCCACGGCGTGTTCCATGCGCGCCTTACTCAGCGCCTTACTCAGGTAACTCTTAAATAGCTGCTTCCAGCGCTTCTTCCGGCGTCCCTTCAGGTTTATTCCCTAGGTTCGATGATTCCGCGCCGTCGTTGTTATCGAATGTGAGCGGACTCGATATTGTCCAGTCTTCCATCACATATCGACGTGCGTCCATTGGCGAGGACAGGAGGTTTTGCCAATGATCGCCATGCCATGCCGGGTCGAAATCCAGCGCTGAATGCGATTCCACTACTGCTTGGGGCGCTACCAACGTCCTGATCCACGAAAACATGCTTTTGAGTTCGGTCGTCACAACAATGACCTCCTTTAAAGTGTTTGCGGTACCGGTTCATGATGCCAATAGCTGATTTCGGTAACAAGGCTCGTTAACGCTTACGATTAGATAAAAATGGTTACAAGCTGAGTAAATATTTCCTTTTGGCGGATATGGACGGTTTTAATCCGGAATTATTACAACCATTGTTCGCTTTCAACTGCCGCTGATTCGTGAGCGTATGCAAGCTAGCCGGCAAAGCTCTTCTATCGCCCCGATCCCGCATAGCGGCGGGAAACGGTCCGAAACCGCCGGCGCTCAAATCGACGTGAGCTAAAATGCCCGATCGATACGCCACTCTCCTGCGCGGATCGCGTCCATTCCTCTTTTAGCGGTCAGCGCTGTGCTCCCAATCGTTACTACTAATAGTCTTAGCTCAGAACCGCTGGTCTTCGTCGATCTCGAAACCACGGGCGGCACGTTCGGCGTGAATCGCATCACCGAAATTGGCGTGGTCGAGGTCGGACCGGCTGGCGTCACGCAGTGGAGTTCGCTCGTCAATCCGCAGCAGCCGATTCCATTCTTTATCCAGCAACTCACCGGGATCAGCGATTCGATGGTGCGCAACGCGCCGACCTTCGAATCCATCGCGCATGATTTGCTGGCCCGTCTGGATGGGCGGCTGTTTATTGCCCACAACGCGCGGTTCGATCACGGCTTCCTGCGAAGCGAGTTCAAGCGGGCGGGCATCAAGTTCCAGCCCGACGTGCTGTGCACGGTCCAGTTGTCGCGCACGATCTATCCGGCGGAGCGCCGGCATGGGCTCGATGCGTTGATCGAACGGCACGCGCTCGTGCCTGCGGCACGCCATCGCGCACTGGCCGACGCCGATCTGCTCTGGCAATTCTGGCAGCACCTGCATCGCGCATTTTCCGTCGATGTCCTGCATGGCTATATAGAACAGGTTGCGCGGCGTTTCCGGCTTGCCGGAGATATCGACGAGGACACCATCGAGCAGATTCCGTCCGGTTGCGGCATTTACGTATTTTATGGCGAAGATGGTGTGCCGCTCTACGTTGGACGAAGCGTGCGCTTGCGCCAGCGGGTGCGCGCGCATCTGTCGGGCATGAAACGCTCCGCGAGGGATCTGCGGCTCGCGGAACTCGTTCGCCGTGTGGAGTGGACTGCGACGGGCGGCGAGATCGGCGCGATGCTGGCGGAAGGGCGCTCGGTTGCGCGACTGCGTCCAGCGCATAACCGGCTGTTCAAGGCACGTCGCGATGACCCGAGCCACGCGCCCTGGACGTACGCCGGCGCCATTGCAATAGAGGAAACGGATGCCACGGCCAGCGCGCGAGTCTGGCATGTGGTCGATGGATGGCAGTATTTCGGCATGGCCGCGTCGCTCGACGAAGCTGTACAACTGCGCGCGGCAGCGAGTGCGGCTTGCTTCGAGTTATCGACGTACCGGATTCTCAGTGAGCGGCTGTCGCACGGACTCACAATCGTGCCGCTAGCCGCTGCGGCTTGTCTGTCAGGCGAGCCGGTCTAGCCGACTGCGCCCACACCACCCGACGCACACACATGCGACAACGCGCGCGTAAGTGGCGCGTTCTGGGCGGAATCGTAGCGGGTGAGATGTTTCCAGCGCGCGATGCTGTCGGCCAATCGCAACGGACAGTCGTCGGCATGGCGCAACGGCTCTATGCGAGCTAGCGCGGACAGTAACGCGTCGGTCACGCGGTCGAGCTTTGGCCGGGTACCGCGGGCGAGGTCCGGCGGCGTCCCTTCGGGCCCACGTGCCTTCCGCCAGTTATCGAAGAGGGCGTTCTGCACGTCCTTGCTCGCCTCAATCTGGTCGCGAAAGAAAAGCTGCGCAAACGCCGGGTCGATACCGGCGGATTTTGCGCGGCTATCGATAGTGGCCAGCAACGCGGCTTCACGGGGTTGATCCGTGATGGACTCGTGATGCACCCATTTCCAGCGGGCAACCGGGTCCGCGAGCGCCAACCGCTGTGACGACAACGCAATGAGATTAATGAAGGGCGTGTCGTCGCCATCGGCGAGAGCTGCCGAGGAACGAGCGGCGATAGCAATGACAAAGGCAGCCAAGAAAGCGCCGGCGCGGAGAACTTGCAGAAGGGAATGGCGAAGCATGAAATACCGAAGTCAGAGCGGGAAAGTCGCAGCTTAACGTAACACGCGGTATGAGGCGGTATGACGTACAGGGCACGTGGTGAGCATTCGCCGTTTCACGCAACAATCATGAAACGCGCCACGCTCGTGGCGTTATAACGTGGAACCGATCGTGCTATTTCGGTCGCGCTATTGCTATTAATACCCGCGTGCGAATCCGGCGCTGCTGCAAAGGCATGCTGCAACGATCAAG
>DASYLW010000336.1:0-15476 GCA_036009385.1 Caballeronia sp.
GCATCGTACAAAAAACATGTGATTATGACATATATTAACGTATTTGCCGGGGCGATGCCTGCTGCATATATCACGATATGACATGGTGTTGAGACGCAGGATTCGGACGGGTAGTGTTAGTGAATAGCGGGCTGGGGAAAAATCATGCGTTGCTGATAGGCCGCGTGTCGTGCGCGGTTTTCTTCGAAGTGGCCCGAAGAGATTGTTCACGCCATGGGTCGATGATCAGGAGTGGTTCGTCCAGACACGTTGAGGGTTTGCCCTTCATTCTTCACGCGCTACTCGCGGATCGGCGGCGTTCGTTTCGATGCTTGCCTGTTTTGTTGCGGCTAGTAGATTCCCTTATCCCCTCAAGTTCGACTAATTCGTGCCGTTAGTACCCTCACGTATCGGAGCATTTCCAAGTCACCACTTTATGGCTTCAATGCACTTATTGAGGCGCCGTCGGCATTTGGGACCGGTGCGAGAGAGACTAAAAACAATAACCAGATTCACTTCAAGGCACCCTCGCGTGCCTTTTTTTGTGTGTGCGAAGCAGGTCCGATGCTATCGGCTCGAATGTGCCTCGATGCCGCGCACAGGCATAGTGCAGTGCACCATTGCATCGCACCAACTCAGGTCGCAAATCCGCATTTCGCAGCGCGCGACAAACAATTAATCGCAGCCCGACGAACCTTCCACTTTCATTGAATGCTACGACCCAGGTGATACGTCGTTAAAGGTCCGAGCCCCGCTGGGCGTACCCATAGCCGGTTGGCGCGACTTTGGAACCTGCCGAAGAAAATAACTGCTGACGCTGCCATGCGGATTTTGGCACGGCTATTGCATTGTTCGGACAGGGGCCAACGGAGGCCTCTACGTATTAACCATTCTTCGGCCGCTCGCGTGTAGCGGCCAGCAGGGGCAACGGCGTCCCGAGCGACAACTGTGCGACCGAGCAATCGGGATGCGGTTGCTGCTCGGGGCGCTTTTTTTTGCGCGCTCGATCAGCCATCGCGAGGCTCATCCTGGTTCACATTTTGTGAGCAGGTGAGCGGGTCAACGGTCTCGGCATATCGGCTTTAATCATGAAACAGTGGACACACTCAAGCCGGGAAGAAATCTCAGCGCAGATGATCGGACAGCTAATCAACCTGTCCGGCAGGCAGCGGATGCTCTCGCAGCGCATCGTTCTGCATGTGCTGCTTGCAGCATACGGCGATACCTCCGCACTGATGGTGGCGAAGGACTGCCTGAGCACGTTTGCGCAAACGCACGCCGACCTGGTGAGCGGTGATGGTCCGCTAACAGGCGTATTTTCGGAAGCCCTGCACCGGCTTTATTTCGGCACTCGTAACGCACACGAGAGGATCCAGCGGTTTATTGCGCAAGCGAATCAAGCTGTGTCGTGCCTCGAGTCGGGCCTGACGGACGGTCGCGAGAAGACTGATGCACTTGTTGCTCAGGCCACGCCGCTGCTCGAACTACTGCAGGAAATAACGCTCGCCTATCAACACGAGATGCGCAGCATCGAGGCGGCGTCGCTCAAGCGTGAGAGTGACATTGCCGAGCAGCTTGGGAGCATCTCGATGCAGGCCAATATCGTGGCCCTCAATGCGCGCATTGCAGCCGCGCGTGCTGGGCAATTCGGCCGGGAATTCGCGGTGATCACCACGGTCCTCGCCGACATCATCAAGGAGATGGATCAACTGATCCACAGCGTCGTCAATACGCGTAGCGCCAACGAGGCGCCGCCTCAACGCAGCGTTCACCCACAAGGTCGGCACATCCGCGCTGATCGCGCTTTTCAATAGTTTTCGCCCCGAGAGAGAGACCCATGAAAAACCTGCTGAATTCGTTATCGAGCGGTAACTGGCGCGCGTTGCTTGCGTGCTTTCTCTACTTCGATACCGGTTTCACCGTGTGGGTGATGTTCGGCCCGCTCGCGCCGTTCATTCACAAGGACATCGCGATGTCGCCGACCGAACTGGGCTTCCTGGTCGCGGTTCCTGTGCTGGGTGCGGCCATCCTGCGAGTGACGCTCGGCAATCTGTATCAGGCCCACGACGGCCGGCGCATTGCGTTGATTGGTATCGCGCTGTCGGCCTTGCCTTCGATCATCCTGCTGTTATTGCCGTCCACTCCGTCCTATACGTTGCTGCTCGTGCTCGGCGTGTTTCTTGGTGTCGGTGGTGCAAGCTTCGCCGTTGCGCTACCGATGGCCGGAAGCAATTATCCACCCAGGGTGCAGGGTCTGGTGCTCGGACTGGCCGCCGCAGGCAACATTGGCGCGGTGCTTGACGGCTTCATGTTCCCGGGCCTGGCAGACCATTTCGGCTGGGCGAAAGCGACAGGCGCTGCGTTGCCTTTGCTGGCGTTGGCAGCTACAGCAATATTCTTTTGGGCGAAGGACCTGGGACCCAAGTCGGGCAGTGCACCGCAAGCCTTCCTTAGCTTCTGCATTACGCTGGGCGGACTCGTCGCGCTCGTGCTCGCAGTGCATTGGGGCATTTTTGGCGCAGGCAAAACGGGCGTGTTGCTGCTACCGGTACTGGGTGCACTACTGGCTATTGCGGTATTGCCGAAGCATTACCGCAGCGTGCTCGTGGAAGGGGATACGTGGGTTGTGATGCTGGTCTACAGCATCACTTTCGGCGGCTTCGTCGGTATGTCGTCATACGTGACCACGCTGCTGATATCGCTGTATCAACTGCCGAAACTTGAGGCGGGTCTCTTCATGTCGCTGCTCGCTTTCATTGGTGCGCTGGTGCGTCCGATCGGCGGTCTGATCGCAGACCGGATCTCCGGCGTGCGTGCGCTCGTCCTGCTGCTCGCCGCAATCTCTGTGTGCGACTTTATGTTCGCGGCGTGGATGCCGCCGCTGCCGGCCGGGATTGCGTTGCTCGTGGTGACCTACTTGTGCTTCGGCCTCGGCAATGGTGCGACGTTCCAGCTGGTGCCGCAACGCTGGAAAGGCAAGACCGGACTGATGTCCGGCATCATCGGCGCAGCGGGCGGGATTGGCGGATTCTATCTGCCGGTGATCATGGGGATGGCCAAGGAAAGCACCGGCAGCTATCAGATGGGTTTCGCCACCTTCGGCGGGCTGTCGGCCATCGCATTCGCGCTGGTGGTCCTGCAGCGCACCCGTTGGCTGGAATGGGCGCTCCCCAAGGAGAGTGCTGTTGTTTCGGACCCAATTCGCGCGGCAGGGGTGCGCATAGACAGCGGCGCGTGATCCAGGAGCCAAGCGCGGCGGCTAGTGTTACGCTGCCGCGCTCATGAGTGGACACTTCAATCCAAGGTTCGCCGAGGATCCGGACGGTTTCTAAGGCATGGCCGGTGGCACGAATTCGAGCGTTCCCGCCAGCACTGTCAGAAGAATCAGCACCAGCGGCACATGCACGATCAACTGCGTGAACGTGAAGCCTGCAACATCGCGGGCTCGCAAACCTAGTACGCCGAGCAGCGGCAGCATCCAGAACGGATTGATCAGGTTCGGCAGCGCTTCGGCAGCGTTATAGACCTGCACGGCCCAGCCCAGATGCACATGCAGACCGTTGGCCGCCTGCATCACGTACGGTGCCTCGATGATCCACTTGCCGCCGCCTGACGGCACAAAGAAACCGAGTATCGCGGAGTACGCGCCCATTACGGCGGGGAACGACGCATGTGACGAGACCGATACGAAAAATGCGGCCAGCACATGCGACAACGCTTCGCCGCCGGGCGCCGCTGCCTTGGTCAGGATGAACGCGATACCGCCATACAGCGGAAACTGGATCAGCACGCCCGCCACCGACGGCACCGACATCTTGACTGCCTGCAGGAACCGGTATGGGCGCCAGTGAAGCAGCATGCCGAGCATCAGGAAGAGGAAGTTGTAGGTGTTCAGGTTGGAGATGGCGAGTAACGGATCTTTAGTCGTGAATTCGTGCGCCAGCCAGCCCACGCCCAACGCGACCAGAACCAGGGTCAGCAGCGGGCTGTACTCCAGCCAGTCGCCAGGCCGTTGCGCACGCGCCGGCGGCGCGACCGGTTCGGACAAGTCCACGTCCAGATCGCGGGCCGTGATCACGCGCGCGTGGCGAGGCGCGGAGAACCATGCAATCGCCAGCGAGACGAGGCCAAGCACGAGCGCCATGATCATCGATTGCGGCAGGAAGATGGTCTGGGAAAACGGCAGTACGCCCGTGATGTCGCTGATGGACCTGGGCAAGCTTGCCGGGTTGGCCTGCAGTTGCGCCGCCGCCGAGCTGAGACCCAGCGCCCAGGTCGCTCCCATGCCGAGATACGCGGCTGCGCCGGCCGCCCGATAGTCCATCTCCAGGTCATTGCGGCGTGCGAGCGCACGGACCAGCAAGCCGCTGAACACGAGGCTGATCGCCCAGTTGAAGAGCGACAACACAATGCTGATCAACGCAACGAACGTGATCGCCGCGCGGCCCGAGCGCGGTATGCGGGCGAGGGCTGCAATCAGCTTCGATGCCGGGGCGGAGACCGCGACGACGTAACCAGTAATCGCGATCATCGCCATCTGCATGGTGAACGGGATCAGGCTCCAGAAGCCATCGCCGAAACTGCGCGCAACTTGCATGGCCGGTGCGCCAATCGCCAGCGCGCCCAGCGCAACCGACGCAACAGCGATGGCGGCGAAGACATACGCATCCGGGAACCAGCGTTCGGACCAGCGAGCGACGCCGACGGCGATGCGTTCAAGGAAGCCGCTAGCCGATGTCGGCTCGACACGGTCCAGCGCAGTAGTGTTTTTCATGGCAATCTCGCTTGGGGCAGGGGTTGAATTGATGAGCTGGAGAGCAAGTAAAAATCAGGCATCGCTGCCATGCATGAGCGCTGGCGCATCCGCCGCGCCGATCTTGTGGGCATGCTGCAGCGGGGTTTCGCAGCTTGCGATGAACATTGCTTCGGGCGCTCCGGTCAATGCATTGAAGGGCAGGGTCTGGCGTGTGGTCCCCGTGTCATGGATTTTCATGGTCGATTTCAAAGGTCACGCGTCAAGCGTCGAGTTCGAGGTCGGTGAGAGGAATGGCCTGGCAGCCGAGCAGCGTGGCTGGGTCGTCCGGCTCCTCGCCATGCAGATGCATGGCGGAGCCGTTCAGCACGCGCACAGCGCAGCTCTCGCACTGGCCTACGCGGCAACCACTCGGCATCGCGATGCCCAGCTTTTCCGCGAATTCCAGCAAGGTGCCGGACGACGTTTGCCATCCGACCGTGCGGCCGCTGCGGCGAAACGTGACCTGATGGGTCCGGTCATCGCCCGATGCCACCCGTGCCGGCGAGCGGAACTCTTCGTGGAAGATGTCGAAGTCCGGCACGCCGCGTGCGACGAGGCCGGTGCGCACCGCGCGCATCATTGGCACGGGCCCGCACATGTACACGCGCACGCGGCGCTCGATCTCATGATCGGTCACCACGGCGTCCGTGATACGCGTGCGGAGCGCGTACAAGCCTGCGCTGGCGTCCGCGACAGGCTCCGCGTAGTAATCAACCACCCGCAGGGTCGGCAACACTTTGCAGAGTGCCCGCAAACGCTGCCTGAATGCGTGCGACGCCGCGTGGCGGTTGGCATAATGCAGCGTGATCTCCGGCGGCGCGTCATGGCGGCGTACGATCGTTTCCAGTTGGCTGATGAACGGCGTAATGCCAATGCCGCCCGCGATCAGCACGATCGGTTGCGGCGATTCGACCGGTAACGTAAAGCGACCGGACGGCGCCCGCAGGTCCACGCGAGCGCCGGGCGTGATTCGCGTATGAAGATGCGTTGAAAGCGCGCCTTGCCACTCGGCGCCGGCAGCATCGACACCGCGTTGATGACGTACCGCGATCGAATAGTCGCGGCGTGTTTCCAGGGCCGCGGGACCGGTCAGCGAATAAGCGCGAGAAAGCGGTTCGGCGCGCTGTTCTGTTTCGATGCGAACCAACACATGCTGCCCCGGCTTGAAGTCGGGCAGACTGCCATCGTCGAGTGGCGTGAAGTGAATGCCCACCACGCCATCGGCCAGCGCTTTTACCTCGCTGACAATGAACGGACGCCAGCCGCTCCAGGCGCGCCGCGCGATGTCGAATAGCGGATCGCGAGCGATGTCGCAGCGAAACGACCGGTGCGGCACCGACCCGCTAACCGGGTCGGCATGCTCCGATGAAATCAGGCCGTTGTAGTGACTATTGTCCGGACCGTCGAGCGAGAAACCCGGTGCGCCGATTTCCGGGCACGCCTGCCACCAGCCGAACTCGGCAACCACGCTGTCCGGCTGCATGGACTCGGACAGGTGCGCGATAAAACGCGCATGCCCGTTGCGCGTAGTGACAATGACCGGATCGCCGTCCTCAATGCAGCGCTCGCGCGCAAGCGACGTGGGGATCTCGAGCATGGGATTCGTCGAGCGTTTTCTCAGCGATACCAGCCCGCGATGCTGGCTATGACAGAAATGCCCGTTCTTCGCCGATGACAGCCCGATCGGAAAACGTCTTCCTCCAGACTGGTTTTCCGCCGGTTCGATAAAAGCTGGCAAGGGCGGCTGTCCGTGTCGAAGCAGAAGCTCCGAATAGAGCTCGACGCGTCCTGTCTCTGTCGCGAAGCCTGCGGTCTCGTAGAGCCGCTGTCGCTCGGGCAACGGCAGGTTGATGCCTTCGGGCGTGGCGCGCAATTGCTTGACGCTCAAGTCCAGCGGCGCGAGCATGTGATTCCATCCCGCTTCGAGGCTGCCGCCGAAGAACGCATCGCGCATGCCGAGCCGGCAAGCCAGGTCGAAGATGATGTCGTTGTCGGAGCGTGCCTCGCCTTGCGGCTCGATCATCTTTCGCCGCAACTGCACCAGACCCTGCGACGCCGCGTTGAGTTCGAAGCCGACACGCAAACCTTCACGTTCCCAGGGTGTGCCGACCGGCAGCAGGATGTCGGCGTAACGCGCGGTCGGAGTTTCGAACAGGTCGCAATGAACATGGAATTCGAGCGCTTCGAACGCCCGGCGCGCGAGCGCGATATCGGCTTGTGAGGAGAGCGGATTCGAGCCGAAGCCGAATAGGGCGCGCACCTTGTACGGCTCACCGTCCAGGATCGCTCGATAGGTATCGCGCGCGGTCACCCAGCCACGGGCGGGCGGACCGAGTGGCCGCTCGGCAAGTCCGAGCGCCTTCGCGCGTTGCGCCGGCGCGAGTTGCGAGAGTTCGCTGACCGGATTGACCGCATGCGTTGGATAGAGGCGATTACCGCCGGGTTGATCGAAGCAGCCGGTCAGGGCGTACAGCACGGCGATCGCGCGTTCGGTTTGCGTCGCGTTGGTATGCTGCGCGACGCCCGACCATGCGTGATACGCCACCCGTTTCGACCTGCCGATAAGGTGCGCCGCGTCGAGAATTGCCGCTGCGGGAATGGTCGTCAACGCCGATACGTGTTCCGGCGTATAGGCCGCGACCTCGCTGACCAGCAGTTCGAACGCGGGATGACAACGCACGGGCCCACTGGTGGTCTCGATCTCGAAGCTGCCGCGTAACTCGCCGTCGGTTGCATCGGCGTAAGCATGCGGCGCTGCTGTGCGCGGGTCCCAGATGAGGAAACGATTGTCGTCCGCGTGGGCATCGAGATCGCGTTCGCGCAGGAACAGGCCGTTGTCCGCCCGGACCAGCAACGGCCCGTTGGTCCAGCGGCGCACGAAGGTTTCATCGAAGCTGTTCGCTCGAATCAGCACATGGATCAGGCCGAGCGCGAGCGCCGTGTCGGTGCCGGGACGTACCCTGAGCCAGCTGTCAGCCTGCTGGGCGAGCGCGGTTGCGCGTGGATCGATCACCATCAGGCGAGCACCGTTCAACCGGCCGCCACCTACTGCATTCGCTTGTGCAAGCCACGCGGCGGCGGGGTTATGGCCCCACAGCATGATGAGATCGGTGTGCTCCCAGTCAGGCGTCGGCATGCCGCATCCGAACGTGAATGCGTGGGCAAAGTCCTTGTGCCAGTTGCAGATCTCAGTCGCATAACAAATGTTCGGACTCCCGAAGTAACGCACAAAACGCTCGATCCAGTCGATGCTGTCCGACAGCGGCGTGCCGCTCGGCGTGGTTACACCGAATACCACGGCCTCCGCACCGCTTTCGCGGCGAATGGCGTCGAGCCGTTCGCTGACTTCCGCGAGCGCTTCTTCCCATGAAATACGCTGCCAGCCGGGAGCGGCGGCGTTCTTGGGCTGAGTGCGGCGCATCGGATAACGCAGGCGATGCGGGCTATGGACCAGTTCGGGCGCGGCTCGCCCCTTCATACACATCGCGCTTCCGGTCGGATGCGCGGGGTTCGGGCGAACGCTGACGAACTGCCCGCCGCGCACCGTGTTCAAGGTGCCGCAGCGGGAGCGGCAAAGCGTGCAATATCCGGGTGTTTCGATTGTTTCCATCTCGCCGACTGCCTCTAAATCCATGCGGCCGATCCTAGAGTGGCAAAAATAATATTGATAATTCAATATTCAGAACTTGCGATATTGGAAAAATCAATATGGACTTCACGCTTCGGCAGATCCGTTATTTCGTCGCGGTTGCCGAGACCGGACAGATCTCGAAGGCTGCACTTCGCTGCAACATTTCCCAGTCGTCGATGACAATCGCGTTGAAGGCGCTCGAGGAGATCGTCGGGTTCCCGCTATTCGTTCGCCATGCCAAGGGTCTGCGTTTGAGCGATGCAGGTGAACGTTTTCTGCGTCACGCGCAGCAATTGAGCGCCGGCGTGCAACGGGCGGTTGAGGATATGCGTGCCGCTCCGGCCACGCTGTCGGGGACCTTGCGCATTGGTGTTACCGATACGATCTCCGCGTACCTGATGCCGTCACTGGGACTGAAGTTGAAACGCCGCTTTCCGGATTTGTCGGTCGTGTTGCACGAGCGCGAGCGTTCCGACGTCGAGCAGGCGATCGCCGACGGGGAGCTGGATCTTGGGATCGTGCTAGTGTCGAACGCGGCGCTGCGCGAAGACATTGACGGCGAGACGCTGCTGCGTTCGCCGCGGCATTTGTGGGTCTCGCCGGAACACCCATTGGCGGGGGCCGACAGTGTCACGCTTGCCGAAGTCGCCCGTCAGGACTTCCTTCTTCTCGACATGGACGAACACGTCCACACTGCGAAATTGTATTGGACGCGGCACGGCTTGCTGCCCGCGGTCGCGTTCCAGAGCAAGTCGATCGAATGTATTCGCAGCATGGTTGCGCTCGGCAGCGGTGTCACGATCCTGTCGGACCTGGTGTACCGGCCGTGGTCGCTGGAGGGCGGCCGCCTCGTTCGTCGGCCGGTGGTCGATGCAGTGCCGACGATGGACGTTGGCGTGATCTGGTCGAAAGCAACCGGACTGCAGCGCGACAGCGAACCGGTGCGGGACTTTCTGCGTGCAACGCTGCGCGAGACCTGATCCGCGCCCCGGTGGCGACCGGCGTCGAGTGGCCAATGCGCCCCTATGCAACACGCATCTATGCCGCCGCTGGATAACGGAAAGCATCGCCCGAGGGGGGCGCTCATACACCTGCTCGTCGAGCGCTTAAAGTCCCATGGCCTGGCCGTCGCTACGCGGATCATGAGCGCCGGACATTGCACCATCCGATTCGATCCGGATCAACCCCGGATGACCCGCAAGCGGACTCTGCGCTGCAATAGCGCTCACTTCATGCCCGCGCGCCGCCAGAGCGGCGAACACTTGGGCACCGGCGTCTTCCTCCAGCTTCAGCGCATCGCGGGTATCCGAGAAGGTCTTGCCGAGCAGGAAACGCGGACGAGCCAGCGCGCTCAACGGGTCCATCCCGTAGTCAATCAGCCGCGTCAACACCGCTGCGAGCGTCTGCGGCTGACCGTCCGCGCCCTGCGTGCCGAACACCAGATGCGGCCGTCCATCCTTCAGATACATACCGGGGTTGAGCGTATGGAATGGCCGCTTGCCGGGCTGCGCGACATTGTGATGCGACGGGTCAACGCTGAACGACGCGCCGCGGTTGTGCCAGAGAATTCCGGTGTCCCCAGCCACCACCCCGCTGCCCCAATCGAAGTAGACCGTCTGCAGCAGACTGACGCTGCGGCCTTGCGCGTCCGATGCACCGATGAACACCGTATCGCCGGGACGGAATATATGTGGCCACGCTCGCGCTTGCTGAAGATTGATTGAGCGCGCATGAGCGTCGAGCGTGCAGGTAGAGAGCATGTCGTCGACGGGAACGCGGTTGAACTCCGGGTCAGAGACCCAACGGTCCCGATCGACGAACGCGCACTTCACTGCCTCCACCAACAGGTGATAGTAATCGGCGCTGCCCTCGGCGATCGATGACAGATCGAAGCGTGCAAGCGTGCCCATGATCTGCAATGTGGTGACGCCTTGCGTGGGCGGTTGCAGGCTCACGAGTTCTCCGCCGCGATACGCCACGCGCAGCGGTGCTTCGTCGCGTGCGCGAGTCTTCGCGAGGTCGGCTTGCGTCAGCGGTGAGCCCGCCCGTTGCAAACCGCGTGCAATACGCTCGGCGAGCTCACCTTCGTAGAATTCGCGTGCACCGTAGGTCGCGATGCGTTCAAGACTGCGTGCAAGCGCTGGTTGAACAAAACGCTCGCCGATCGCGGGGACGTGGCCGTCGGGCGCGAATACCGATGAAAAGCCCGGCATCGCGTGCAATTCACCAGCGCGGTACTGCTGCCAGAAGTGCTGCGACGGCGTGACCGGAAATCCTTCCGATGCATGCTCGATAGCGCGATCGAAGAGCGACGACCACGTGCGTTGGCCGCCCCATGATGCCTGGCTGATCGCATAGGCCTGATGCCAGGTATCGACGGTTGCGGCGGTGGTCAGCACAGAACCGGCGCCGCGCAACGGGATGGCAGCGGAGAACGCGGGCAATGTCTGCGTCGCTTGCCCGATGCCCGATAACGTGCGCAGCATGCCCGTCCGGTCGCCGATGACCCAGAACGCATCGCCGCCAAGACCGGTGAAATGCGGATAGGTCACGCTCAACGCCGCGCCAATCGCAATGGCCGCTTCAATGGCGTTGCCGCCCGCGCGCAGCACCTCGAGGCCCGCTTCGCTCGCGATTGCATGGGGGCTGGTGACCATGCCTTTGGTGGACGTGGCAAGGGTAGCGTTGTGCATGGATAGGGTGCTCCAGGACAGGCGCGTTCAGCCGAGCGTGAAGCGCTCGCGGGTGGTTACATAGTCGCTCGCGCCGAACCGGCCGACCGGGAAATAGTGCTGGAGCCGCACCCGCCACGTTTCGGTATCGATCAGTTCATCTCGCGCATGCAGCCGGTGAACGCATCCGATGAAGATCTGCCGGCTCGTGGTTTCCAGTGTTTCCCACAACGTGCATTCGAACGCCACCGGCGCCTCCGCGATCCGTGGCGGCGCGACCCGCGAGCTTGGCGTCGGCGTGAGACCGACCTTCTCGAGTTCGCTGACATCGGGCGGCAGACGCTCTCCGCACTGATGCATTTTTTCGGCCATTGCTTCGTCGCAAAGATGCACGACGAACTCGCGGCTGCGCACAATATTGACGGCCGTGTCCTTGAGCGAGCCATCGTCGAGACGGTTGATGCTGATCATCACAATGGGCGGCTCCTCGCCCAGCATGTTGAACATCGAGAAGGGCGCGGCGTTGATCGTGCCGCTCGCGCTCATGGTGGTCACCAGTGCGATCGGACGCGGCACGATCAGGCTCGCCATGAGCTTGTATCGCTGATATTCGGTGATGGCTTCGAAGTCTATTTCCATGATGGCGTGGATCAGTGGACTCGGGGTTGATGTTCGGATTCAGCTCATGCCGAGCAGTTGCGCGAGGCTCTTCTCGCCCAGCATGCGTGACGTCTCAATGCGCTCTTCCAGTTCCCGGAGATGCGCCTCCATGCGTGTCACTGCGCCGGCCGCATCGCGCGCCTCGATGCAGTCGACAATCGCCGCATGTTCCTCGTGCTCGCATGGCGCATGGCCCGGCGGCTCGTAGACGCCGACGATCAACGAGCATCGCGACACCAGTTCGGTCAGGTAGCGTTGCAGGATAGAGTTGCCGCCAAGCGCCGCGATACGCAGATGAAAGTCACTTGCAAGGCGCGCCCACGAGGGCTGGTCGAAGCGATGCATGGCTTCGTGTTCATCGGCTAACTGGCGGCGCAGCGCCTTGATGTCGTGCGCAGTCGCGCGAAGCACTGCGAACTCCACCAGCACGCGTTCGATCGAAAGGCGGGCTTCGAAAATCTCGCGGGTTTCCTCGGCCGTCGGCTCGGCGATGACCGCACCCTTGTTCGGCCGCAAGGCAACGATACCGTCGTAGGCGAGCTTCTCCAGCACGCGCCGAACGACTGCGCGGCCGACGCCGAACAACTGGCACAACTCTGGCTCTGGAAGTTTGGTGCCGGGCGTCAGCCGATGGTTGAGCACGCCATCGAAGATGGCCTGATAGAGGCGTGCATCGGCGTCTTGCGCAGCGGCGGTATCTTGGACGGTTTCTTTCCGGGGCTTTGCAGCCGCTTTCACTGCAGGTTTCGGCGTCATTTTTCTACGGGAAGGAAGGCCTGCTGCGGCGTGCCGACGAGACCCGCGCGTTCCATCTCGTCCATATGGCGGGCGATTGCTCCGGGCGTTGTCATCCAGACGTCGCCGTTCGCGCGGGCGGCGGCAATGTGCTCAAGCGCTCGGCGCAAATGACGCAGCCGGTAGGGCTGTCCGACGAGATAGGGATGCAACGCGATGCCCATCACGAGCGCCTGCGGATGGCGGCTGCGGTTCGCCTGTTCGAGCATTTCGTCGAACTGGTCGATGATCATGTCGGCGAAGTCGCGTGCGTCGAGATGACGGCCGACCATCATTGGCAAGTCGTTGAGTTCCTGCGGGTAGGGGATGGACCATAACGAACCCGAGCGAGTCGCCATGCGCACCGGGCGGTCGTCGTGGCACCAGTTGAGCGTGTAGCTGTAGCCGGTTTCCGCAAGCAGGTCGGGCGTGACACGCGACTCGGAGATCCATGGCGAGAGCCAGCCCGAAGGCGGCGTGCCGGCATGCGCGGTGATGCGTTCGCGGCAATGCAGCATCAATGCGCGTTCGCCGGGTTCGTCCAGGTCGCTCTGACGGTGCGCATTCGTATGACCGTGTGCGATCAGTTCGTCGCCGCGTGCGCGACAGGCTTCGATGACCTCCGGGCAGTGGTCATACAGCGAGGTATTGATCAGCGTGCCCGACGGCAGGTCGAGTTGATCGAAGAGTTCGATGCAGCGCCATACGCCCACGCGGTTGCCGTACTCGCGCCAGCTGTAATTGAGCACGTCGGGCTGGGGCGAGACCGGGCCGAGGGCCGCGCCCAATCCCTCGCCGAACGCAAAGTGTTCGATGTTGAAGCCGAGATAGACAGCGAGGCCGGTGTCGCCCGGCCACCGAAACGTGTCGGTGTCGGTGATCGGCCGGTACGGAAAGCGGCCATGCGTGGCGAGCGGACCGAACGAAGGATCGTGCGGCGCGCAAGCGTGGCGGGAGGTGTCCATGTGAAAAAAGCCCTGAGTGACAAGCGTGCCGCGCGTGAACCTTTTTGGGGGATCGCGCCCCGCGACAGACCCGCGGCGCACCGCGATTGTGCGAAATAATGAGTTTGATCGCCGACAGTTCCATTTCGGATCGTGTGCAATTTACACGCCATATCGTCTACGTTCAATAGAGATGATGGTTTGCAACAAACTTATCGACATGCAGACAAAGTGGCATATGTCTTGCATCCGGGACCTTGCAGAAGCCTTGGCCCGTCTTGGGTTCTTGCTCGCTGCGCTTTTATCGAGGAAACGCCCTGCATGAGTTCGTACCCATGAGTCCGTCCACTTCAGCCGCGCTTAAAACCGATCCCGCCGATATCGAACTGGTGCACGTATCGAAGCAATACGGCGACTCGCTCGCCGTCGATTCCATCGACCTGCGGATTCCCGGCGGCCAGTACTGCTGCCTGCTCGGGCCGTCGGGTTGCGGCAAGACATCGACATTGCGAATGATCGCCGGCCATGAGTCGATCAGCGATGGCGACATCCTCATCGGCCAGCGCAACATCACGCGCGCGCAACCCGCCGCGCGCGGCACCGCGATGGTCTTCCAGAGTTATGCGTTGTTTCCACATTTGTCGGCGCTCGACAACGTCGCGTTCAGCCTGAAGATGCGCGGCGTAGCCAAGGATGCACGCCGGAAGCGGGCGGGTGAACTGCTGGAACTCGTCGCGATGAGCGCCTATGCGCAACGCAAGCCGTCGCACCTATCGGGTGGTCAGCAGCAGCGTGTCGCTCTCGCACGCGCGCTGCTCAATGAGCCGCGCTGCCTGCTGCTCGACGAGCCCTTGTCGGCACTTGATCCGTTCCTGCGTGTACAGATGCGCGCCGAACTCAAGCGCTGGCAGAAGGAACTGGGGATTACGTTCGTGCACGTGACGCACTCGCAGGAAGAGGCGCTCGCGCTTGCTGACATGGTCGTTGTCATGAGCCATGGGCGCATTGAACAAAGCGGTTCGCCATACGAAGTATTTAATCGGCCGCGCACGGAATTCGTCGCGCGTTTCCTTGGTGGGCACAACGTGTTCGGCGCAAACGGCCGCGCATTTACCGTGCGTGCCGATCATCTGCGAATTGCGCCGCACGGCTTCACACCGGTCCAGTCACTCACGAGCGAAAACGGCTTCAGCCGAATCGGCGGCATCCCGTGCACAGTCCGCGAAACCGAATACCAGGGGACCCATTTGCGCATGACGCTCACACCACTCGACGGTTCAGCCGACCTGGTTTCACTACTCCCGGATAACGAATACGACCCACAGCGACTGGGCCCCGATGCGCGTGTCGTGGTCTGGTGGAACGAACAGGACGCGCATGCATTGGCGGCATGAGAGGGCGCCAAGCGAGCGCTTTGCGTTATACGTTGCAGCGAACGACAATTTCAACCAAGGGAGATGGCCATGACCGAGCGTTACGAACACCCGTCCGAACCCAGCGCGAGCGACTCGTCCTCAAGCGCCGTCACGACGGAACCGAAGGGCATGTCACGCCGCGCCTTGCTCAAGGGCGCGGTCGCCGCGGCTGGCATTGCGGGGTTTCCGTACGTGCATGCGCAGGAAAAAATTACGCTTCGCTATCTGGGCACGGCGGTGAACCAGAGTTCGGACATCGCGAAAAAATTCCAGGAAGATACCGGCATCCAGATCCAGTACATCCCGGTGACCACTGACGATGTCGCCAAGCGCATCATCACGCAGCCGAATTCGTTCGATATTGTCGACACTGAGTACTTCTCGCTGAAGAAGCTGATTCCTGCCGGCACGCTGGCCGGCATGGACGCAAGGAAGATCAAGCTCGCCGACAAGATCACGCCGGTTCTCACCCGGGGTGAAGTCGACGGCAAGAAGATTGGTGACCAGGGTACGGCCCCGAAGAAGGTGATGTTCCTGACGGGCGCTCGCTCGACCGAATTCTCGGCGACGCCCACCGAATGGATGACGCTGATCCCGACCACCTAT
>DASYLW010000337.1:0-15330 GCA_036009385.1 Caballeronia sp.
GACAATACGATCAACCGCGACGAGCGCGCGTACACCCGCTGCTCAAGCATCCGCTTGGTCCGCTGGCCGATGGAATCAGCGCCTTCAACATGGCTCTCATCCGCCCAAGGTCCCTGGAAATGCGAAACCTGTGGAATGCCACGGGTGACGTCGAGGCCCGGGAACGTGTAAAGCGCGAAATGCGACGAGACCACATCGGGCCGCTCACGGCTTAACGACGCCCGCAACGCCCGGCGTGCCGCCATCAAACGGCGCGGCAACGACTGCGCCGCTGGACCGAAGCCGTGAATGGCCCCTTCCGTGTCCGCCGCCACCCGTTGAGACCCCGCGACCACGCCCCGTACCGTGACGCCCGCACCCGGTAGCGCGCCCACCAACGTGTGATACATCCGGTCCAAACCGCCCGCACGCTCGGGGAACCAGTGCATTCCGATTTGCAAAGACTTGATGGCTTGCGTGCTCATGTCCACGACCTTGATCGAAATTTTAGATGGATAACGACAACCGCCGATGTGCTCATACGGGCGATGCGTTTGATTTGTTCGCAGTCCCACGCAACACGGAATGGCCTGCATTGATCGTGGCGCGCTTCGTCAGCGCCGTCGCTTCAGGCGCTCCGCCCTCTGTCTGCACCTCACCGGACGCCGTCGCACCGGCCTGATTCGCAAAGCCGCGATACATATCCAGATACCGCCGTGCCATACGCGCCCAGCCAAACTGGTCCGCCAGCAAACGTGATGCTTCACCCATTTCACGACGCAATCCGGGTGCGTCAGCAAGCCTGGTGATCGCACCCGCGAGCGCGGTGGCGTCATCGGGATCGTCAAGCACAATGCCGCAGTCCGTGCCGATAATCTCCGCCCCACCAGCGGTCTTCGCCGTGATGATCGGCAGGCCGGCCGCGAGCGCTTCCAGCAGCGAGAGGCTCATTGCTTCGTAACGCGATGGGAACACGAAGGCATCGACGGAATGCATCAGCGTGGGCATGTTCTTCACCAGCCCCAGGAAATGCACGCGATCCGCAATGCCCAACGCCTTCGCTTCGTCGGGATAAGGACTGCCCGGGAGATAACCGGCCACCACCAGTTGCACATGGGCAGGAAGCTGAACCAGCGCCTTCAGCACCGTGTCCAGGTTCTTGCGCGGCGTGCGCAGGTCGCCAACGAACAGCAGCAAACAGGCATCGTCTCGCAGTCCAAACGATTTCCGGTCGGCGCCGTCCACCCGGGCTGCCTTGAACGCGCTCGTATCCACGCCGTTATAGACCACCTCGATACGCTCTCCCGCCACGCCATTCGCGCGAATCTCGATAGCCACTTTCTCCGACACCGCGGCAATGATCTTCGAGCGCTGATACGCCCAGTGTTCAAGCCGCGCATTCACGCGGCTATACAACACCTGATACGCGGACCACAAGCCACCTGTGAGCTTGAACGGATAGTACGGACTGCGCAGCCAGCCGCCATGCACGAAGTGGGCCGTGTTCACGTCCGCTTTCGCCCACGATATGAATCCGTTCACATGCAGCACGTCGTATTCGTTCTTGTGTGACCTGAGCCACAACCCCGTCTTCAACGCGAAGATCTGCTGCTTGAAAAGCTTGGTCGGCCAGAAGCGCCCGACCTTGATCGCGACCCATCGCAAGCGCGCTTCGCAAGCAAGCTCGGGTGCAACGTGCGATGCCAGCAGCGTGACCTGATGGCCTTCCGCCAAAGCAGCGCGCGCGATCTCGTAGTTCACGCGGCCTTGTCCGTCGTTGTGACGCACGACATGAGTGACGATGGCGATTCTCATCGGAGTGCCTTTTCAGGGAGGGAGTGTGCGAAGAGCGCTCGCTCCCGGAGGCGCGCGAGCCGCTGGTGATGGCGCGCTGCGAGGACTGAGCAAAGGCCCATGTAAAGGATCATCCCGCCGATAGACGTGAACGTATTCGTGAACACCAGCATGCCGACAATCGCAAACGCAACGCTCAGGGAGGCCTGCGCGTATTTGTCGTCGCGCAGTGAAAACGAAGCACGGAACGCACGCGCGAGCAGCAAGCCCAGCCCGGCGAGATACATCAGCGAACCCGGCCAGCCGAGCACGAACGGCACGTTCATCACGCCGCTGTCGAAGCTGCCGTACTTGCCGAGATCGCCGTTTGAGGTCGAGAGTTTCGTCGATGAACCCGTGGCGCCGAATCCCTCGCCGGAGACGTCGGTGAAGGCGGTTTTCGCGAACGATGCGTAGAACTCGTTGCGCGCGGCATAGCTGTTGTCATCGCTGAGATTGGTGATGGACTGCAAACGCGTCGCCATCTTGTCCGCAATCGGTCCGAACGTGAGCAGCGGCACGGAAAGTCCCGCCAGCACCACGGCGCCGACCAGTATCCGCACCCGCACCTTGTTGCTCGCCTTGAGTAGTTGCAGGACCATCGCGATGACCCAGCCGCCCCATGTCGAGCGCACCATGCACAGGCCAAACGAGATGAAGCCGAGACCGCCCGCGACCCAGCGTACGCTCTGCGTGCCGGCCATGGTGAAGGTGAGCGCGGCCATCATGGCAAGCGCGAACGGACCCGATGAATTCATGGTGCTGAACACGCGCACGCCGAGCCGGACCGGATCGCCTTGCGACGCCATTTGCGAACCGATCATCCACATGGAGTCCCAGCCCGGCATCAGGAAGAACTGCACAAGGCCGTAGCCACCCATGAACAGCATGCCCCAGATGAATGTATCGAGGATCGCCTGGCGGTACTTCGGGTATTCGCGAGCATGGACCATGATGTGAAAGCCGATCAGCACCGGATACAACCACGCAGCGAGGTCATAGGTGGCCGCCATCGGGCCGTTGGACATCACGCCGATCAGGTACGCGTAGGCGAGGCCCATGAAGATCAGGAGGAACGGCAGGCCGCGCCGTTCAGCCAGCACCTTGTAGTGCCGAACCACCGTCAAGCCGCAGATCATGGTCACGACCACAGGCGCGACCTGGATCAGGCTGGTCGCCGTGAAACCGCCCTTCGCGAAGTCCGCCAGCCTGCGCACTTCGGGACTGAGAAACCACTGCCACCAGACGAAGCCGATGTAACGCGCGGGACTCTTGAAGTACAGCCATAAGCCAACGCCGGTGGCCAAGGCCGGAAATCCATAGGTCAGCGCCGTTCCCTGATGCGCCAGAATCAGCAGCAGCGTGAATGCCCAGAACCCGCTTTGCGGCACCCAATGTTTAGGGTCGTCGCGGAACAGGCCAAGGAAGCCAGCGCGCAGGGGCGTACCACCGTTCTCGATCAGATCAGCCAGATACTTCGGCGTACGGGCAGAGGCCGATGTGCTCATGGATCAGTTCACCCGGCGTTGAGGCGCAACATGCAGCGCGGTTTCCGGGGAACGTGCAGGGACGTCCACGTGCCGCGTCCTCATGAACTCCTGCGTAAGACGAACATGCTGAAGCGCGAACTGGCGCGTCGTGTAATCGCGTGCGGCGAAATGGCGGCTCGCCGCCTGCGCACGTTGCAACGCAAGCGCGGGATTGGCGACTATCGTGTCGAGCGCGCGCTGCATCGCGGGAACATCGTGCGGCGGTACATAAAACACATGCTCCGGTCCGAAGTAATCGCGCAAGGACCCGACATCGGAGACGATCACGGGTTTGCCGAGCGCCACCGCTTCGAGCACCACCGTGATGCCCGAGACATGCGAGTTCGGGCGCAGCGGCACGACGATCACGTCGGCCCAGTCATACAGTTCACGCGCCGCCTTCATGCCGATCGCAGGCGCGATCTTTACGTTACTTGCATGCAGCGCTTTCGATACCCGCCGGCGTGTCGCGATCCGTACTTCATGCGCCGGGTTCTGCCGGAACGCCTGAGCAAGCGATTCCCAATCACGATCGCGATCGTTGCCGATTGCGGCTATTCGCACCGGCGTATGCGGTTGCCACGCGGTCGGTTCTTGCAACGGAAAGTCGATGGGGTTGATACCGTAGAACACCTGTGTCACATCGCGCTTGAAATATTCACGCGCCATTTGCGCGTTCTCGCTCGCGTGCGTGGTCAGGATATCGGCACGGGCGAGCAGCTTCTTGTACGCCCACTTTCGGAGCGCACCGAAGCCCGCCCACTTGTCGACGAGCCAGACGCTTTGCGCCAGCAACATCGGGTTACCGCGGGCACGGCCTTTCAAAAGCAGCAACAACGCCGCCGATAAATGCTCGGCCTCGGTATGCGTCCAGACGACATCGGCGTTAAGAATTTCCTCGCGATTGCGCCACGTATGAATGAAATCGAAGCCAAGCGCCGCCTTCAATCCGCGCCGCGCGAGCCGCACGAATTTGTTCTCGGGCTCGTCGCGCGAATACGTCAGCGTCAACTCCGGAGACTCTGCATGGTGATAACCGTACAGGCAGCCGATGTTCTCCCCTTTGCGATAAAACCGCGGGTCTGTGCCATAGAACAAATGCACGTGAACGTTAGTCGCCTGCATGCGGGAAACCTCCACGTCGACGTGATCCTGTGAGTTCCGAACCCTCGATACGCGGCTCATGCGGCGCTCGCGCCGTCGGTGCGGCCGCGCATGGCGAGCGCATAGGCTGCGGGCTCATGTTGCGCGTCGCGGCGCGCGTCTTGAGCGCCTTTGCGCATGGCGCGATAACGCGTCCAGCGGGCCGTGTCGCGAGTGCGGGCAAGCGCGAGCAGCGCATGCGCGAAGCCGGGCATTGCACGGGTGCCAATGGCGGCGTACCAGTACCACGCCACATGCCGCGCGATCGGACCCAGATGCTCGCGCAGCACCAGATGCAAGTTGTATGCGATGTCGGCGAGTGCTCCAAGGGTCTGCGCATCGCGACCGTTGTCATCGAAACGTTCCGCGGGGAAATGATCGACCGCCACGCGCGGATCGTAGACCATCTTCCAACCCGTGCGCCGCACGCTCAGGCTAAATGAGAGGTCGTTGCAGGGTTGCGCGCCCTTGCCACGCAGACGCGTATCGAAGCGCAATCCGCCCACCGCGGAGCGTCGATAAATCATGTTCGCGCCCTTCAGTAACGAGACCGTTCGCGGAGCACCCACACCCAGATGATGGTTGCCGCAGATCTTGCCGGTGCGACGGATTACGCCGACTTCCGAGCGCTCGCCATCGAGCAGCGCGCCGCGTTCGAACACCCAGTCACGGCCGCCGAGCGCCCCCAGCGATTGATCGTTGCTGAAGGCCTCGTCAATACGCAACAGCCAGTCCATGCGCGGCGCGGCGTCGTCGTCGGTGATTGCGATGATGTCGCCACGCGCCGCATCAAGCCCGCGGTTCAGCGCCGCGACCTGCCCGCCCAGACCCGTCTCGATCACGCGCAGTTCGAACGGATTGTTCGCGGCCAGCTCCTTCTCCAACGCGCGATGCGTCGCATCGTCTTCAGGACGCGCGACGACCAGCACTTCGTCTGCTGGATGCACCTGAGCGCGCAATGCGTCGAGACACCGTTTCAGATCGGCGGGACGACGATAGGTCGGCACCATCACGGAGATGCTAAGGGTCGAGGTCGAGGTCGATGTCGATGTCATGCAGCGCTCCGCTCGCGTTCAAACATTCAAGTAGTCTTCAACCGCTGCATAGTGTCCGCGGCTATAGCCACGCGAACGTGGCGGCATACCGTTCATGATTGCGCCGTGCAGCGGAATACCTGCCGAGCGCAGGCGCCGGATGGCGTCGGAGATTTCCATTTCGTTGTGCGCACCCGAGCGCATCACGAGGAAGTTGGTCCCCGAAAGCTTACCGATAAGCGATGCGTCCGTGACAGCGAGCACCGGCGGGGTATCGATGAAAACCACGTCATACACGCGCCCCAGGCCATCGAGATATTGCTGCAGGCGCGGCGACATCAACAACTCCGACGGATTCTCCGGACGCTTGCCCGCAGGCATGAAACTCAGGAACGGCGTGCGCGTGGTGCGGATGGCCTGCTCGAGTCCGATCGTGCCGGCAAGCAATTCAGCCAGGCCGTTCGCGCGCTCAATACCAAACGAGCGTTCCAGCTTGCCGCGCCGCATGTCGGCGTCGATCAGCAGGACTTTCTTTCCTGAAGCAGCAAGAAGCACTGCGAGATTCACCGCGAGAAAGCTCTTGCCGACACCCGATGCGGGGCCTGTCAGCATCACTGTATGATTGCGCGCTTCCATCAGCGTGAACTGCAGCGACGTACGCAGGCTGCGCATGATTTCCACGCAGACATCGTTGGGACGCATGGTCGCAAGAACGGGCGAGACACGCTCAGGGTCACGCTCCGTGCGCCTCGCTTCCGCATCGAGCTTCACTTGCTCCGTGCTCATGGGAATGAGACCAATCAGCGGCAAGCCTGCCAGGCGCTCGACCTTGTCCGGATCCACGATGCCCTTGAACATGGCACGGCGCAGGAACACGAGGCCGGTCCCAAGGATCAGGCCGAGAATCACAGCCGCCGACATGATGAGGAATTTCTTCGGCTTGATCGGCGCACCCGAGCGCAGCGCTGCGTCGACAATATGAACGTTGCCGCCCGTCCCTGCCTTCTGCACCGACAGTTCCTGCACGCGATTCAGCAGCAGCACATAGATGTCTTCGGCCACTTTGGCATCGCGTTGCAGCGATACCGCTTTTACTTCGGATGCCGGAAGATTCTTGAAGCGCTCGCTGAAACGCGCACGTTCAGCTTCCAGTTGACCAAGCTGCTGCTGAGCCACGATGAGCGCCGGATGGCTGCTTTCGAAGCGCTGGTCCAACGTAGCGATCTGCAGCTTCAACGCGGAAATCTGCGCTTCGTAGGTGATGCTGCCTTCGAGGTAAACCTTCGCTTCGTCGCTTGCGTTGATCGAACCGGACTTGCTTTGATACTCCGTCAACGCGGCTTCGGCGTGTTCAAGATCACCCTTCAGCCGCGGTTGTTCGCTCTTCAGGAACGCGAGCATTTTTTCCGCATCGGCCTGCTTGCTTTCAATGTGCTGAAGCAGATACGAATTGGCCAGTGCATTCGCAATTTCAGCGGCACGCGCCGGGTCGCCATTCTCGAGCGAGATCTGGATCACGCCCGTCGACTTGCCTTGCTCCACAACCGTAATACCCGACTGAAATGAGGCGATGGCATCGAGGTCATTCGCCCGTAACACCACGAACCGCGTACCGGGACGCGCCACCAGTTTCGTGACATCGATAGACACGCCATTGCCCTTCGCCATCTCGCCCACGCGGCCTTCGAGCAGCCGCACACCTTCAGGCGTTGCCAGCGAATAGCGGTCGTTGCCAAGCGCGGTCATGGTCATCTTTACGCCTTCCAGCGCAGGGACCACTTCAACTGAATCGACCGTGGCCTGTTCGCCGCCCCACGCATACGACGTCATACCGAGCCACGGCTTCCCCGGTTTGCCCGGGGTCGCGAGGCGCGCTGCGATGCTGCCGAGCACCGGCACGGTCATCGGGCTCACCGAGAAGTTGAGCTTGCACTGCTCGATGACTGGCGCGACCACGCCCCGGCTCTTGATGATCTCGATCTCGGCGTCGGTCGGCAGCGCGCCCGACGAGTTGCCGATCGCGGCGCCCGTCTGCGTCTGCGTGAGCGCTTGCGACGTGTTGTCGGACTGCTCCACACGAACGTGCGCATCGGCGGAGTAGACCGGCTTCGCGACGTAGCAGTAACCGGCCGCGGCGAGAATGATGAAGGCCGCGGTACCAATCAGCCACCAGATGTCGTCGAGGATCACCTGCAGCAACTGCCCGAGGACGACGTCCTCTTCTTCGGTTTTGCCTTGATACGAATGTGCTGGCGTGCTCACGATTCAACCCCGGTTGGTTTGATGCATTCGACGTTATGGACAGCGCTCATCGCGTCAGTTCCTTCAGGTAGAAGAGTGTCTGCAAACTCGGCAGGACCTGGTTGACCAGACGGTTGAACTGGACGGCTCCAGACGTGCCCACATACACCACATCGAGCGGGTGAAGCTGGAATTGCGAGGACAGCAGCAGCGAATCCGGTTGGGTCAGATCCAGCCGGTAGATTTCCGGCGAAGCTGGCTTGTCGCGTGCACCGCGCACCACGTAGATTTGCCGTGCGTTCGCGTCCGTGTCCAGGATGCCGCCGGCTTGCGTCAGCGCATCAGCAATCGTCAGGCGGCCTTTCATCATGGAGACGGGCAACGGTGTCTTGACTTCGCCCATCACGAACACACGGCTGTCGGTACGGTCCGGTACGTTGACGATGTCGCCCGACTGCAGCATCACATTCTGCGAAATCTCGCCGCGATCAAGCACGCCGTCGGCGTCGAGCACGTAGAGTTTGCCGCTGCGCGTGAGACGCACGCGCTGCAAGTCGGCGTCGGCGTTCGTACCACCCGAGCGCGTGATTGCATCGACCAGCGTGAGCGGTACGTCACTCATCGCGAGCGGCCCAGGGGTCTTCACTTCGCCCGTCACCGAAACTTTCTGGCTGCGATAAGCGAGCACGCGAACGTCGACTTGCGGTTTCTTCAGGTAGGGCGACAAGCCCGCCGCGAGCTGATCGCGAATCTCGCCCGCGGTCTTGCCCGCCACGCGAATCTTGCCGACGAACGGGAAATAGATCGTACCGTCAGGAGCAATCGTCTGCCCGAACGGATCGGCCTGTCCGGGCAACGCAGTGGTGTACGGTTGCGCGAGCGCGCCGGCGATCGTTTGCGTGGTGTTGCCACCCGCCGACATGGTCTGCCCCTGCTGCGTGGTCAGCTCCGGGTGATCCCATATCGTGATGCCGAGCACGTCCTGCGGCGCCAGCCGATACACGTATTGAGCCGGGTCCGCAAAACGCGCAGGCGGCAGCGCCGCTGCCGGTCCTGGGCGGTTTTGCTGCATGATCACGTCCGCCGTGATCAGGTGCACGGGATAGGTCGCGGTCGGCGTGGGGTCCGTATCGTTCAGGCGCGACGTATCCAGGTTGTAACCCGGCAAGGCGCCACAAGCCGACAAAAAGGTCGTCAGCGAAAAGACCACGGAAACAGATAAGACTAGAGACCGGTTCACCATATTTTATTCAGCCATCCCTGGACCAGACGTTCAATTAAGCCGAAGCTCTCGCGATAGGCAACTTCGTGGCCGCCGTATGGATCGGCCACTTCAGAGTCCTCCCACTTGCCAAGCAGATGCACCTTGCCGCGCGTGTGCGGGGCCATCTGTTCAATGGCGGCAATCTGCTGCCTTTCAGGCACGAGAATCAACTCGGCTGCGCGCGCCATGGACTCGTCGAACCGGCGCGCAGAGTGTCCCGATGGATCGACATCGCGCTCCGCCAGCAAGCGGGACATCGTTGGATCGATGTCGCGGCCTTCTTCGGCGAAGAGGCCGGCAGAGCGAAATTCGATCGGGCGTCCTGGGTCGTTCGTGGCGAGCTTGCCGGCGTGTGCGCGGAACAGCATTTCCGCAGCAGGGCTCCGGCAGACATTCGCATGGCAAACAATCAAGACGCGTCGAAACATGGGTTGTATCCGTTAAAGCGACGCAGTCGCGGCATCGGGTCCTTCAACCGAAGCCGCGCTCGCGGCGCCTAGGTGTGTCGATAGTGTTTTAGCAACAAGCGGGGGTCTTGCCTTGCCAGGCTGTTCAGGCCGTGACCGGCGCCTTCACCGATTGCCGTACGCCACGTCCGATCGCGTGATATTCCACGCCAATCTCGTTCATGGTTTCCGGCTCATAAAGATTGCGGCCGTCGAAAATCAGCGGGGTCTTCAGGCGGCGTTTCATGCCGTCGAAGTCCGGGCTCTTGAACACCTTCCATTCCGTCACGATGATCAATGCGTCGGCGTTATCAAGGGCTTCCGTGTGATCGTTCGCATACGTGAGGCGCGCGAGCAAAGCAGGCGTGTCGCGCAGATCGAGCGCAATCACGCGGCGCGCTTCGTCGGTTGCGACCGGATCATAGGCGCTGATCGTCGCGCCCCGCGCAAGCAGCGCCGCGATCAATACCCGGCTCGGGGCATCGCGCATGTCGTCGGTATTCGGCTTGAAAGCAAGGCCCCATAGCGCAAACTTCTTGCCGCTCAAGTCATCGCCCAGGCGGCCCACGATCTTGTTGGCGAGCGTTTGTTTCTGCGCCTCGTTCACCGACGTCACCGCCTTCAGGATTTCCATCTGCTCGTCGTACTCGCCGGCCGTCTGGATCAACGAACGCACGTCCTTCGGAAAGCATGAACCGCCATAACCACAACCCGCGTACAGGAAGTCGTATCCAATGCGCGGGTCGGAGCCAATACCACGACGCACTGCCTCAATATCCGCGCCCACGCGATCCGCGAAATTCGCAAGTTCGTTCATGAACGAGATACGCGTGGCGAGCATGGCGTTGGCCGCGTACTTGGTGAATTCGGCCGAGCGCACGTCCATGTAAAGCGTGCGTTCGTGATTACGGTTGAACGGCGAATACAGGCGCTTCATGCGTTCACGGGCGCGTTCGCCGGGTACATCGTCGTCGCAGCCCAGAACGATCCGGTCGGGCCGCGTAAAGTCATCGATAGCCGCGCCTTCCTTCAGGAACTCCGGGTTCGAGACAACCGAGAACATGTGCTGCTCACCGCGCGTGGCGAGCTCCTGGTCGATCACCGCCTTGACGCGACGGGCCGTGCCGACCGGCACCGTCGACTTATCGACGATCACCTTGAAGTTGTTCATATAACGGCCAATATCGCGCGCCGCCGCCAGCACGTACTGCAAGTCCGCGGAACCGTCCTCGTCCGAGGGCGTGCCTACCGCAATGAACAGCACTTCGCCGTGTTCGACCGCAGCCTGGACATCGGTGGAAAAGTGCAGGCGTCCTGCCGCGCGATTGCGCGCGATCACCTCTTGCAGACCCGGCTCGTGGATCGGCACGCCGCCGCCGTTCAGGATCGCGATCTTGCGTTCGTCGAGATCGAGGCACAGCACGTCGTTACCGATATCGGCCAGACACGCGCCCGTCACGAGGCCTACATAGCCGCTACCGATGATGGTGAGTTTCATAGCACGCGCTCCAGGGTTGGCAAATTATTCAAGGCATTCTTAGTAAGCATTCGAACCGGCGAAACCCTTCCACAAAGTCATTGCAACAATCTTCATGTCGAGTCCGAAGGTCCAGTGCTGCATGTAGTACAGGTCGAGTTTCACGCGCCCCATCATCTTTTCGATACGGTCGGTCTCGCCGCGAAAACCATTCACTTGCGCCCAGCCTGTGATGCCGGGTTTGATGCGATACCGGTACATGTACCCCTTTACGAGGTCCTTATAGATGTCGTCGTGTTCGAGCGCATGGGGGCGCGGACCGACCACCGACATCTCGCCTCTCAACACGTTGATGAACTGCGGTAACTCGTCCAGGCTGGTTCTGCGCAGGAACGCGCCCACGCGTGTCACGCGCTTGTCGCCCTTCTTCGCCTGCGTGACGTGGCCGGCCGTTTCCTTGTGCATTTTCATCGAACGAAATTTGTAGATCTCGAACTCGTAACCGTCTATGCCCTTGCGCTTCTGCTTGAAGAACACGGGACCAGGCGAGGACATCTTCACTGCCACCGCCAGCACGATCAGCAGCGGCGCCAGGCACAGCAGCACGCCTGCCGCGAACAAACGGTCGAACACCCGCTTCGGCAACACCTTGAGGTCCGTGATCGGCGACGCAGCCAGGTTGATGGCCGGCACACCGAGCAGATCAACCACCGCATGGTTGAAGAACGACAGGCTGCGCACGTCCGGGATGAAGCGGATATTCACGAAGTCGTCGCGGAACTCCGTGACGAGCTTGTGGATGGTCCGCTCCTGCGAAATCGGCAGCGCCAGCCACAATTCGCGAATCGCGCGGCCACGCACCAGTTGCGTAAGGTCGGCCAGGTCGCGGCTCACCGGCACGCCGGCCAGCGTACCTTCCGGGAAGGTTTCATCGAACACATAGACCGGGCTGAAACCTGCCTCGGGACGGCTGCGCATCTGCTCGATCAGGAACTCCCCATAAGGCGCCGCACCGACTATGGCGACTGCCTTCTGGTTAAACCCTTCGCGACGGATCAACTTGAGCGTGGCATGCACAACCGCCTTCGAGAGCATTAGCAAGGCCGCGGTGGCAACACCCCAATACAGCAACCATAAGCGCGACAACAAATCTGCCCGATGCACGCTGAAGGTGAGCAGCACGCCCGCTCCTTCCACCATCAGCCATGCCAGCGTCACGCGCCACAGCAGGTCATACACCGGCTTGCCACGCCACGACTTGTATATTCCGAAGGACGGGAACGTCATGATCACCAGCACGCAATTGAATGCGAGCAGCGTGCTTTGCATGTCGTCGAGCCAGACGGCATTTCCCGCGTGCACCGACGCGGCCAGCAGCGCGCCCAGCGCTACCATCGCAATGTCGATCATTCTCGAAAGCACGCTCAACATGTAAGACACCTCGGGTGGGAAGACACAATCTGCTCGGGTCTCGCTTCCGCTTCACTCATTCGCCTGGTGCAAAGACCGGAAGCAAAGGCGGAGAAACAAGAGCGCCCGTCGCCTTGGTACATACCCGTATGAGGCTGGAATTAAATTCATGCTGCAACCGCAAAATAATGCGCGGGTTAATTAGCGTCTTTCCGCGTATTTATTTTTGTCACGAAGCAGTTTGAAGGTCGTGACAAGGCCACGACAGCAGTCTACAGGCGATGCTTTGATGAATTTTTTTCAGATTGTTACTGATCGCTGTACGCCTTGTTGGCAGAGGCTTTCCGCCGAATATTAAGCAATTAATTTTCGAGAAAAAATTCCGGAAAAGTAAGAAAAAAATTCAGCCGTTTAATCTCGTTACGTTTTAATTACCCGGTTACTGATTTTAGTATGGCGACTGATTATTTTTCTGTTTTTTGATTTATCAGCCATTTACTACGTGCTAAAAATTGTAATACCCGATCAAGCTCAAGGAGTTCCCCAGTCATGACCGCTCTCGACACGACATTTACCACCACTCCGCTCACGCCTGCCGCAGCCGAAACGAAGCTCAGGATCCAGCCGGTCATCCTGGCCGGTGGCGCGGGCACACGACTATGGCCCATGTCGCGCGAGCACTTCCCCAAGCAGCTGATTGGTTTGATCGGCGATCAGTCGCTGCTGCAATCCACCGCGCAGCGTCTGGACGGCCTGACTTACGGCACGGCGCGTATCGACGACGCCATCATCGTATGCGGCGAGGATCATCGCTTCACGACCGCCGACCAGTTGCGAGCCGGTGGCCGGCGCGCGCGCCTCGTCCTCGAGCCGCTTGCGCGCAACACGGCGCCCGCGCTGACGGTTGCCGCCATGCACGCGATGGCGGCTGGCGAGGACGCTATCCTCGTGGTCATGCCGGCAGATCACGTTGTTACGGATACCGAAGCATTTCACAAGGCAATCGGCGCGGGCGCCAAGTGTGCGCAAGACGGTGCGATCGTCACCATGTGCATCGTGCCGACGCATGCAGAAACCGGCTATGGATACATCAAGGTCGGCCAGCAGATGCTTAGCTCGGGTGCATGGCAACTCGAGAAGTTCGTCGAGAAACCGCATCTCGAACTCGCGCGCCAATATGTCAGCTCCGGTGAATATTGGTGGAACGCGGGGATTTTCATCGTGCGCGCTTCGGTATGGCTCAACGCCATCGAGCACTTCCAGCCTGGCATTCACGCCGCCTGCCGCGCTGCCTGCGATGCCGGCACGCACGACGGCGAGTTTTTCCGGCTCGACGAACAAGCGTTCGCCGCGTCGCCGTCGGACTCTATCGACTATGCCGTCATGGAACAGCTGGCCAACGACCAGAGCGTCTGCTCGGGCGCCGTTGTGCCCTTGAACGCGGGCTGGTCCGACGTCGGCTCGTGGGATGCAATCTGGAAGATCCTGCCAAAGGACGGCGAAGAAAACGTCGCGCGTGGCCGCGTGATGTTCCAGGGAGCGTCATCGACTTATGCGCATTCCGAAGGGCGGCTGATCGCGTGTGTGGGAACGCATAACCTCGTGATCGTGGAAACGGCGGATGCCATTCTCGTCGCGGACAAGGAATGCGTGCAGGACGTGAAAGCGATCGTCGGGCGCATCAAGGCGGAGCAAGGCAAGGAGGCTGCGGATCATCGCAAGGTGCATCGGCCGTGGGGTCACTACGATTCCATCGATAACGGCGAGCGCTTCCAGGTCAAACGGATCGTAGTGAAACCCGGCGCGCGGCTGTCATTGCAGATGCATCATCACCGCGCCGAACACTGGGTCGTGGTGCGAGGCACGGCGCTTGTCACGCGCGGCACCGAGACATTCATTCTTGCGGAAAACGAGTCCACCTACATCCCGATCGGCGTTCAGCATCGGCTCGAGAACCCGGGCAAGATGCCGCTTGAAATGATCGAGGTCCAGTCGGGCACGTATCTGGGCGAGGACGATATTGTCCGCTTCGACGACAAGTACGGCCGGCAATAAAAAACGCTGTGCGGCGCGTATTTCACATGCGCCGCACAGCGTTTCCTGTCAACACCATTCAGACCGGACGAGACGTGGCCCTGTGCACTATCCAGCGTTAGCCTTGCACGTCCGCATAACGGCGGACCTCAACAACGCGTTCCGGCGCTGCAGCGCGTTCACGCTTCGGCTCTTGCTGCGCTTGGCTGGCCGTATTAGCGACGGGCGCAGCACCATGCGGCGCGTCCGCGGCGATCTGCACCGGGTGAGTCATGCGTGTGGATTGCGCCGCGATCCATCTGCGAGACCATTCGAGCGCGTACTCCGCCGCTTCCTGTGGGTTCTCGTAGCGCGGACCGATCAGGCCAGAACGCTCCACCCGACGGCCGTCCTTCACGATTTCGGCCCAGCCGCGGAACACGCTACCCGCTACCGGCCGCGCGATGGCGTAGATGGCGTAACCGTGACCGTCATGCACAGGGGCGCAATTGGGCTCGAAGGCCATGGGCAACGAATCAACGGAATGGTGCCGTGCGCCCGACGGTTCACTCTGCAGCGAACGCGACGCCGTAGCGGCCATGGCTGCCCGGGTTGGCGAGAACGGCGTTGGCGCGTTGGCGCGCGCGACGTCGTGCGCTTCGGCAATCCGGCGCGGGACGCCAGTGAACAGCGCGTCCACCCCATTTGCGCCGTTTCCGTCAGAGTCGCCCCACGACTCCGGGTTCTGCCAGAACACGCCGCGCAGGCGATCGCATTCATAGGTGGCCTGCGTCTGGCGCGGCGACGCTTCGGCCGGCGGGGACGGCACGATGGCGAAGGACCGGCCACGCGATGCGAGCCGCGTCACCATTTCGAGCAGCGTGCCGTTCAATTGCCAGTCGTTGAAACGACGGCGGCAGGTCGGTACGGTCGGGTAGTGACTGGGCAGCTTCGACCAGGT
>DASYLW010000338.1:0-1611 GCA_036009385.1 Caballeronia sp.
TGTACGATGGCCGGCAAATCATTCGCGCCGGGCTGGAAGATCACTTCTGCGGCAAGTTGCTCGGCGTCCCCATGGGTTGCGACATCTGTTACACGAATCACGCCGAAGCCGATCAGGACGACATGGACAACCTGCTCACGCTGCTGGGCGTAGCCAATGTCAATTTCATCATGGGCATTCCGGGTGCGGATGACGTCATGCTCAACTACCAAAGCACGTCATTTCACGACGCACTTTATATTCGCAATGTGCTCGGCTTGCGGCGCGCGCCGGAGTTCGAGGCCTGGCTTGAATCGATGCGAATCGCCGACCGGCGCGGCATATTGCTGAACCATTCTGCACCGCAACCGCTGCTTGAATGGATGAGCGCCTGATGACCACTTTCGACGATCGACCTTCTTCCATCAGCACCAATCCGTGGGACGCGCTGCGCCGTTTTACCAACGCGCGCATTGCGTTAGGACGAGCCGGTAGCAGCCTGCCGACGGCGCCATTGCTGGCGTTTAATCTTTCGCACGCGCAAGCCCGCGACGCCGTGCATCAACCACTCGATGTGGCCGCGCTGCATGCGTCTTTACGTGCGGCCGGCTTCGATACGCTCGATGTGCAAAGCGCTGCCCCCGATCGCCAGCACTATCTGCGACGCCCCGATCTGGGCAGAAAGATGAACGAGGAAAGTACCTCGCGGCTGCGGGACTACGCGGCCGCGGCACCCGCTGCGTTCGATATCGTGTTCGTGGTCGCCGATGGTCTGTCGGCCTATGCAGCGGCACGTCATGCCGTGCCATTGCTCGAACGGATGCGCTCGCAACTAGTGAGCCTGAGTATCGGTCCGATCGTCGTTGCAAGGCAGGCGCGGGTCGCGCTCGGCGATGGTATCGGTGAGCTTTTACGGGCGAGGATTGTAGTGATGCTGATTGGCGAACGGCCGGGTTTGAGTTCCCCCGATAGCCTCGGCATCTACCTGACATACGAACCGCGTGTTGGTAAAAACGATGCTGAGCGCAACTGCATTTCCAATGTGCGACCTGAAGGTCTTGGCTACGACTCCGCCGCATTCAAGCTGCATTTCCTGCTGACTGAAGCGACGCGTCTGAAGCTGACGGGCGTCAAGCTGAAAGACGATAGCGACGCCTTGCTGCCATCGGCGAGCACGTCGGGTTCGGTGTTGGAAATCTAGAACGGACGCTACAAAGTGATGGACAGTCAGCCTCGGCGCTGATGCGATGTGGCTGTGCGATCCATTCCGTCCGCGTAGGTGTAGTTCGTTGTGTCGTTCGTACCAGGCTCTACCGTGCAACAGTCGCCGGACGCGCAGCGCTGGTCACGCCGCTCGCCACCGTTTCGCCGCCCGGCACGCAATGCGACTGCAACGACAAATACCCGGGGTTATAAGCCTTCGCATCCTTCTTGGGCAGCGTATAAGCAATCCGGCATTGCTCGACCGGACCGTTGCCCCACTTTACCGTCAGCGCACCCTGGTCCTCAAGACCCCGCGCAAATATTCTGCTGTCCTGACCGACCACGCCCACGCTCTTGCCTTGTTCGTCTTCCACACTCGCTCCAAATGGCAACGCACCACCACCCAGTTTCGGCGCCTGAATCAATGCC
>DASYLW010000339.1:0-6250 GCA_036009385.1 Caballeronia sp.
GTCCGGCCTTGCAACGCAGCTATCAAGAAACCTTGCTCTTCCAAATCAACTTGCGGCACGATGCGCCAATGAACCATTCATTTTTATCGCACTATGGGATCGAACATCGTTCGGGGACGCACAATGCGCTTTAAGTTATTAAGGGGCGTATTGCCGCTTGGCCGCGGTGCCGCGCTCCGCGATCTCCTGGCTGGCGTGACGCTCGCGACAATGGACATCCCCCAAGTGCTGGGCTATGCGCGCATTGCGGGAATGCCGGCCGTGACGGGTCTTTACACGGCGTTTTTACCGCTGCTCGCATTTGCACTCTTCGGCGCGTCGCGTCATCTCGTCGTGGCCGCGGACTCGGCGACGGCTACCATTTTCGCAAGCCATCTCTCGACCATGGCCACGGCCGGAAGCGCGCAATACATGGCGCTAGCCGGGGCCGTTGCGCTGCTGAGCGCCGGGATGCTGCTGCTCGCGCGTATCTTCAAGCTCGGTTTCCTGGCTGATTTCCTGTCCCGCACGGTCTTGCTCGGTTTCCTGGCCGGCGTTGGTGTCCAGGTCGGCGTCGCGATGCTGGGCGACATGCTCGGCGTATCCACAGGGTCCTCGCGCACGCTTGTACAGATCGAATCCATAGCGCTTGATCTTGCTCACGTTTCGCTGCCAACGCTGGGCATATCGGCCGCAGTCGTGATCTGTATTCTCGTTTTCAAGCGCTTGCTACCGCGTCTGCCAGTCGCCATGTTTGCCGTGATCGGCGGCATTGCGGCGAGTTATGCCTACGACTTCTCCAGACACGGAATCGCGATCGTGGGCCCGGTTGCCGGTGGTCTGCCGGCGCTGAGTTTTCCGCTCGCAACCTGGCAGCAGACGCTGGATCTCGTGCCCGTGGCCGCATCCTGTTTCGTGATGATCATTGCGCAAAGCGTCGCGGCGGGCCGGGTATTTGCGGAGCGTTATCGCGAACCGGTGGACGCCGATGCGGACATCCTGGGAATTGCTGCAGCCAACGCAGTCGCGGCCGTGACGGGGGCGTTCGTGGTCAATGGCAGTCCAACCCAGACAGCCATGGCAGATCGCGCCGGCGCACGCAGCCAGTTCGCGCAAGTGGTGTTTGCGGTCGTGGTCGGTGTAGTGCTGATGTTCTTTAGCAAGTGGCTGCAGTATCTTCCGCACTGCGTGCTGGCAGGCATTGTGTTCACGATCGCGATCGGATTGATCGACGTCAAGAGCCTTTACGCCATCCGCCGTGAAAGTCCGGGTGAACTCACGCTGGCACTTGTCACGGCGCTGGCCGTGGTGGTGATCGGAGTTGAGGACGGGATACTGCTGGCGGTCACGTTGTCGTTGTTGCGCCATGTGCGCCATAGCTATCATCCGCACACCATGATGCTTGCGCCTACGCCGGCGCTTGGCGGGCGCTGGGTGCCGGTGCCTGCGGTGCCAGGCACCGAGACCGCTCCCGGATTGATCGTCTATCGCTTTGGCGCCGACCTGTTTTTCGCGAACGATCATTTTTTCGTCGATGACGTACGCCGTCTGCTCGACCGCGCGCCCACGCCTGTGGACTGGTTCATCGTTGACGCCGGCGCTATCACGGACCTCGACTATTCGGCGGCCCGGACCCTCGCTGAATTCTTCGAGGGTCTGAAGCAACGCGGCGTCAACGTGCTGTTTGCGCGCGCCAATCAGTATCTGCGAGCCGATATGGACCGTCACGGAATCACCGCGGTGCTGGGAGAATCGCACATCTTCGAGACGCTGCATCAGGCGCTGGTAGCGGCTGGATTCGATCCATCTGCAGCATCGAGTACCCACTGAATATGCATTGAATATGCATCATGGAGTCGCAGGCAGTCGTTGATCCGAATCGGGATGCGGCATGAGTTCCAGGAGCAGCGTGTTTTCGTTCTCGTGAAGAAAGGGCTAAAGTTTTTGGACTAGCGGACCGTTATCACGTCCTTGCACGACGAGATAACGGGTCGCCGATTTCGGACGGCCTTCTTTTAACACGACGGAAAACTCCATGCGCCTCCTGCTCGCCATTTTCTTGCCCTGGCTCCAGTTCTTCACGATCGGCCGGCCGTTAGCCGGGATCATTTGCCTGCTGCTGCAGATCACGGTTATTGGCTGGATCCCGGCGGCAATCTGGTCGGTCTACGCGCTTAGCGAATACAAGACCGACCGGAAAATCGCACGAGCGGTTGCCGGACGGTAGGCGGGGAAGCGGCATGACGGACTGATCGTCATAAGCCGCACGCGTGGTCGAAACCGGCGTTCAGCAAACTCCGCAATGACTGCCTATACTAGTCGCGTTGTTACTAGCCACGTTGTTGGTCAGCGACGCGACACCCGCCAGACGTATCGGCATCCTGAAGAGCGAATCTGCGACGTGACCGACTTCTCCCTGTCCCCACAGTCAGGAGATTTCCGCCGTGCACGATCAGTCATCCCCCACCCGTTTCATTGGCGAAACCGTCGGCCCTAAAGCCGGCGCGCCAGCCCCTCATGCGCGCACGCAGTCGACGGAGTCCGTCACTATTGCCGTCGAACTGTCGATCAACGGCAGAAATTACGCGCTCATGCTGGACCCTCGCACCACGCTGTTGGACGCGCTGCGTGAGCACCTGCATTTAACCGGCACGAAGAAAGGCTGCGACCACGGCCAGTGCGGCGCCTGCACCGTCCATGTGAACGGACGCCGCGTGAATGCCTGCCTGTGTCTCGCTGCCAATCATGCGGGCGACGAGATCACGACAATCGAAGGCATCGGCCAATCCAGCGCGTTACATGCCATGCAGGCGTCGTTTGTGGAATGCGATGGTTATCAATGCGGCTACTGTACGTCCGGGCAGATCATGTCCGCGCTCGCGTTGCTCGAGGAGCCGGTTGGACCGTCGGACGCCGACGTTCGCGAAGCCATGAGCGGCAACCTGTGCCGCTGCGGCGCCTATCAGAACATTGTTGCCGCGATCCAGGTCGTGCGCGGCAAAGCCTGAGGAGCGCCGACATGGAACTGTTCCAGCTCTCCCGCGCGAACGACGTGCAGGACGCGATCAAGGCCGGTGCGGCGTCTCGTACCGCACAGCAGGGCGCCGACGTACGCTTTCTGGCCGGCGGCACGACGCTGCTCGACCTGATGAAACTGAACGTCGAGCGGCCGGGCCGCGTGATCGATATCAGCCGCCTGCCGCTGAATGGCGTCGAGGCGCTGCCGGACGGTGGCGTGAAGATTGGCGCCACCGTACGCAATGCCGATCTCGCGCACCATGCGTTGATTCGTGACGCTTATCCGGTGCTGTCGCAGGCGTTACTTGCCGGAGCGTCGGCGCAACTGCGCAACATGGCGACGACGGGCGGCAATCTGTTGCAACGCACAAGGTGCGTCTATTTCCGCGATACCGCCATGGCGTGCAACAAGCGGGAACCCGGCTCGGGTTGCGCGGCGATCAGCGGTTTCAACCGGACCCTGGCGATCCTCGGTGTAAGCGATGCGTGCATCGCGAGTAATCCATCAGACATGAACGTGGCGCTCACCGCGCTCGAAGCGGTGGTTCATATCCAGGGAACGCGGGGCGAGCGCAGTGTAGCTATCGACGATTTTTTCCTGCTGCCCGGTACCACGCCTGAACGGGAAACCGTGCTTGAACCCGGCGATCTCATCACGCATGTCACGTTGCCACCGCCGGCAGAAGGCAGCCGCTCTCTCTATCTGAAGCTGCGCGACCGGGCCTCGTACGAATTCGCGCTGGCGTCGGCCGCGGTGGTTGTCACGGTGACCGGTGGCCGCGTCAGCCATGCACGCATCGCGTTAGGCGGCGTGGGCACGAAGCCGTGGCGCTCACGCGAGGCCGAGGCCGCGCTCGCCTCCGCGACGCCGGATGCGGCAAGCTTCAGGCGCGCCGCGACGGATGCACTCGCCGGCGCCCGGCCGCAAAGCGACAACGGCTTCAAGGTCGAACTGGCGCAACGCTGCCTGGTCCACGCACTGACGCTCGCAACTAGCGCCGCCTGATCTCGTCGAGAGGAACACCTCCCATGTCTACTGTGCTCGATTCCCTGCATGCGGTCATCGGCCGGCCGCACTCGCGCATTGACGGACCGCTGAAAGTCAGCGGCGAAGCAACTTATACGTCGGACGTCGACCTGCCGGATCTGCTGCATGCGGTCCCGGTGAGCAGCACCGTTGCCAGCGGCAAGCTTGTCTCACTGGAGTTCGCCGCCGCCGAATCCATGCCCGGCGTGCATGCGGTACTGCATCGCGGCAACATTGGCCGCTTCTACCGGATCTCCGGCAATTCGATGGATACAGGCTATGTCGACGAGGCACGTCCGCCATTCGAAGACGACATCATTCGCTACTACGGCCAGTATGTTGCGCTCGTCATAGCGGATACATTCGAAGCCGCGTGCGCGGCAGCCGCCGCCGTCAAGGTCGGTTATGAAATCGCCCCGCACGATGTAGGCACGACCCTGTCGAGCGTTGCGGAACCGAAGGTCGAAAGCGAGCGTGGTGACGCCGCGAGCGCATTCGATAGCGCGCCCGTCAAGCTCGACGAAACCTATGTGACCCCGGTCGAGACGCATAACCCGATCGAACTTCACGCGACCGTCGCGCACTGGGATGGCGATAGTTATACGTTCTACGAAACATCTCAATCGATCTCGAACCACCAGGGAACGCTGACACAGATGCTTGGCCTGCCGAAGGAAAAGGTGCGGGTCATCTCGCGTTACCTGGGCTCGGGCTTCGGCGGCAAGCTATGGATGTGGCCGCATTCGCTGCTGGCCGCTGCTGCGTCGCGCCATACCGGACACCCGGTAAAACTTGTGTTAAGCCGCAAGATGATGTTCCAGAACGTCGGGCATCGGCCGCTGACGCAGCAACGCATGCGTCTTGGGGCAAACGCCGACGGCACGCTCACTTCCATTCGCCACGACTACCTGAATCACACATCGATCCTCGACGCGTATTCCGAAAGCTGCGGTGAAGCCACGCCACTGCTGTACAGCACGCCGAACCTGCGCGTGAGCTCGGGCACCGTGCCGCGCAATGTCGGCTCGCCTACGGCCATGCGCGGGCCGGGCGCGGTGCCGGGACTCTTTGCGCTCGAATCGGCCATGGACGAACTGGCTTTAAGACTGGATATCGATCCGGTGGAACTGCGCATCAGGAATGAACCGCGTATTGATGAAAGCAACGGCCTGCCATTCTCGTCACGTCACTTGGTGGAGTGCTTGGACACGGGCGCTGACAAGTTCGGCTGGGCGCAGCGCACGCCCGGCATCGGTTCCATGAAGCGCGATGGCCTGACGCTGGGTTGGGGCGTGGGCGCCTGCAGTTGGCCGGGGCTCAGGTTCTCGGCGCAAGCTACTGTCGACCTGCGCGCGGACGGAACGGCGAGGGTGGTATGCGGCACGCAGGACATCGGTACCGGAACGTACACCATCTTCGCGCAACTCGTCGCGGCGCAAACAGGGTTGGCGCTGGACAAGATCGAGGTGGGTCTGGGCGACACCGCCCTACCGCCGGGACCGATCTCCGGCGGATCGGCGGTGACCGCTTCGGTGATTCCAGCGGTTTTGGATGCCGCCCGCGCGGCGATCGGGACGGTGCTCGCACGCGCCGCGGCGGTGTCTGGATCGCCATTTGAAGGCGCCGATGCGCACGCGCTCACAATCAGTGAGGGCCGGGTGCACCGTAAGGGCGAAACACCGGCAAGCGGAGTACCGTTCAATGAAATACTGGTGGCGGCGAAGATGCATGCGGCGTCGGGAACCGGCAGTGCGGTGGGCGGTTTCGATGACCCGTTGAAGAAGAAGTACTCCATCCATTCGTACGGCGTGCATTTTGCCGAGGTCACATGGCAGCCGGAGATCGCGCAACTGCGCGTGAACCGCGTGGTCACTGTGATCGATGCGGGGCGCATCCTCAACCCGAAGGCCGGGCGCAACCAGATTGAAGGAGCGATCGTGATGGGGGTGGGCATGGCGCTGTTCGAGCATACGAGCTATGACGAACGGACCGGTGCACCGATCAACAGCAATCTTGCCGACTACATCATGGCGTCGAATGCGGATACGCCGGCGCTCGACGTTACCTTCCTGGATCATCCCGATACCATTTTCAACGAACTGGGTGCGCGGGGTATTGCAGAAATTGGTCTGGCGGGAATTGCGCCGGCGATTACCAACGCGGTTCACCACGCGACAGGAGTACGAGTCCGGCGACTGCCCGTGATGATCGAGGATTTGCTGAAAG
>DASYLW010000340.1:0-7569 GCA_036009385.1 Caballeronia sp.
CGTTCGCGTTCGTCCCCGCCAGTTGCAGCGAGTTATCCCGCACCTCGACCTTCACGGGATCGGTTCTCTTCCATTGCTTCTTGGGAATCACGACGCGCCATGTCGAATCGCGCCCACCGTCCCTAAAGAACGCAACGATCCCAACAAACTGCGCGTTCTCATCCATTGGTTCGCTGATGCTGGCGCTCGCATTCGGCCGAAGCACCAAGTCGATCGTACCGAGCAGGTCGGGTTTCAGCGCATCCAGATCATTATCCTGAAACTGCGCATAGTCCAGTTGCTCGAAAGCCTGCGGCGTCTTCAATTGATAGACCCGAAGCACTGTCGACAGCGATTGCCCGGCGCCGCTTGTATTCAGCGACGACCGGCTCATGAGGTCGAGATTCATGGTCTTGATTTGCGTCGTGAATGCCCACTTCGCTGCGTCCACGGTCCCGGTTTTCACGGACTGCGCCATGCCGCAACCCGCGATAGTAAGCGTGGCACACGCGGCAGCGAACAGAAGCGCGGGGCGTTTGATTTTGTTGCTCATTGGGTTCGTCCATTTTCTCGATGCTTCGTGCGAGTGATCCCGCTTTGACCATTCCATGTGCCGAGTTGCACGCGGGTGATGGCGCCCGTTTTATAGGGCCGTTTAACCTGCTGCAACTGGCTTGTGTAGCCGAGGCGAACCTGATCGGAAGCGATATCCGCTCTTGGCATCAAATCCGGCGAGACATGCATCTCCAGATACGCGTTCGATTCGTAGCCGAGATAAAAGCGCAGCAGCGCCATGATTTCGCTGTGCATTTGACGACCAGGTGTCAAACCCAATACCGATTCGGGAGTTGTTGGCGCGATCACGACGCGCGCGCAATTGCCTCGATCGTAGAAACCGCGTCCGAGTACGCAGTTTTCGCCTAGCGCTGTCGGCTCGAATTCGTTTAACTGAATCCATACCGGATGGAATTCGGTGACTGTGACCGTCGCGTCGGGGACGGCATGTTGCAGCACGCCCGCGAGGCCTTCGGCCGTGCGCGTTCGCTGACTGGCGAGTCCAAGCATTGACAGCAGTTTGCGGGTGCCGACCGTCTGCTCGATATCGGCATTTCCTATGCCCAATCCGACGAGACTGACCAGGCAGCGGGACACGTTGTCCGTACCGCCTTTCTTAAACCCCGCAGGGAATCGATATTTGCGCCACGCCCGATAAAACTGCGTCGCGATCCTGTGATGGAACATGTCCAGGAATGCCGATAACGATTCAGCGCCGTCACGATTCTGCGCGACTTCATCGATGAAGTACGACGGCATGCGCGCATCGACGCCGTAGAGCCCGAGGAAAGTCGTGCGGATGGCAGCGGGGTTTGACGCATCGTCGTAGTCGAATTCGACTGCATCGATTTCCTTGCCTGGAAACCCGAGCCCAGCGCGCGAGCGAAAGCGCACCGGCTCGGTTTTTAGTGAGTCGGTTGAGCCGAGCGACGGCAGAGTCGGCGCGGCGAGTTCAATCAGCTCACAAAAGCGCATGAAGTTCATGCGTGTCGCGTCGTGCAGCAAAGCGGGCAACAGGACGCGCTCCTCAAGCACCGCAAACTCTCGATGAGGCGCGTTCAAAACGGTGCTCCCTCAGCCTTGTTATCGGGCCACGTTATCCGGCGTCCGCTCGGCAAGGAGACGACGATCAGCTTCGTATAGATATTCATCGTCGCGTACAGTGCGAGGAAGCGATTGAGCATTTCGCCAAACAACGCGAGATCGCCGTCGCCCGCAAACTTGTCGCTGTTAAGCGTGACTTCAATTTCCACACCGCGCAGCAGGCCACCCTTGACGAGCTTTTGCAGCGGCCGATGCTTGACGTCGATAATCGCATCGATACGCCGACGGTTCAGTTCTCCATCGGTCCAGTCGTAAAGCGCGAGACTGCCGCGCAGGATTTCTGCATCGAGTAGCGAGAGATAGTTCGGCGCCAGATGCGAGAGCACACGCCAATGAAAGCGGTCTCCTGTCGGCGGATAAACGGGCAAGGTCGGTGCTGTGAGGTTTCTCACCGATGCCACGTTCGTAAAGCCGCCGCGCGTGCGGTTGATACTTGCTTCGCGCAGGCCCTTGCGCGGCAGCATGCCGTTGGTGCCCGTCACGCAGAGTGAGAGCGTCTCCTCGGGCAGCGTGGTCTCGCCTTCCCACGCATGGCCGCCCAGCACCACCCACGTGTCGAACCGTCCTGAAGGGCCACGTCGAGCCCGGGTATGGAAGTATCGCTCGGGCATCTCATGGCGCAACATGCCGCCGCGGTGACGGAACGACGCAAACGGCGCGTATTCAAAACGCGAGCCGTTGGAGGTTTCAAAGCCTACGATCGAGTCGACCGAATACGCTTCCACAAAGTCGCCGCGAGCCTTCACCGTATGCACTCGGTACTCCGTTTCGAAATGCGAGACCAAGATCGGATCGGCCTGAATGCTGAACAAGTTGATGATCGGCGTGCAGAAGAGCCGAACGTTTTCTGCCGTGAAGCGCATGTCGTCCGGGTAAGGTTGAGCCAGCACGATCTCGACATCGAAGTACGGCGCCGCTTGAGGAATCGATTGCATGTCGAGTCCCACGAGATCCACGAACATGAACTTTTCGGGAAACGTGAAGTATTCGAGCAGCAGCTGATAACCGCCGAACGCGTTATCGGCTTTGGGCCACAGGCGTTCGTCAGCCTTGAAGCCGGCAGCTTCCACACGCAGGCCTTGCATCGTTTGCGGCAGCCCCGGCCGGTCCTCGGGGTATCCCGGAATGCGAACACGTACTGCGAGCGGTGTTGCGCTCAGGGCTGTGTAAAGACTTAGTGCCACCGGTCGATCCGCATTCAGGTAAAGCCGCAGACGCGGTATGTGCATCTGCGCCCGCGGTATCTGCGGCTGCAATCCCAGCCTGAGCCGGATCACCGAGCGACCGTCTTCGCGCGCATGCGCGTTGGCTTCAATCAGCTTGACCGGATACAAGTCAACCGCTTGCGTGGTGCGGTAGACGCACTCGACGCTCTCTTTATCGACGGGGATCGGATCGGCCAGCACTTCAAGGCCCGCGGCGAGCACCTCATGACTTTGCAGCGAACCTTCCGTGGGCGTGATTTCGAGTATCGACATCGACGGAATCATCCGGAGGTAGTGCGGCCAGAGCATGCTGACGAGGCCTTCGGTCAACTCGGGCAGTTCGTCGTCGAGCTTCTGGCGCAGGCGTCCGACGAGAAACGCGAAGCCTTCAAACAGTCGCTCGACATGCGGATCGCGATCCCCGATGCGGTCAATGTTCAACATCTTCGCGCGGTCGGGAAACGCTTGTGCGAACTCTTTGCCAGCCTCGCGCAGATAGCGCATTTCGGCTTCGTAGTAACGCAGGATGTCGTTGTCGTTTGGTTTGTTCACGGGTCAGGTCTTTTCCAGTCAGTCGAGCGCAACGGCGCGGGCGGCATCGATCGCGGTCAGCTCGCCGATCAACGTCTCGATGCGCTGAGCAAGTGCGGGCTTGTCGGCGTCCTTGCGCGTCATGCGGACTTTGAGCAGGCGCATCAGGTGCTGCTTGGCTTCGAACGCGAGTGACGGCTCCCACAGTGCCAACTCGAAGCGGCGCGCGGCGCTGTCCACGCTCGATAAAAGGTGCAGCGCCGTGTCCGGCCGTTCGGCACGCTCGGCGACGCGCGCCATGACCATCTGCCTCACGAATCGGTCCCGATCGCCGTCTTGCGCGGGCAGGCGTTGCAGAAACGAGAACGCGCAATCCAGTCCTTCCTTAGTGGCGAGATTGTTGGCTTTTGTTTCGGTGTCCGCCCAGTCCGTGTTCGCCGATTGCGCCGCGACGGGGACCACGGTTTCACCGCGATCGATATCGCGAACGCTCGCGTAACGTGCGATCCATTCGAGTGTGGAATCGTCGGCGAACGGGGAGCCATCGGAGAACGACAGCAAGTGGAAACCGGGCAGGCGTTCGAGCATCAGCGCGCAATCTGTAGCCGCAAGGTCCCGCACTGGCGCGTATTCGCCACCGGCCTGTTCCTGGGCCACGAACGCGTAATATTGGAGGTCGAGCCAGAAGTGGTTTGCGCCTTCAGCGAACGCGAGTTCAACTCGGTCGAGGAGTTCGAGCCATTGCTTTTGCATCAGCATGCGTTTGAGTTGAGCGCGAAGTTCGGCACGCGGGGGAACCAGGCGCGTTTTACTAGTGGGATCGCACGGCGGGACTTCGGTGAGCGTGTCCCATCGGATGCAGCGCATCAGCCGATACGCAGCCAGATACCCTTGCGGTTGCTCGCGTAGAAACACTGCCATCTGACGCGCGCGATCGAGCAGGTCGCGGGTTGAAGACACTTCAGTCGACGCGGGCAGTATCGCGGCTGCACTCATGCCGAACGGAGCGGCTTTCGACACGCTGTCCGATGCACTCGGGGATTCAATCCGCCCTTCGAAACGGCGATACAACGCGCTCAATTGCGGCCGCGCATTATCGGGCCATTGCGCTGTGCGCTCGGTGATCAGTGCAAGCGCTGACAACGCGCGCTCCAGGAGATCGCCAGTCAGTCCCTGAACGCGGTCGAGCCGGTCGGCGAAGGTCGCGCCGGCGAGCCATTCAAGCGCCGACTTGCGTGTTTCCGCGCGTGCCGGGAGCAGGTCCATATCGAAACGATCGATGAGCGCCGACAACAGTTCAAAGCCTTCAGCCACACCTTGCGCGCCATCGCGGCGCATGCGGCCGTAGACGTAATACACGGCCACGCGCGCATCCTTCGCCGAGTGCTTCAGAAGCCGCTCAGCGGTGTCGATGATCAGCGTGTCGTTGACGTCCGACAGCTTCGCCACTTGCTCCTTTATCGCAAGAAACCCGTCGTCGTAGCCCGGGTCTTCGCCGACATGCGCGGCTTCGGTTGCAACGTCGCCCGGATGCAGTTCGATGATGGGCTGCAGCCACGCGTCCCACTGCGTTTGCGCGCAGCGGGCGAGATCGGACGGCGTGCGTGTGCCGAACAGCGCGTTGAGGAGCTTCGAGAAGGTGATCATGCGGTGCGTGCTCCTTGCGGTAGGGTGACCGGAATAACGGCCTGTGGCGATGCGAGAAATTTATAGTGCGGCATCCTTAACAACGTCCGGAAGCGGCGTGACGGCGTGTTTGGCAGCCTCACGTGCTGCCTTGGGCAACGGCGGCGGACTGGTGGACGTGTTTGCGTTCGTCGCGCGCGCTGGTTTGTCGACGAACATTCGGTTTGGCAAAACGAATCCTTTGAGCGCCAGCAGTTCAAGCGGCCCCTTGCCGACGTCCGTGCGCATCAGATAGCTCAACGGGTACGTCAGGTTTGCTGGCGCTGCGGTGATGGGTTCTTGCGTGACGAGGCTATCGAGTGCTGGATGTTCGGTCGATTCCGTTTGCTCCTGCACGGAACCATTCCAGTTGTCGCTGGCTCGATGCAACGGCTTTTGCGTCGTCGACGAAGCGGCGTCGGGTGAGGCGACCGCGGCCACGCGCATCATTCGCGTATCGGGCGCTGCCTGCCACGTCAGCTGGAATGTCGCGCTATCGACAGCCTCGACTTTCGCGCGCTCCAGCATCCGCACGAGCGCCCAGCGTCCGCCGAACTCGAAGTTCTTGTTCGTGCCGGCTTGTTCGGTCTGCCATTGCAAACGCGTGCCCTTCGTCTCGGGATCGTTCGACGGCCAGATCAGTCCCTGCCAGGTTTCGCGCTGGTTGTAGTAATGCAGCTTCTGCGCATCGATTGTCAGTACGGTGTCGGTGATGCCTGGTGTCGGGATTGGTTTGAAGTCGAAGCGATACTGCGGTTCGCCTTGCGCGAGCAAATGCCCCGCGACGCGTTGCAGCGTATTCACCGCTTTGATAAACGCAGGATCGAACTGCAAGGCGCCGCCGCGTGTGTTGACTTCCACCCACTGGTCGCCTTGCAGTTCCAGCACGCCCGCGAGTTGCAGACTCAGGAACGTCGATATCAACCCGCCTTGCGGCCGGATAAAGCGTGCGAGTTCGGGAATGGATGCGTCGTTGTCGGTGTTATCGAAAGGGTAACGACCGGTAAATGACTTGTTCCAGGTCGCGACGATAGTCTGCCGCCATGCATCGTTCAGGCTCGCTTGCGCCGGTTGCAACACGATCTGCGTGGCTTGCGCGACGGGGCGCACGAAGAGCGCATCGCCCATGCCGGACCACTGCGCGCCAAGGCTTGCCGCGATAAGTTGCGCGTAGGCTTGGGTGTCGGCGAGTTCCGAACCCTTGCCCTGGAAGAGCGCTTGCGCGAGTTGGCGGGCCTGGGCGTCGCCATCGGTGCTGTTGGTCAGTTGCTGGAGCTTCAGGCGCAACGCAGTGACGCGTTCGAGATAGCGTTGCAGACTGACGTCGCTTTGCTGCGCGCTGCCTTTGTTTGATGCAGTGTCGCCGAGCTGTCCGATTATGCGAAGCACCGGGCCGAACGATGCCGACAGCGGCCCGGCGTCGTTGGCGATGGCTGCCTGTGGGTCGTCTTTCTTGCCGAAGATGTTCTGCGCCTTGGCAACGATCGTGTCGGACAGTGACGCCTGACGTATGCCCGCGGTACCCTGGTAGTCAAGCGACTTCATCAACGCGATGACCGGCGATTGACGTGCATCGGCGAGCAGCTTCATCTGTTCGATGGCAGCCGGAATGTTGGGTGCCGCTTGCCATTGCAGCGCGTTCATGAAGCCCTGCCAGTGTTCGGCGTAGTCGGTGAAGTACTGCGTGGTGAGGGCGCGTTCGAGCGCGTCCGTTGACGCGGTCTGCGCAGCGTCCACCGCGTTCGCGGAAGCGTCATTGTTGGCGAGGACCCAGTCGCGTGTTAGGTCGCGGCTCTTGGCAGCTTCAATGATGGCCGCGGCGACATATCCGTCGTAGGCTTGCCGCGTGTAGACACCCGGTACGCTCACGCTCGCTCGAATCAGCCCGCGCGTGTCGGTGCCTGCTGTAAGCGATGCCAGTGTCTGGTCCGGGTACTTGTTACCCACGCCAGCCAGAACGCTTTGATAAACGGTCTCTTCCGAATTGCGCACGCCGATCACCGACAACAACGTCTGACGCGACGCGTTCACCAGTTCCGCGCGAGGCCGGATGCGCCATGCGTTGTGGGCTTTCAAGTGTTGCGCATAGAACCCTGCGAGTCGCTCAGCGATATCAAGTTTCGCGCCGACGGAAACGTTTGCGCTCGTGGACCAATAACGTATCAGTTGTGGTGTGATGAAACCCGTGTCAACGCGACTTGGATCGGCGAGCATCAAATACGTCTTGAGCGCCTTGTGACCCTCTTGAGCGGCAGCGTTAGCGTGGTCGTCGAGCGAATCGGTTGGCATCTGGCTCAAGTCGACCAACGTCGCTTCGAGGTTTTGCTGAATCGGGGTAACCAGGACCGATTTGCTCGCGGCCGCATAGGGCGTCCAGAGCGTCGCAAGGATCGATGCGTCCTGATTCAGACCGAAGCGGGTCCACAGCGGTGGCTGATGCGCGACGCGATCTTCGTAGCGGCCGATCTGCTGTTGCAGCGCGAGCAACGCTTGCAGACGCGCAGCGGAATCGGGTGCGGTCTTGAGCGTT
>DASYLW010000341.1:0-3739 GCA_036009385.1 Caballeronia sp.
GAGATGGACGAGTTCTGCGGCAAGATCAAGGCCGGCAAGGACTCGCAAAGCGATCCGAATTTCTCCATCGTCGCGCGCGTGGAAGCGTTGATCGCGGGCTGGGGCATGGAAGAAGCGCTGAAGCGTGCGGAGGCTTATCGCCAGGCCGGCGCGGACGCCATCCTGATTCACAGCAAGCTTTCCAAGCCGGACGAAATCCTCACGTTTGCGCGTGAATGGGCCGGCCGCGGCCCGCTCGTGATCGTGCCGACCAAGTACTACAGCACGCCGACCGATGTGTTCCGCCAGGCCGGCATCAGCACGGTGATCTGGGCGAACCATTTGCTGCGCGGCGCGGCGTCGACCATGCAGGCGATCGCGAAGGAGATCCACAGCAGCGAGACGCTTGTGAACGTGGAAGACCGCGTGGCGACGGTGAACGAAATTTTCCGCCTCCAGGACGCCGAGGAATATTCGACAGCTGAGAGCGTGTATCTGTCGTCGGCAAGTGCATCGCGCAACGCTGTCGTGCTCGCGGCAAGCCGGGGCGCGGGGCTGGAAGCCGTTACCGCCGATAAACCCAAGGTGATGCTGCCGATCGCGGGCAAGCCGCTCTTGCGCCGCCTGGTCGAAGCGTTCAAGAAAGAAGGCATCAACGACATTACGGTGGTCGGCGGTTATCGCGCCGATGCCATCGATACATCGGGTATCCGGCTGGTCGTGAACGAGAAGCACGCGCAAACGGGCGAACTGGCGTCGTTGGCATGCGCGGCGAAATCGTTTACCGCCGATACCGTGATCTCCTACGGCGACCTCTTGTTCCGCAGCTACATTCTTCGCGATCTGGTTGAGTCGGACAGCGATTTCTGCGTGGTCGTTGATTCGTCGCAGATGCCGGCAGCCGGGGTGGCGTCGACGGATTTCGCGTATTGCTCTACAGTGGACGATCGTGCGTTGTTTGGCCAGCAGGTCTGGCTCGACAGCGTGACGAGCTCGGTGGGACCGGCAAATTCGAAGACGCCGCAAGGCCGCTGGATGGGTCTGCTGAACGTGCGCGGCGCAGGGCGTGAACGCCTCGTCGCCATGCTCGAAAAGCTGCAGCAACGCGATGACTTCGACAAGCTCGACATGGCCGCGTTGCTCAACGCGCTGGTCGCCGCGGACGAAAAGATCGAAGTGCAGTACGTGCACGGTCACTGGCGCGGCGTGAACGACCTCGACGAGCTGCGTCAAGCCGGAGATTTCGCTCACGGACAAGCACCGTACGGATCGAACGGCTCGGGCTCCTCGGAGGCTGGCGCGTGATCCAGGCTGCACAATTTGTCGAGGCCGCGCGCGAGCGGGGCTTCGATTGGTACGCGGGCGTGCCGTGCTCGTATCTGACGCCGTTCATCAACTATGTGCTGCAGGACGAGTCGCTGAACTATGTGTCGGCGGCCAACGAGGGTGACGCTGTTGCGTTGATCGCGGGCGTGGCGCTGGGCGCATCGGGCGCGTTCAAGGCGCGTCGCGGCATTTCGATGATGCAGAACTCCGGGCTCGGCAACGCGGTGAGTCCGCTCACCTCGCTCACGTGGACCTTCAGGCTGCCCCAATTGCTGATCGTCACGTGGCGCGGTCAGCCGGGTGTCGCCGATGAACCTCAGCACGCGCTGATGGGACCCGTCACGCCAGCCATGCTCGACACCATGGAGATTCCATGGGAGCTGTTCCCGACTGAAGCCGAGGCGATCGGACCCGCGCTCGATCGCGCGACCGCGCATATGGACAGCACCGGGCGCCCGTACGCGCTGGTGATGCAGAAGGGCAGCGTTGCGCCATACAAGTTGAACAAGAAAAGCTTGAGCGGTGTGCGTCAGCGCGCGTTGAACGAGCGTGCCGAGGTTCAGTTGTTCAAAAGCGCGGGCGAGCGCGTGTCAGGTGTGTCACGCCACGACGGGTTGCAGCGCGTGATTGCACACACGCCGAAAGAGTCGACGGTCGTGTTGGCATCGACGGGATTTTGCGGGCGGGAACTCTACGCTATCGATGACCGCGAGAACCAGGTGTACCTGGTTGGATCGATGGGATGCGTGACGCCGATGGCGCTCGGCCTCGCATTGTCGCGGCCTGACCTGAACGTGGTAGCGCTCGACGGCGACGGCGCTGCGCTGATGCGCATGGGCGTGTTCGCGACGCTCGGCGCTTACGGCCCGTCCAACCTCACGCACTTGCTGCTGGACAACGGCGCGCATGAGTCGACTGGCGGTCAGGCGACGGTGTCGCAAGGTGTCGAGTTCGCGCGAATCGCTTCGGCCTGCGGATACGCGCTGGCGCTGGACGGCGATGACCTCTCCGTCATCGACCGGCTGTTTGACGCGAAGGATATCGACGGCGTGCGTTTCGCGAGACTGTCGATCAACACCGGCACGCCGAGCGACCTGCCGCGCCCGTCGATCACGCCGGAAGATGTGCGTCGCCGGTTGCAAACGCATATTGGACGCTAGAAGTCCGGTTGTTGCCGAACCCCGGTCCTGTCACGCTCTGTTCATCCAAAGGACGCACCAACCTGACGTTGGTGCGTCCTTTCAATAGTGGGCGCGTGTTAACCGTGGGTGACCGTGGCTAATTGCGGTGAATCGGGCGTGCAGAAGATCGCGGTGATAAAAGGCGCGACGTGACGAATCACGGCGTCGCTGCCAGCCGCGCGAACTTTTTGCCTGACCGCATCTTCCCCGCCGATCACAACAGCGCCATAAGCCGAATCGGCAATAGGTTCACCGTTGCCCTGCTTGAAAATCGCGTCATTCTTCTGGAACCCGACCACCGCGAACACGCCGAAATCGAACGCCGTGAGATGACTATCGCGCGTCGGTTTAAACGCGTTGATTGAATTGGCCTCCACGCGCATGGGGGTAGTTTCTATCGCGTGGTTTTCCTGAAGCGGCGCGATGAACGCATGGGCGGTCGATTTGCAGTCGAGTTGGGAATCCAGCGCATAGGCCGAAGCTTGCGCGGACGATGCTCCAATGAGGATGAGTAAGCCGATGCGGACGGCTTGTACAAGTGGCTTCATGAACGGTGGGTACGCGCTCGGGCGCTGCGAAAAGCCTAGACTTTAGCCGGAAGCCGGAAAGTGTGCTTAAACAAGTGCTTAGAGCCCGTCGGGCGGGACGCGGGGGGGCGTGGTTCGCGTTTGGCTTCCCGGGAAATTCGGGGAGATTCGTCGGCCAGCAATCCTCAGTAGAATCGCGACGAGCTGTGCGAACGGGTTCGATGAGTGCTTGAACCCGCCCCGTCGCCCAAGGACAATCAGGCGAAATTGAAGCTTCCAAGCAGGCTTCAGGAGTGCACGCAGAAGGCAGTGAGCATGCCGGATTTGCTCGGCGCGCTGAAGTTCGCGCTGAACTTCGCGGTGAATTTATTAAGGAGGCGCACGAGCGGCACGACCGTACGCTCAGGCTCGCGTATCACCGGCCCAGAACCCGTACCGCAAACCGCAACTCCCTCAAGCCGCTGCGAACTCAGGCACCGTCCCACGCCGCGTCTCTCTCCGATGCACGCATTTTCCTGCCGCATATGTCTCGAACACGGCGCGGTCGTCGCCGAGCATCGCGAACGCGAACAGCAGTTCTTCCAACGATTCCGCACGCGAAGTCCGGCGATCAAGCAGCGGCGTACCAGCCGGATCCAGCACCACAAAATCCGCCTCGCTGCCGGGCTTGAGCGTCCCGACCCGGTCCGCCATGTCGAGCACTTGCGCCGCGCCCGTCGTTGCCAG
>DASYLW010000342.1:0-6145 GCA_036009385.1 Caballeronia sp.
GCGGCGACTACAGCGCTTCGTATTGTGAAATCACGACGCCCAGTTGCTCGTTCATCTGATGCATGGTGCGGCGAATTTCTTCTGCCGGGAAGGCTTCGCCGTGACGCACGCTGTTTTGCAGCTTGAGCAATTCCGACGCAAGCGACAACGCCGCCATCACCGCGATCCGGTCCGTGCCGCGTACGCTGCTTGCGTTTCGCACCTTGGACATTTCCGCATCTACGCGCGCTACCGCTTCACGTAACGCGCCTTCGGTTTCCGGCGAACACGCGAGCCGGTACGGCGCACCGAGAATGGATACTTCGATCTGTTTCGTCGTCATGCCTTTTCCCCATGATGGTGTGATTCTTCATGCAACGCACCGTGCGCCGAGTCGGCGGTATCCGGTTCGATGCCGCTATCAGGAGGCAAAAGGGCAAGCTGGTTATCCGGCTCCGGTGCGGCTTTCGCACGCGGCAATTTTTCGAGAATCGCGTTGAGGCGAATCTGCGCGTCGTCGATCTTGGCCGACAGCGAGTCGCGCTCTGCCACCAGTGCGTCGCGTTCTTCGCGCATGGCCGCAAGTTCGCCCTGCGTGGTGGCATGGTCGCCGCGCAACTGTTCGAGTTGCTGGGCCAACGCGTTGTGAGCTTGATGATGGCGTTCGCTGATCTTGATCAGCCGGCCGATATTCTGTGACAGTGATTCGAGTTCGTTGAGCATGTGCTGCGTCCTCTTAAGACCTCGCATTTTAGCGCGCTTCTCCGGCGCTTCAGAAATTTGGTTCGTTTCCAGACGTAACAGCAATCAGTCTTCAAAGCATGGGCGCGGCCCTTTATTTGTAGGGGGAAACGTTTTACAGGGAGTCATTCCCCCGTTCATTCAGGCGTGCGAGCGTTTGTCGGAATATCGCGCGGGAGCCCTTGAAACAGGGGTAAATCGAAGAATCGAACCACGTTACGAACGGCGTGTACGCCAGCATTGTCCTGCTTTCTTGACGGGTCATTGTGCCGCTCTTAAACTGCCGCCACCTTGGTGCTCGCGCGTGCCTGCCAGCGCAGTCAAGCGGGAAGCCGGGAGCCGACGCCGCCCGGACGAGCCAACCTGCGCTGCCCCGCAACGGTAAGCGACTACAACGCAAGTTGCAAGCTGGTCCTGGCGTGCGTGGCCGGACCCGTTTCATCACCCGGAATGGCGCCCGGCCGCACGCGGTTTTGCCGCTGCCTGTCCTCGCTCGGGAAGCGGCCCGATGTGTCGCCAGCCCCGATACGGGCTCGGGAGGAACACGGCTCCTGCTGGTTGTGTTCGGGCGCATGTTCGGGCGCATGACCTGGCGGGAAGTGGTGCAGCGCAACGCTCGCAACGGATGCTCCATGACGTAGAAGCGGTCAACGGCAGTGTGTCCGCGCTGTATGGATCGAATGCGGTTGGTTGGCGGCGTGGCGCAGGTCTCACCAGCAACCGCGGCGATCATCCGCTGTGCTTCAACCTTCGACGATCTGTACTATCCGTTCAGCGGTAATTCGTTGGTCGCCCCAAGCGTCGCCATTGCGTGGGGCGGCGCGCTTATCGATAACGTCCACAACCCCTTCAGCAAGGACCAGTAGCTTGCGCACTCATACAACACGCTGCATCGTGGCGCCGCGTTTCTGCCCGGCCGACACCCGCCGTGAACGTTAAGCGCATGAACGCCCGGCGCGCTTTCATGGTCTGGACCGTGCTTGGTCTGGCCGCGCTCGTTGTGTTCGTCGCGTCGCTGGCGCTGGGGAGTATCGCCGTCTCGCCGCTGCGGGTGATGCAGGCGCTTGGCTTCCGGTCGACTGACGTGATCGATGAAATCGTGCTCAGCCTGCGCTTGCCGCGCGCGCTGGGCGGCTTTGCTGCGGGTGCCTTGCTCGGCATGGCCGGCACGCTTCTGCAGGTCCTGCTGCGGAATCCTTTGGCCGAACCGTATGTGCTCGGCGTATCGGGTGGCGCGGCCGCGTTCGCGCTCGCGGCGATGTTGTTCTCGATGTCGTGGTGGAGTGTCGACGTTGCCGCGTTCACAGGCGCGTTCTTGTCGATATTGCTGGTGCTCGGCCTCGCGCGGCGCGAGTTGTGGCGCGGGGAACCGCAGGACACATCGCCGAGATTGCTGCTTACCGGCGCGGTGATCGCGGCAGGGTGGGGCGCGTTGATCACGCTCATGCTCGCTGTCGCGCCGGAGAATCGCTTGCGCGGCATGGTGTTCTGGCTGACCGGCGACCTGAATGGCGTGGCGATGCCATGGACTGCCTTGATCGCGCTCGTGATCGCGCTGGTCGCGATCGTGCCGGCCGCGCCCCAGCTTAATGTCTTGCTACGGGGCGATGTAGCGGCCGAGGCGCTTGGCGTGCGTGTCGTGCAGTTGAGATTGCGCGTGTATCTCGTTGCGTCGTTGGCGGCGGCCGCTGCGGTGACCACGGCTGGGACGATTGGTTTTATCGGGCTCGTGGTGCCGCATGTGTTGCGGCTCGCGTTCGGAAACGATCAACGCATGCTGTTGCCTGCGTCGGCGCTTGCTGGCGGGCTGGCTGTGATGGCAGCGGACCTGATCGCGCGCACGGTGATCGCGCCGGCGCAGTTGCCGGTGGGCGTCATTACCGCGCTGATCGGCGTGCCGGTGTTCCTGTGGATGCTCCTCAGGCGCGCGCCATGAACGGACTTCAGCTGACCCATCTCACGTTGCGCGCAGGAACTCGTGCGGGAACTCGCGCAGCAGCCCGCGTGTTGATCGCGGATCTCACGCTGACGTTCGCGCCCGGCGAACTGTGGTGCATCGCCGGTCCGAACGGTGCAGGAAAGACGACGTTGATTGCGGCGATGGCCGGGGTATCGAAGACAGCATCACATGCGATTTCACTCGATGGACGGGAGTTGAGCGCCTGGGGCGCGAGCGAACTCGCCCGCCGCCGCGCGTTGATGCCGCAAGCCACGCACGATGCATTCAGCGCCACCGTACTGGACACCGTCATGCTCAACCGCTTTCCGCATCTCACTGGCTGGGGTTGGGAAAGCGACGCGGACCGTGCGGCTGCACACGCGGCGCTGGAGATGCTGGGCTTGGCCGAGTTTGCTTCACGCGATGTCCTCTCGTTGTCAGGCGGCGAACGTCAGCGCGTGGCGCTTGCGGCAATCTTGTGCCAGGACGCGTCGCTTTTATTGCTCGATGAACCGCTCGCGCATCTCGACCTGCATCACCAGATCGATTGCCTTGAAGCGTTGAGAACATGGGTCCGGTTAAATCAACGCAGTGTGATTTTCTCGTGTCACGATCTGAACCTTGCCCGGCGATTCGCCACGCACGCTTTGTTGCTCGATGGCGCCGGCCATGCGCATGCCGGCCCCGTCTGCGATGTCCTCACGCCCGAGCGTGCCGGCGCAGCGTTCGGTTATCCGCTTGCCCTGATCCAGCAGGACGGTCATGAGGCGCTCGTGCCCGTGATGCGTTCAAACCTTCCGTGAACAACACTATGAACGACACACTTCCCCGTCCTGAACCGCTCGATCGATCGATGGCGGCCGAGCTGCAACATGTAATCGATACGAAGACAAAACCGCCCGGCAGTCTTGGGCGGCTCGAGTCGCTCGGGCTGCAGATCGGGCTGATCCAGCGGACTTTAAAGCCAAGTATCGAGCGTCCGGCGATCATTGTTTTTGCGGGCGATCACGGCATCGCAGCCGAAGGTGTGAGTCCGTTCCCGCAGGAAGTCACCGTGCAGATGGTCGCGAATTTCATCGCGGGCGGGGCGGCGATCAATGCGTTGTCGAAGGCGGCGGGCATGACGCTCGAAGTGGTGGACGCGGGTGTGGCGAGTGCGTCGCCAGCAGCGGCAGGGTTCGTCGATGCAGCGATCCGGCGCGGTACGCGTAACTTCGCGCACGAACCGGCGATGACGCGCCCCCAAGTGCTGCAAGCTATCGAGGGTGGCGCTGCGCGCGTGCGTTTTCACGCGGCGCTCGGTACCAACGTGATCGGCTTCGGCGAGATGGGGATCGCGAATACATCGGCGGCGGCGTGTCTGATGAGCCGGATGTGCAACGTTGAGATCGATGCGTGCGTGGGACGTGGCACGGGCCTCGACGACGCCGGCTTGAAGCACAAGTGCGATGTGCTCGCGGCGGCTTTAGAACAACACGCGGCATCGACCGATCCGCTCGAGACGCTGGCCACTTTCGGCGGCTTTGAAATCGCGATGATCGCAGGTGCTTTCCTCGCGGCGGCTGAAGCGCGCATGACGATTCTCGTCGATGGTTTTATCGTGACGTCGGCATTGCTTGTGGCTCATGCGCTTGACCCGGCCGTGCTCGACTACTGCGTGTTCGCCCATGCATCGGATGAGACGGGGCATCGGCGCATGCTGGAGCATTTCCACGCCGCGCCGTTGTTGCAACTCGGATTGCGTCTCGGCGAAGGCACTGGCGCCGCGCTTGCATTGCCTTTGTTGCGCGCTGCAGTGGCGTTCATCAACGAAATGGCGAGCTTCGAATCGGCCGGTGTCTCCGACAAGGCCGTGTGATTCCGTCATGAACCGGCCATCGAAGGAACTCCGCTACTTCTTCACCGCGCTCGGGTATTTCACTCGCGTGCCGGTACCGCGTTGGGTCGGCTTCGAAGCGCATTATCTGAACGCGGCGGCGCGCTACTTTCCGTTGATCGGCGCGCTGGTCGGCGGGCTCGGCGCGGTTGTATATCTCGCCGCGTTGCAGGTGTTTCCGGCGGGCGTGGCGGTGTTGTTGTCGATGGCGGCAACGCTGCTTGTCACCGGCGCGTTCCACGAAGATGGCCTCGCCGATTGCGCCGATGCCTTCGGCGGCGCATACACGCGCGAGGATGCGTTGCGCATCATGCACGACTCGCGGATCGGCGCATTCGGTGCGATTGCATTGATCGTCGCGCTTGCGCTGAAGTGGCAGGCGTTGGCCACAATGTTGCCGTTGCGCACTGCGTGGATGATCGTCGCGGCGCATGCGGCAAGCCGTACGTTTGCGATCAGCTATCTCTGCACGCTCGACTACGTACGGGCCGAAGGCAAGGCGAAACCGGTCGCGCAGAAGATGAGCGCGAGCGCGTTTCTGTTAGCCGCCTTGTTCGGATTGCCGTGGCTTTTCTGGCCCGACTGGCGGCTCGGATGCGTGATGATCGTGGCGCTTGGCGTGTTGCGCTTTGCCATGGGGCGCTACTTCGTCAAGCGCATCGGCGGTTATACCGGTGACTGCCTCGGCTTTGCGCAGCAAATTTTTGAACTCGCTATCTACCTGATTGGACTCGGATGGATCTCGTCCTGATTCGTCATCCCGCTGTTGGTATCGATGCCGGGATTTGTTATGGCCGCACCGATGTCCCGCTTCTAGCCGAGGCGGCCGATTCTGCGCGCGTGCTCAAGGAACGGTTGGTGCTGCTAAAAGTTCCTGCGGTTGAAGGTATCTGGCATACAAGTCCGTTAAGCCGATGCCGTTTGCTAACCGAAGCGCTCGGTCCCATTCAAGCCGATGCCAGCTTGCAGGAACTCGATTTCGGCACATGGGAAGGGCAGCGCTGGGATGGCCTCGATCGCGCGATGCTCGATGCCTGGGCAGGAGATCTTGAACACGCACGCGAGCATGGCGGCGAGAGCGTCGCGCAGTTCGCCGGGAGGGTGATTGGTTGGTTTGATTCCGTTTGTCCTGCCGATACCATCGCCCCAATTCACGCGGTAACGCATGCCGGCGTCATACGCGTACTGACTGGCCATCTACTCGGCGTTCCGCGCGCGACCGCGATCCAATGGCCGCTGGATTTCGGCGCGATCGTCTGGCTAAGACGCGTGCGCAATGAATGGCTGCTGGTGCGCTGGAACGCCTGACGCTTTACTTAGGGCGTCGCGTCCTGGCTACGTCAAGGTCTTCACATAACGCAGCAGCTCCGAGCGCGAGACGTGGTGTCGGCCGGTTGATGAGGTCACCGTCGATACCGAACAAATTGTTGCGCGCGACGGCTTTGATCGATGGCCATTTGCGCCACGCATCCAGCGACGGCAACGCATGTTCCGAATTCGTCGCGCCCGGCGTGGCCGTTACTATCGCTTCGGGATTGGTTGCCAGAACGGCTTCGGTCGAGATGGTGGGCACCAGCGGTTTAAGGTCGGTGAACACGTTGTGGCCGCCG
>DASYLW010000343.1:0-7079 GCA_036009385.1 Caballeronia sp.
CAGCGACGCTTCCAGCTGCGCCGACGGGTTGTCGAGTGCGGGCAGTTCATCCAGTGCGCTCAAGCCCAGGTCATCCAGGAACTGCTTGGTAGTGGCATAGAGCGCTGGCCGGCCCGGCACGTCGCGATGACCGATCACCTCGATCCAGCCGCGGTCTTCGAGTTGCTTCACCACCTGCGTGTTCACCGTGACACCGCGAATTTCTTCGATGTCGCCACGCGTCACAGGCTGCCGGTAACCAATGATCGCGAGCGTTTCAAGTACGGCGCGCGAATATTTGGGCGGCTTTTCCGGGTGTAGCCGATCGAGATAGGCCCGCATTGCAGGTTTGCTCTGAAACCGCCATCCGGACGCCAGCGCCACAAGTTCCACGCCGCGTCCCGACCAATCCTGCTTCAGGGCGTCGAGCAAGGTGCGAACTGTGTCTGCCGATATATCGTCGGCGAAAAGCTTGCGCAACTCGGCGAGCTTCAGCGGCTCCTGCGCGCAGATCAAGGCAGTCTCGAGGACGATCTTCGCCTCTTGGGTATTCATGCAGCTAGATAGGACCCTGTATGGTCTATGAACCGGTCAAGTCAGGCCGAATCGAATGACGCCGACTACTCGAACCATTCGCAACGTTCAGACTGGAAAACCGTGGACGAGGATACTGACGACGCGCTCGCCCGATTTCTGATCGGTCATATTGATTGGGAGCACGCACCGGGGGGAGGCAAAACACGGGATCAGATCCTGATCGCCGAGCTTTTCCCAGCCGGACGAAGTAGCGCTTTCCAAGGCGGAAGCACGTGACTGGACGCATATTACGCAAAAACAAACGATGCGTAAAGGTGAAACATTGGGTCACCGCCAGACTCACGTCTGGCGGCCCTCCGAAGCTAAAACCCTGACACCTTGTCCCCGTTTTCCTCCACCCTTGCGCCCGCCAGGTACAGTACAGCCCGTTGGCCCCTTGGCCGCTTGGCCGCTTGGCTTCGTCGCTGGCTTGGTGGTTTACCCGGCCGGGTGCGCCTCCATGAACGCCCGCAACCGTGCGACCCCAGTGTCCAGGCGAGCGGTGTCGCACGCGTAGCACCAGCGTACAAACCCCTCTCCTTCGGGACCGAACGCACTGCCGGGCGCAAGTCCGAGCGCGCTGTCGCGCACGAGCGCCTTGCACAGCTCGAGGCTGCGGGTCGCACCCGGCAGCTTGAAGAACAAGTACATGGAACCGGCTGGCGCACGCACATCGATACCCGGAACCCGCTGCAACGCGCCCACGAGGTAATCGCGGCTGGCGCGCAGGTCGGCGACCAATCCTTGCGTAAATTGCTCGCCTTCCTTCACCGCGGCGATCCCGGCCATCTGCACGAACGAGGGTGCGCAAGACGTGTTGTACTCAACCAGCTTGCCGAGATCTTCCATCATGCGCTCAGGCGCCACGATCCAGCCGAGCCGCCAGCCCGTCATCAGCCAGGCCTTCGAGAACGAATTCACTGCTATCACCCGTTCGTCGCGGGTCGCCAGATCAAGGAACGACGGAGCGACCGCGGCGTCATCGCCGTAATAGAGGCGCTCGTAAACTTCATCCGCCACCAGCCAGATACCAAGTTGCCGACACCGGTCAAGCACCGCCTGCTGCTGCTCGCGTGTCATGACCCAGCCGGTAGGATTATTCGGCGAGTTGATCATCAGCATGCGCGTGCCGGGCGTGAGAGCAGCCAGCAGCCGGTCGAGATCGAGCGTCCAGCCGTTCGCGCCATAGGTCAACGCAACCGTTTCCACGGTGGCGCCGAGGATCTTGGGAATTTCGACGAGATTCGGCCACAGCGGCGTGACCGCCACCACGCGGTCGCCTGCGCCCGCGACCAGCTGCGTTGCCAGCATCAGTGCGTTGACTCCGGCGCTCGTCACCGCAATTTCAGCAGGCCGTGTGGCGCCATGCAGTTTGCCGACATAGTCAGCAAGCGCTTCGCGCAACGGCGCGATGCCCAGGTTGTGCGTATAGAAGGTTGCACCGTCGGCGAGCGCGCGGCTGGCGGCGTCACGGATGAATTGCGGCGTGACCTGATCTGACTCGCCAAACCAGAACGGCAATACATCCGGGACACCGAAACCCGCGTTGGCGACCTCGCGGATCTGTGACGGGCGCAGCGCGCGGACGGCGTCACGTGCATTCGGCGCACCTTCGCCTCCTGCCTGTGCGCTTGCGGCTGCGCTTGTGGGTGTATTTACCAGCACACCAAGTTCCGAGGTAACCGCCCCTTCTGACTCGCTCATTACCGCCTCCGCCAATGGAAAGCGAAAGTCTAACGCGACGCCCTCCGAAAAGCGCTGTACGGCGCACGCGTTAGCCATCAGGCCAGTTCTTGCGCGCTTTCGCGGCTTAGCGGGCGACGGGCCGTGGATTAGCGCAAAGCCGCAGAAATCACGCGAAATCGGCCCGCACATTTAGCGGCCAAGGCGATCGGGCAATCGGCTAAGCCAGTTCTTCTACGCGTTTTGGCAATCCGGCGACCAGCCCCCACACCGACTCGGCGGCAGGCGACAACGACCGGTCACGCCGTCGCACCAGTTCGACGGTTCGCTCAACGCGCGGTACGAGCGGCAACGCGATCAGCGACGAATTCGCCGGCAACGGCAGGGCCAGCCAAGGCAGCACGCTAATGCCGACGCCCGCCTCCACCAGCCCGAACACCGTAGCCGAATGACCCAGTTCCTGCACCACGTCAGCGATAACGTGATGTTCGCGCAGCACGGCATCGATAATCGGACGGCTTCCGGAAGCGTGGTCCAGCATGACCAGGCGTTCGCCGGACAATGCGGCCCACGGCACCTCCTGCGCCGCCGCGAGGGCATGGTCCTGCCTCGCGACCGCGCAAAACGAGTCGGTCATCACGACTTCCCCATACAGGTCGTCATTGGCGTATGGGCCGATCGCCACACCAAAATCGACTTCGCCAGATTTGACCTTGCGAATCACGTCGCTCTGGAGGTCATCGCGCAAACCCAGCGAAATCAGCGGAAAGTCCCGGACGCAGGCCGAAATGACGAGCGGCATGAGACGGCATGCCACGGTCGGACTAGCCGCGACGATGACCCGTCCACGCCGTTGCTGGCCGAGATCACGGATCTCGCGGAGCGCTTCATCGAGATCCGACAGCAGCCGTGACACGCTGCCCACGAGATTCGCGCCGACGTCGGTGAGTTGCACCTCGCGGGTGGTCCGGTCGACCAGTTTCATCCCGATTTCCCCCTCGAGTTCACGCACGCACCGGCTCACCGCCGACTGCGTCAGACCGATCTCGTCGCCGGCCCGGCTAAAGCTTCGCAGCTTGGCCACTTCAATAAACACGCGCAGCTGGCGCAACGTCACATTGAGCGCTCGGCTCATAACTTCCTCTCATCAATCCACCACATAGATGCAAATTAGATCACAGTCACTTTGAGAAAACGGTTTCACCCAGCGAGGCGCTGCGGTGCAGCAAAAATGCATTCGCGCACGCAGGATGGGCTTATTGCACTTGATTGGTGATTGTCCCGATTTCATTAACCGCACTTATAGCGTCTCATACGGGCCATGCTGGCATCGCGCCAGCCTACTGCCGCGAGGCTTTCCGACCGATCGATACACGCATGGCACGGTTCTCGCATTTACTTGTGCAGAGGTCGGCGCCATTGCAGTTTTAAACGCAAATCGTCCGTCGCAATGCTTGCTCCGACCTTACCTGGGTTCGATCTTCGAATTCCGACCAGAGTGCGCGGCGCGGGGCAGCGCACCGGGGTTAGCTTCGCTGAGGTGAAACATGATGTTCGACGATTTAAGAGATAACGAGTGGGCGCTGGTAGAGGCCTTGTTTTGCGCGGAACCGGCACGCAGCGAACGGCGCGGCCGTCCGCGCGTGGAAGCACGCGCTGTTGTCAATGCCGTGCTGTGGGTCCTGTCCACGGGCGAAGGCTGGTCGAAGTTGCCGGGCCGCTACCCGTCGCCGCCGACTTGCCGTCGACGGTTCGACGAGTGGCAAGCGGACGGTACGCTCGCAGAAATCGTAAAACGGCTGGGCAACAACGGTCGTGAGGTGTCGTTGCGGGGCCGGATTGGTTCCACCGCTGCGAAACCGCCCGCACCGCCGAGCCGCGACCGTCTGCGCGGCGCATTCTGGACGAATCCGGAATCGTGGCGCGCGCCGGTCAAGATGGCCTGACAGCCGGAACAACGCGGTAACCGGCACGTTCGGGCTGTATGGTCGATCGCTGCACGACCGCGCTGTACCGCTAAAGTTACGCGAAGCACCCGCGAGCAGGTTTCCTGCGTTTTATCCTGGCTTCCACCCCGATGCATCTCCTCGGATGATGAGCCAACGGTCTGCGCTCGCAGGCCATTCTACTCAGTCAAAAAGTTGCCGGCAGGCGCTCGCCTTTCGTTGATCGAAAGGGAGCGCATGGCGTGCATTGCCTCCCACGCACATTGACGTTGCGGTCAAGCGAACGCGTGCTTCCTGACGGCTCGTTGCGGCTAGTCAGAGCATCCGGGAAACAACTCTTTACCAATATTTACAGCTTCCTTTCGTGTGCTGGCATAGCTTATGAAGCTGGCTAGTGAGCCAATATCGGTTCGAAGGGGAGTTTTAATCATGAAACCAATGTCACTACTCGTGTGCGGCATTGTGCTTTCATCACTGGGGGCGGGAATGATGGTGCACGCGGAGTCGTCCGCGGGCAATTTCGCGCTGCGCCCGAATACGCAAGCCAGCTTGCAGGACTGGAGGAAGGAACAGGTGCATGGCGGCGAGATGACTGAAACCGCGCCGCGCGGGGACTTGCGAGGCGATATCGCGAGCAATGCGCGCGCACGGCCCGAGCCAGATCGCGGAGGCCGCCCGCGTAAGCACTGAGGAACGCTGAAATGCGGTAAATCACCGGACAGGGAGGACAGGCAAGGTCGCCGGAATAGCGCGCGTTCAAGCCATATTCAATCAATCGCGGCGCTTCCGGGAACCCTTCTTCATCGTGTCAGTCGGACGTTATGCCATGAGCACAGCGTGGCAGTAGTAGATCCGGTACGCCCGTATCCTGGTGATACGGGCTTTTTTTTGTCGGAGTTTTACCGCTGTCATGAGTGTGCCGTTTTCACAGCCTCACTCATTCGATGCAGAATGGCGCTATCGCAGCCGCAACCGTTTGCCCCACGTTAAAGCGCTGAAGCAGCACTTAAGCACAGGACCTTCAGCGCGAAGGTTGGAAGGGCTTTAAGCGCGCGCTTCGGCGAGGGGTTCCTGAAGAACGGCCGGGGAATACGGTGCGTTGCGATGCAGATCCCAGTCCGTCGAACGTTCGTCGCGTGCGAGACGAGAGAATTCCAGTTTGCCCCGCTCGGTCACTACCGCAATGTCCACGGGCGCGTGGAAACCGGGAGCCGGTGCTACGGTGCGCTGCCGGACCAGTTCCAGCAGGCCAAGATCGCGTAGATGGCTGAAAACGTTTGGGCGTCTTGCCCACGGAACTTGACGATACTGAGCTCGCCGGAGCGCTTCAAGTACGGCTTCGTTTGAATACGTGGTCATCTCGTTATGTCTTCCAGTGCAGCCGTGACGGCACCACATGGCAGTAACTGACTGCCAGCGGCACCGACTAAACGCGGCACGCCCCGAAACCAGTCAAATGCCGACTTCGCGGCCCCTGACCGGAACTCGCAGCCGCCGCTTGCGCTAGGTGCTGCTTATTTCCGCTTACCACTTGCTTATAATTCCGAGCGCCCGTTAAACGCGCACTACGCAACGCGTTCCGCAGTTCCGGCGATGCATTCTCGTGAATGCGATGACCACGAAGCGGATTATCTCGAAAACCTATACGTTACCTCAAACCAAATTGGTTCTTATAACTTTATTGCTGCTTTTCTTTGCACTGTTCGCAGTTTGGCGACAACGCCGGCGCGCTGTCGCGCTTGTTTGCGCCGTGCTGTTCTGGGCGCTGGGCGCGGGTTGGCTTTCGGCACCGTTGCTTCACCTTGCACAGAGCGGGTTCGAGGAGAAATCGACGCCGCAGAAGGTGCATTTCGCATCGCGAACGACTTTTATCCTGTTGGGCGGCGGCACGCGTTACGACGCCGACAAACGCCTGATTCCAAAACGCGATGCTTTCACGCGTATTGTTGTCACGGCAGAGCTGTATCGTGAGTGCCGGCGCGCAGGCGGCGCTTGCAGGGTGATCGTAAGTGGCGGCAATCCGCAGCATCACGAACAAGCTGAAGCCGACAACTATGCACCCTTCCTGCTCGCTCGCGGCGTGAGCGCCAGCGACCTCGTGCTCGAAAACGAGAGCCTCAATACGTACCAGAACGCTCGCAATGTCGCGAGCATCGTGCAGCGGGAACGGGACGAAACCCTGGTGCTGATTACGTCCGCTTATCACATGCATCGATCACTGCTTGCCTTCAATGCTTTTGGCCTCGGCACACAAGCGTTCATCAGCAATGTGCGGCAATCCAAGGCTACATTCTTTCCTCGCTCACGCGGGTTCGTCGATGCTGAGACTGCCCTGCATGAACTGATCGGCCTCGCACGTTTTCGTGTGTACCAACGCGTGGGGCTGTATTGAATTGACCCGGTGTTGCGCTTCATGTGTTCACACCTGCGTCAATACCCATACTCATCTCGAAATTCAGTACTAGAAACCAATGCGCTTCGCCGGTATTATCGCCGGCTCAGTCAATCGACTGGCCGGGCTGATGCTCTGTTAGAGCCGAACCGCAGTGTCATTGCCGAAAAGTGACGACAGTGTAACTACATGTAAGATTCGCGAGCAGGATCGGTACTTGCTACGCAGCGTGTAATGTCTCGCTAATCGGGACAGGCCAACCCGGGTTCAACGAGTCTATGGAGGTAACAATGAAGAAAATGTCCCTGGCAGTCTTGTTTTCCCTGAGCGCAATGACCGGTGCAGCGTTTGCGCAATCCGAGCAGGGCGTTACGATGAGTACGGATCCGGCCAAAATCTCGGATATCGAACAGCGCGCGCAGGACCTGCAATCACGCCAGTCGAACATGCAGACCGACATGCCGATGCACAAGAGCACCACGCATCACAAGAAGTCGGGCATG
>DASYLW010000344.1:0-15580 GCA_036009385.1 Caballeronia sp.
CGCTCGGCAAAGTGTTCTTCCCGTCGGCTAATCCCGGGGCGCAACTGATCGCCACGTTCGGGACGTTCGCCGCGGCATTTCTCGTGCGCCCGCTTGGCGGCATGGTGTTCGGACCGTTGGGAGATCGCATCGGCCGCAAGCGCGTGCTCGCGATGACCATGATCATGATGGCGATCGGCACGTTTTGTATCGGCTTGATTCCGGCGTATGGGAGCATTGGCATTTTCGCGCCGATCCTGCTGCTCGTCGCGCGTTTGGTCCAGGGCTTTTCAACGGGCGGCGAGTATGGCGGCGCGGCGACGTTCATCGCGGAATTTGCGACGGACAAGAAGCGCGGTTTCATGGGCAGCTTTCTCGAGTTCGGTACGCTCGTCGGGTATGTGTTGGGCGCCGGATGTGTTGCCGTGTTGACCGCGACGATGTCCGAGCAATCGCTGCTCTCCTGGGGATGGCGCATTCCTTTCCTGATCGCGGGACCGATGGGGATAATCGGCTTGTATATCCGGCTGAAGCTTGAAGAAACGCCAGCCTTCCAACGCGAAGCCGACAAGCGCGAAAGCGAAGCGCACAGCGCGCCCGAAGAGCAATTCCGCGATATGTTGGTCAAGCAGTGGAGGCCGATGCTGCAATGCGTCGGGCTGGTACTGATTTTCAACGTGACCGATTACATGGCGCTGTCTTATCTGCCGAGTTATCTGTCCGCTACGCTGAAATTCAACGAAACACATGGGCTCTTCATCGTGCTGCTCGTGATGGTGCTGATGATGCCGATGACGCTGGGTGCCGGTCATCTGTCGGACAAGGTCGGGCGCAAGCCAGTGATGCTGTTTGGATGCGTCGGGTTGCTGCTGTTGTCGATACCCGCGCTGAACTTGATCCGCATGGGCACCATGCTGCCGATTTTCAGCGGCATGCTGATCCTCGGCGTGTTGCTGTCGTGTTTCACCGGCGTCATGCCGTCGGCATTGCCCGCGCTCTTCCCCACCAAAATTCGCTACGGCGCGCTTGCGATCGGCTTCAACGTATCGGTTTCGTTGTTCGGCGGCACAACGCCGCTGGTCACCGCATGGCTGGTTTCATCGACGGGAAACCTGATGATGCCGGCGTACTACCTGATGGGGGCATCGGTGATCGGCATTGCCTCGGTGCTGGCGCTTCATGAAACAGCCAGGAAGCCGCTGAAGGGTTCGCCGCCGTGCGTGGGTTCGCGTTCGGAAGCGCATGCCGTGCTGCGCGGTGTTCGGCAAGCAGCCGAAATGGACGACCGGATTCCGGAAGCGACCGCACACGCATAACGGCCGCTCATGGCGTGGCCAGTGCGCTGGCCCGCCATTCATTCGATCAGTTGCACGATCTCGACCTGCACCTCGCCCTTGTCGATCAGCATGATGGCAAGCGTTACCGGTAGCTTGAATCGACGTGGCCCAGCGCTACCCGGATTGACGAACAGCGTTGCGCCGCGGCGTTCGATCAAAGGCTTGTGCGAATGGCCGGTGACAACCACGTCAATACCATCGAGTAGTTTCGGAACGTCAGCTATGTCGTGGACGAGATAAACCGCCGTCCCGCCGATATGAAACGTCAGCGCTTCCGGCAGGTCATCGATCCGCGCGCCCGAGTCGTTATTGCCGCGCACCGCGGTGACAGGCGCGAGTTCGTTGAGCGTATCGAGGACAGCGGGATTGCAGATATCACCGGCGTGAATGATGTGCTCGCAGCCGCGCAACGCCGTGAGCGCCTCGGGGCGCACGAGGTTGTGGGTATCGGAGATGATGCCGATGCGGATGACAGGTGACATGGGGTTCGCTCGCAGGACTTCATGGCCCGAGCGTAGCACTGTTCATGTCGATGAAATCGCCCTGGCGCAGGCCGTTACTCTTCCGTCAGCAGGACCTTCTCCACGCGCCGGTCCGGGACGAGCCATACGATCGCAACGATCGCGTATAGGGCTGCGGCAACCCACGGCTCCCAAAATGAGGCGGCGATGGCAACGAGATACAGCACCACCGAGATTTTTCCCTTGCGATCCGCGCCGATTGCGCGCTCCAGCATTGAGTTGGCGCCATGCAGGCCGATCAGCGCGCGCGTCAGGATGTACCACGCGACCGCCGTCATGAAGAGATCGAAACCATAGAGCGCAGTGGGCAACGACGCCAGGTGGTTCTCGCCCATCCAGTTGGTAGTGAACGGGAATAGCGATAGCCAGAACAGCACGTGGAGATTCGCCCACAGCACACTGCCGTTGACACGTTTGGCTGCGTGCATCAGGTGATGGTGGTTGTTCCAGTAGATGCCGACATACACGAAGCTCAGCACGTAGGCGCAAAACACAGGACCGAGCGCGCTCAGTGACGACAGATCGGCGCCGTGCGGCACCTTGAGTTCCAGCACCATGATCGTGATGATGATGGCAATCACGCCGTCGCTGAATGCCTCGATCCGATTCGTGCCCATCTTCTTCCTCTCTCGTGACTGCTCGTTGCGACGCCGGGGCCATAATCCGGCCTGCAGATGCTGGCGTGCCGGCGCTCAAGCAAGGCATTGCGCATGGCGACCTGGACACCTCTGATACGGCCCCGCCCCCGCCCCTGCCGCGCAGCAAATTATGCGCGAGCAACCTGGCGTTGTCGATTTAGCGTGAAGGGGAGAAGGGACCCGGTGGCGTAACGATGAAATGCAATGCACTCCTGCACCGGCGAATTCCGGACATTATCCGGGAACGGCGGAATGAAGCCATTGCGGCACTTGCAACCCTGCTCCGGCTGCGGGAATTGCCAGCCCGAGTCCCAGACGCGAGGGGCTCGCGCCGGTCTGGATTGGCCCGCCGGCCGTCCGATGGTAGAATCCCGTCCGCTTGGCGGGGTGATGAAATTGGTAAACATAGCGGACTTAAAATCCGCCGCCTAACGGCTTGCCGGTTCAAGTCCGGTCCCCGCTACCAGCGTCAGATTGATTGAACGTCCCTGAAGATCAACGCGATGATCACTGTATATTCATACAGAAGCCGTTCAACGCCGTTGCACAGTTTCCGGATTTCATTTGGCCTGGCTGAAAGGAAACGAGAAAGCGAACGAAAGGAAGCGCCGATCGCGCACGCGGACCCGTTTTATCGATGCCAAAACCGCCAGTCATCCTGTCTTCGCTTAACCGACTGAAGTAGACTGCGCGTCCCACCTAGCGCGAGCCATCATGAAACATCGAACCTTTTATGCGGTGGCCGCTGCTGCCGTCCTTACCTGCACCGCAGGCTGCACGACCCCGTACCGCAACGGCCAGGAGTGCAAAGCCAGGATGGTGGAAACCTACCCGGCCTCCAAGCCCAAACTGACGTACGAAATACCTCGTGTTGCGTACCAGGGTACGCGTGTGGTGGTTGAAGGCAGTTACATCAAACACATTCCGCCCGCGGGCGTGACCCCCATCAAATCGACATCGGTGCCAATTGCGGCGGCCGTCGAATGCACGTTCGAAGGCGACCAGATCAAGACATTCCAGTGGCTGACACCGGCAGATCTCGCTGCCAAATACCCGCTGAAGCCGGACACCGCCGCCACGGAGTAACAGTATTTCCGCAACTTCGGAAGACGTGGTCAAGTCGACACGTCAATGAAGGCAGCGACTTGCTCACGCAGCAACTCAGGTTGCGAACGCGCACCGGCTGACGCCGGACATGTCCACCGCCAGCGGACGCCCGTCCTCTTTAGTATCATCAGCGGCCCGCCTTGCGTTGAATCCTCGAGCCCTCGCCCATGTCCGCCGCCGCCACCGATTCAAATTCCCACACCCCGCGTCAGCCGGACCACCAGCCCGGCCAGCCCCACCAGCACTACTCACGGACAACGCTGCTCGTCCTTGCGACGATCGCAGGCGTATCGGTCGCTAATATTTATACGAATCAGCCGCTGCTCGCGGCGTTTCGTGCGTCGTTCCCGCAAAGCGCGGGGCTGATCGGCGCGGTGCCGGCAGTCACGCAACTTGGCTATGCGATCGGCATGTTATTGCTGGCGCCGCTCGGTGATCGCTTTGACCGCCGCCTGATCATCCTTCTGCAACTGGCTGCGCTCGGCATCGCGCTCGTCGCGGCAACAGCCGCGCCCACGCTTGGCGTGCTGATCGCTGCGAGCCTGGCGCTCGGTATTGTGGCAACCATCGCACAACAAGCCGTGCCGTTCGCCGCCGAACTCGCGCCGCCCGCGCAACGCGGTCACGCAGTCGGTACGGTGATGAGCGGCTTGCTGATCGGCATCCTGCTTGCACGCACGGTCTCGGGCTTTGTCGCGGAGTATTTCGGGTGGCGAGCCGTGTATGGCGCCTCCGTGGCCGCGACGATCGCGCTCGCCGTACTCGTGGTGATGCGCCTGCCGCGCAGCAAGCCGACATCGACGCTGCCCTACGGAAAGCTGCTCGTGTCGATGTGGCATCTCGTGCTGGAGTCGCCCGCCCTGCGCGAGGCATCGATGACCGGGGGCGCCTTGTTCGCGGCGTTCAGCATCTTCTGGTCGGTGCTTACGTTGCTGCTCGCGGGCGAGCCGTTCCATCTTGGCCCTCAGGCAGCTGGCCTGTTCGGTATTGTCGGTGCAGCGGGTGCGCTGGCCGCGCCGCTCGCCGGCAAATCGGCGGACAAGCGCGGGCCGCGGGCGGTGGTAACGCTCTGCATCGCGCTCGTGGCCGTCTCGTTTGTGGTGTTCGCGCTGTCGGGACGCAGCCTGGTGGGCCTGGTGATCGGCGTGATCGTGCTCGATATCGGCGTGCAAGCCGCGCAGATTTCGAATCAATCGAGAATCTACGCGCTGAAGCCGGAGGCGCGCAGCCGGGTGAATACCGTGTACATGGTGGTCTATTTCATCGGCGGCGCTGTGGGCTCGGCTGTTGCGTCGCTCGCATGGCACGCGTTCGGATGGACCGGCGTGTGTATTGCGGGACTCGCGGCCACCGGGCTTGCCGGTTTGAGCCATTCCCGAAGCCGTTCGAAAAGCGCCGTGCCAGAGGTCTAAAAGGCTGGCGTGCCCGCGCGATCGATCCCGCTTAATGCCGCTTAATCCTGCTTAGTCCCGCGCGCGGGCGTAATGATGCAACGCGTCGAGAACGCGGTCGAATTCCAGGGATTTATCGAAGAAATGGCGCACGCCGTATTGCAGGCAACGCTCGCGGTACGCAGGCAGTGCATGATTCGTGAGGACGGCGGCGAAAGTCGAATCGGTCATTCCGGTACGTTGCAAGTACGCGAGCACCTCTACGCCGGAACCGTGCTTGAGTTGCAGATCGACAATGATCGCGTCGAAGCTTTGCGCTTCCAGCAGCCCGATCGCCGTCTCGGGGGTATCCGCCCAAGCGGTGACCTGGAGTTCGCCGGACGCATCGATTGCTTCCACCAGGCTGCGCCGGATCAACGGCGAGTCTTCGATCAACAGCACGCTCAGTGGCCGCTTAGGCGCGGGACCGGTTTTGTCGACGATCGTTTGTTGGCCCACGGCGGGCATCCTCCTTACTCGATCAAGCCGTTCTTGATCGCGTAGTACGTGAGATCGGCATTGTTCGCGAGCCGCATTTTTTCAAGGACGCGCGCGCGATACGTGCTGATCGTCTTCACCGATAAATGCAGTTCCTCCGCTATTTCGGTCGGAATCCGGCCGCCTGCGAGCTTGCAAAAAATCTGGAACTCCCGCTCGGACAAGGCTTCGTGCGGGCGCTCGGTGGCGGGTTTCTCGAGCTTGTCGGCGAGTGCGTCGGCGATAAATTCCGACAGGTAGCGGTGGCCCCTCGCCACCGTCCGAATTGCCCGCACGATTTCGCCGGGCGCCGCATCCTTGTTCAGATACCCGTTCGCGCCGGCGCGCAGCAGATTGATCGCGTACTGGCTTTCCGGATACCCCGACAGCATCAGCACGCCCTGCTCCGGGCGGATCTGCTTGATCACGCGCAAGGTGTCGATACCGTTCTTGTCCGGCATCGCGATGTCCAGCAACACGACGTCGAACGCGCTTTCGCGCACGCGCGCGATGGTTTCGTCGCCGGTGGACGCTTCGGCGGCGACTTCCATGTCGGGTTCATCGGCGACGAATTGCCGGAATCCGCTTCGCACAATGGCGTGATCGTCCGCTATCAACACTCGAATCATCTGCGCTGCCTGCGGCCATTTTTATGGTGAATCATTGTACCGACGACGCGAGATCAGCCATCGAGGCCATCGAGCAGGTCGGCCATGTCGTCGGCGTGCTCTTCCTCGACCGCCAAAATCGTTTCGAAAATCCGGCGCGTGGTGACATCCTTTTCGCCGAGATAGCGAATGATTTCAGCATACGTGTCGATCGCAATGCGCTCCGCGATGAGGTTCTCGCGAATCATGTCGATCAGATTAGCGCCTTCCTTGTACTCGGAATGCGCGCGTGACGCGAGGCTATCAGGTGCGAAATTCGGCTCGCCGCCCAACTGGACGATGCGCTCGGCGATGGTATCGGCGTGTTCCTGCTCCTCGGTCGCGTGCTGCGCGAATTCCGACGCAACCGCTTCCGAATGGATGCCCTTCGCCATGAAGTAGTGGCGCTTATAGCGCAGCGTGCAGACGATCTCCGTGGCGAGTGAATCGTTCAATAGCTTCAGCACGACTTCCTTGTCCGCGCCGTACGTCGACGTGACCGAGCCATCGTCCATATGCTGACGCGCGTTGGCGCGGATTTTTTCCATGTCCAGTACAAACGGATCGGACTTGCCGCCAGCTTCCTTCGATTGTGCCGGTGCAGCTTTTATAGCAGACGATTTCGACATTGACGTGCTCCAGAAAGAGAATGGATCTTTTGTTCGGCGATTGGACGGCTAGCGACAGCGGCCTCGCCGGAGATAGGCGCACACCGCCGTCCCAAGGCACTCTCGTGATCGCCCGCATACAACGTGCCTGCTCGCGAACATCACGTTCGGAACACGCCCAGCAGCAAAGTAACAACGAAAACCACGAGAAAGATATAGAAGAGGATCTTTGCGATCTCTGCAGCGCCTGCTGCAATGCCGGTAAAGCCGAACACAGCCGCGATAATCGCAATGACGAAAAAAACAACGGCGTAATGAAGCATGGCGATCTTCCCTCCTGTTGGGTTCTTATAGGCCTCGGATCGAGTACTGAATCTGGCTTTCGGGATGACTCGGGCGGACGATTGCCGTAAAGCGTGAAGTCGGCCACCCGTGGAACAGGGTTTGGAAAAAGCCAGTCAGTGCGTGCGAGCTTTAGATAACGATGGTTAAGACCGCTAATCGACTATTTTCTTCGTCACGATAAAACCGAGCACGAGGAATACCACGCACAAGATCAGGAACAGCACGAACAGGAACTTCGCGATGCTGGCCGCGCCCGCTGCCACGCCGGTGAAGCCGAGCAGGCCCGCGATGACGGCGACGACGGCGAAAAACAATGCCCACTTCAACATGATCGGTTCCCCAATAAGGATGAGCTAGTAACGGGATGTTACCGACGCAGCGATGAACCAGCATCTGGACGCACGCCGTTTTTCGTGTAGGACATCACCGACAAACGCTTTCAATTTCGATTCACTTCGGGCTAATCCGGCCTGTCATCAATAAACGCTAATCAACGTAATTCGATCAGCCCGGTACGGCGTGAAAAGTTACACTGGCCGGACAGAAACCCGGCGGCTTCCTATGACTTCCTCTTTGCATGAAGGCGGCGCGGCTAATCCCGCAGCGGGCATCTCGCGGCGCGCAACCCGTTTCAGCGCGCGTCTGAACGGCTGGATGCGCCGCTGGAGCTGGGCCGTCGCAATGACCGTAGCCATTGTGATTACCGTTGGCGGCCTGGTGATACTCGAATCCGGCCGCATGCGGATTGCCGCGGAATACGAGACCGCGCTCGACGCGAAGGGCGCCACCACCCAGTTGACCGCGCTGGCGGCGGACATCGCGTCGCTGACTGCCGATGAACGCGCGTTCCGCCTGGCGCCGGACAACACCTACACCGTCCACTACAACGCAGCGGCAGCGAGGATCAAACAAACGGTTGCGTCGCTGGATGCGTACTATCGGCGCAAAGCAGACGACACCGCGCTCGCCAGTTTCAAGCAAGTCAGCGCGATCCTCGATGTGCGAATCAACTCGGGACTCGCTGCTCGCTCCGGTTCAGACAGTGCCTCCAGTACCGATATCCTCGACAGCGCGCTCGCCCTGCTGCGTCTGAATGAGGAACGGCGGGCGCAGTCCGCGCTCGACGCGAGCCGCGCCGATCAGCGCATCTCCACGTTCTGCGTGGGCGCGTTGTGCGCGTTGAATATCGTGTTGTTCCTGCTGTTGTTTCGCAATCTCGGTATCCAGCTGGACAAGCAAGACCGTGTGCAGCAAAAACTGATTACGCAGCAAGAAGAGCTCGACCAGCTCGTGTTCGACCGCACGCGGCAACTTGAAGCGCTCGCGTGGCATTTGCAATCGGTGAGTGAAAACGAGAAGACCCAGCTTGCCCGCGAACTGCACGATGAACTCGGTTCAATCCTGACAGCCAGCAAGATGGATGTGGCCTGGGTCAACAACAAGCTCAAAGGTGCCGAGCCCGCGATGGCCGAGAAACTTGGCCGTGCGCTTGCGAATCTCGATCAGGGGATTGCGTTGAAGCGGCGGATTATCGAAGACATGCGGCCAACGGTTCTTGCCAATTTCGGGCTGGTCACGGCGTTGCGCACACTCGCCGATGAAACCGCGCAACGCACCGGCTGGACGCTCGAACTCGCGCTTCCCGATGACGACATCAAGCTCGGCGAAGAAGTCGAAATCGCGTTGTTCCGGGTCGCGCAGGAATCACTGACGAACGCGGCCAAATACGCGCGGGCATCGAGCGTGTCGATTGAGCTGGCCCTGGATGATGAGAGGGTATCAATGCATATAGCCGATGACGGCGTCGGCATCCGCCCACAGGATCTGCAGCGCACGCACACGCATGGACTGCTGGGGATGCGCCAGAGAGTCAGTGCGCGCGGCGGCCGTATCGAAATCGACCGACGTGAGCCGCACGGCACCGATATCCGCGTCACCATGCCCCGCGTACGCAACTTCGACGCGGAAGGATGAAGAGCCAATTGCCGGTTGGCTCCTCTTGTCTGCGCCCGCACTGAGTTTGTAGGACGGCGCCGACGCAACTTGCAGACTGCGCCTACACGATAAAAACATTCGCGCCTACAGCTTGCAAACACGCAGTTTTTTATGATTCATCGGACCGGTGTGATCGATTGGAGAGGTAGTCGCCGCGGATTTTATTGCTGGTTTAATCGCGGCAAAACCGTCTCAAGGATCGGTCTTAGCCAAGGCCGCAAGGTGTCCGGCGTCTGGCTTTGCAGCCGCTTTCGCTGCTGGACTTCGGGTGGCCAGGATTCGAACATCGGGTGCGCATTCATGGCTGAGCCGCCAGCGCGCCTGCATCAAACTCAAGGGGAATTGCTCATGACTCGACTTATCGCTTTGCTGTTGATCGTCGGAACTGCCGCACTCGCAGCTTGCAACACAATGGCCGGCGCCGGCCAGGATCTTTCAAAGGGCGGCAACGCCATCACGAATTCGGCCGATAAGCACAACGCCGAGTAAGTGAGAAAGCTGGCGACAGAGGTTAGCGGTCAGCGACCGCCAGCAATTTGTTGACGCTGTTTTCATCGGCTCATGGGCTTTGTGACAGCGTGCCGGCAACGGAACGGGTCGTGGAACCAGTGGCACCGACGATTAAAAAGAACCTCCGGCAGCGGAGGTTCTTTTTTTGCCTCTTGGCTGAAGACATGCGAACGCGCCTTAGTCAGAGGCAGGCGGTAAAGCGGTCCAGCTTCCCGCCTCGGGGCGCTGCGTGATTCGCTCGATTGGTTCGGCCGCCTGCGATTCGACAAGACCGCCAATCAGATCGGCGAAAGGCCTGATGTTGCGATACGTACTGGCCTGCTCGAGCGCCGCCAGGTACGCGGTACGGGACTGCACCGTCACGATGGTCCAAAGGTAGCCGCTCGTTGTCAGCAGATAGTTCATGAGAAAGCGGCTGAGACGGCCATTGCCGTCCATGTAAGGATGGATGAACACGAAGATGAAATGACCCAATACGGCGCGCACGCCCGGGTGCTCTTCCGCCTGCAGCAGGTCGAAGAGAGCCGGCATGCAATCCCGGACCGCTTCAGGCGCAAGCGGTACATGCAACGCATTTCTAATGAAAACGTTGTTGTTGCGATACCCGGCCAGATCGCTTGCCTTCAAGATACCCGCGGTCACGCTCGGCGAAAACAGCGTCACGTACCACTGTGAAAAATCCCGCTTGAGAGTCGCGGACGGGTCATCGGCTTGAGCCACTACCCGGCCGATCAGGGAGCGGACCCGGGCGTGAGTCTCCGCATAACCTTTAGCCGCCATGGCGTCCCTAGTCAGCCGGTCTTCCTTGTTGGTCAAGGGGCTCCAGTCGCCATTGCGAATCTTCGCGATCAGGTCAGTGCTGACCCGATACCCTTCGATAGACAGCGAGTGGTAGGCGTCCGCGACGTACCTTGCCTCTATGTCGCGCAAAAGTGCTTCGCTGTCCGGGTTCGGCAAACGCGGAATATCACGGAAACGGTCGATTACGACGTCCCGCATGCCCGACCACATGGCCTGGATACGCTGCACATAAGGTGACTCGTTCATTCGGCCGCCAATATGGGCCAGCGGCCGCTCGAACGGGTTATCTTCGATGACGACATAGGCCGCTGCCTTCATCGTATCGAGGAGTTGGTCGGCGTCCTGATCACGACCGACAGCCCGTAATGCTCCCGCCATGCGGCCAGCAACAACGCTATGGCCGCCCTCGAGCAATCGGGCGGTGAGCGTACTGATATCGACCTGACGCGTGACGATCTGCGCGGCAAGCTCGTGCGAGCGGAAGAAGCTCGGGCTTGCCCGAATTAGCGCTTCGACGACAGGAAGCAGCATGAGTCCGCTCGCGTTCGGCGCGCGGCCGTCCACCAGCATGCCGGGCTTGGTCCTATAGAGAAACATGGAACAGCCGTGAGGCAATGCTTGCGGCTGGTTGGTCGCCAACGGCGAGTGCAGAAGGATCTGCTTTTCTATGCTCGAATGGCCGCTGTGCTTCAGGAGTGAAAGCTCGGGGCTAACCTGCCACTGGTCCGCGAACCTGGAGTGGGCGTACGCAGCCACGAAGGTTTCCATGTTTGCGTACCAGTGCGTGGAGTCGCCCTCGCTATCTTCCGGATTGTTCGACTGATACCAGCCTTGAATGACCAGCTTCAGGAAACCAGCATTCTGGAGTCGCTCACGATGCGTGCGAGTGAGCTCGGGATGCGCGCTAATCTGAAATACAGAAAGGCCCGTGTCTTGCAGCGCTTTGAGGATCGACAAGGAAGAAGCCAGTTTTTCGTTGGGCGCAGCCACGCGATTTTACTCCGGAGACTTCAGACCATAATTAGAGTTTTGTGTCCTATTATATCCAGAGTTTTGCGTTGTGTCATATCCAGAGTTTTGTGCTTTACTATAACCAGAGCTTTGTGCTTTTTTTCAGGATGAGATCGCGCAAAAAATCGGCCAAAGCCAATACTACATAGGGCACAGTCGGGTCTGGGGTTAGCCCTTCGGCGCGTGAATTGATCTCACAATCGGCCGTTTTTTGCGTCTGATTGATGCGAAACCATGCTGCAGAAGGTGCCTAGATGACGTAGCGACCGTGCTATGCACCTGTTTGGCAGCACGGATATCGGCTTCAATCAGGTCGAACGGCAGCCACGCCCCAAGTTTCCATCCTCGCCCGACGATTCGCGCGGTTCATAAAAAACGGCGGGCCGTTTCTCCGGATTGCTCCGAAACGGTCCGCCGTTCTTGAACTACCAGTTGTCACGCCGTCGTCAAACCAGCCCGCGCCTTTTGTAATCAAACCAGAACGACAAAGCCACGCTCGCCAGGATAATAAGAGTCGCCATCACGGTCCACTTCGTGATCACTTCGCCGAGAAACAGCGCGCCTATCACCACGGCGACCACGGGATTCACGTACATGCAGCTGCTCGCGATAATCGGACTCGTGTGGCGAATCAGGTACGCATACGCAACATACGCGGCCATCGAGCCGACGAGCATCAGGTACAGGTAAGCCATAAACGGCGTGAACCCCATGCTCACGATACGTTCGCCGGACACCCACGCAACAATCGTCGCCATCGCGCCGCCTAGGCTGATCTGCAACGCCGTCGATACCAGCAGGTCAGACGGCAGCTTCAGACGCCCTGCGAGAAACGAGCCGCCTGCCCAGAAAAGCGCGCCGCACAGGATCGCAAGACTGCCGGCGGTTGAACCCGACGACGGATCACCGTGATTCAGCAACGCTATGCCGACCAGCCCCAGCCCGACGGCGACCCACTCACCCTTCGCCACCTTGCGGCCTGCAATGGCGGCGATAACCGTGGCGAACAGCGGCACGGTCGCCACCATCACCGCAGCTGTGCCGGTCTCGACCGTGCGCATGCCAAACGCGAGCATCCCGCTCGACAACCCCACCAGCAAGGTTCCGACCACCGCGGCGTTTCGGACTTCGGCGAAAGCCGGCCAGACAGGATCACGTCGCGCAGCGAAGATGAACAAACCAATGCCCGCGAACAGGTTGCGCAAGCCGGACAGCATCAGCGGCGGGAACGATTCCAGCGACAGATGCACCGCCATGTAGGTCGAACCCCAAACGAGATACACCACGCAAAGGGCAAGCGCCACGCGGCCGCTGCGAGTCGCGGGAAGCCGGAACGGGAAGTGGTCGGGAAGATTGAACGGACGACGCGCGGGGATATCTTGTGTGCCTGTCACTGCCGCCAGCACGCCGGGCGATGGCGATGGCGATGGCGATGACGCGTCGGCTGCTGCATGCGGAAACGGCAGCACGTCGGCCAAGGGCTGTGATTGCGGTGGCACGGACTGCTGTGGCGGCGAATCGGAATCCGGCAATCGCGGCGGCGGCAGCGGTGTAGACATCCGTTACTCCGCGACGAAGATGATTGCAACGCCAGCCGGCCAAACGGCCAAGCTTGCAGGCAAGCTGAAAACCACCGGTTTCGCTTCACCCAAAACCAGGGGAAGCGAAGAACGGCGCGCATGCCGCTCGAGCGTCGCGGCAAAACGGGCAAGGCAGGACAACATGTCGGAAGCAGAATAAGGGGTCGGGCAACAACGTGCCGAAGCTCGATAACGGCTTGATAAGCCGGCATGAGCCGCCGCGAGTTTGCCGGACGGTTTCGGTGAAAATGTCGAACCGCATCCGGGAAAACACGGTGGTCGCCATTATGCAGTAAGCAATGCACACGCACGCGTGAGTGTTACAGATGGTTGCCAACACACTACGGCCCGGTGTATTGTTGCGGCTGCTAACGCGGGGGTCCTGCGCTGCACATCGCAATCTGTCACCGGATTGTCCGTGTGTCGCGGGTGAGAAATACCCTTTGAACCTGATCTGGATAATGCCAGCGCAGGGAAGCGTTCGGATTTCGCAGCGCTTGGGGTCTTCAAGGTCTTTTCTCTTCCTCGCGCACTCCCCGCCAAGTCCGCTCGCCTCCTTCTCTGCTTTTCTCCAGTCTCCCGTCGCTAGCGTTTGACTCAGCCGTTTCTCGTGCGGTCTCGTGCCATTTGGTGCAATTTCGTGCGCGTGGCGTTTTTCGCCGGCCGGCTGGGAAACACCCGTCCCCACAGCAACCAACTGCATGGGACCGGAATACGCGCATGAGACCGGAGCAGGCGCTAAAGAGCCAACTCCGGTCGACACGCTAACACCGGTCGACACAGGAGAGCCGCATGAATGCCAATCCGAAATTCCTGTCTGACGACGCTGTCGTCGACGCCGCCGCCATCGCGCCGCTGCCGAATTCACGCAAGATCTACGTGACGGGCTCACGCCCCGACATCCGCGTGCCGATGCGGGAAATCACGCAATCCGATACCAACGAAAGTTTCGGCAGCGAAAAAAATCCGCCAGTCTATGTCTACGATTGCTCCGGCCCATATTCGGACCCGGAAGCCAGGATCGATATCCGCTCGGGTCTGCCGGCCGTGCGCCAGGGCTGGATTGAAGAACGTGGCGATACGGAGTCGCTCGGTGGTCTCTCAAGCGACTTTGGCCGCGAGCGCGCCGCCGATCCGGCGACCGCCGACCTGCGTTTCAAGGGTTTGCATCGCACGCCGCGCCGCGCCGTGCCGGGCAAGAACGTCTCGCAGATGCACTACGCGCGCCAGGGCATCATCACGCCGGAAATGGAATACATCGCGATCCGCGAGAACCAGCGGCGTGCCGAATATCTGGAATCGCTGCGCACGAGCGGCCCGAACGGCGAAAAGCTCGCCGCGATGATGGGCCGCCAGCATCCCGGCCAGGCGTTCGGCGCGCAGGCTTTCGGTGCAAACGCGCCCAAGGAAATCACGGCCGAGTTCGTGCGCGAGGAAGTCGCCCGCGGCCGCGCGATCATCCCGGCGAACATCAACCACCCGGAAAGCGAGCCGATGATCATCGGCCGCAATTTCCTGGTGAAGATCAACGCGAACATCGGTAATTCGGCGGTGACCTCTTCAATCGGCGAAGAAGTCGACAAGATGACGTGGGCCATCCGCTGGGGCGGCGACACCGTCATGGATCTCTCGACCGGCAAGCATATTCACGAAACGCGCGAGTGGATTATCCGCAATAGCCCGGTGCCGATTGGCACGGTGCCGATTTACCAGGCGCTCGAAAAGGTCAATGGCCGAGCCGAAGACCTGACCTGGGAAATTTTCCGCGACACGCTGATCGAACAGGCGGAACAGGGTGTGGATTACTTCACGATCCACGCCGGCGTGCTGCTGCGCTACGTGCCGATGACCGCGAACCGCATGACGGGTATTGTGTCGCGCGGTGGTTCGATCATGGCGAAATGGTGCCTGGCTCATCACAAGGAAAGCTTCCTGTACGAGCACTTCGAAGACATCTGCGAAATCATGAAGGCCTACGACGTGAGCTTTTCGCTCGGCGACGGCCTGCGTCCCGGCTCGATCTACGATGCCAACGACGAAGCCCAGCTCGGAGAACTGAAGACGCTCGGCGAGCTGACGCAGATCGCGTGGAAACACGACGTGCAAGTGATGATCGAAGGTCCGGGCCATGTGCCGATGCAGCTCATTAAAGAGAACATGGACCTGCAACTGGACTGGTGCGACGAAGCGCCGTTCTACACGCTTGGGCCGCTCACCACGGATATCGCGCCGGGCTATGACCACATCACGTCGGGGATTGGCGCCGCGATGATCGGCTGGTTCGGCACGGCCATGCTTTGCTACGTCACGCCGAAGGAACACTTGGGGCTGCCGAACAAGGACGACGTGAAGACCGGCATCATCACGTACAAGCTCGCGGCTCACGCCGCCGATCTGGCAAAGGGTCATCCGGGTGCTCAGGTACGGGACAACGCGTTGTCGAAGGCACGCTTCGAATTCCGCTGGGACGATCAGTTCAACCTCGGACTGGACCCGGACAAGGCGCGCGAATTCCACGACGAAACCCTGCCGAAGGATTCGGCCAAAGTCGCGCATTTCTGCTCGATGTGCGGCCCGCACTTCTGTTCGATGAA
>DASYLW010000345.1:0-5526 GCA_036009385.1 Caballeronia sp.
GCCCAAAGGCGCCATGAACACGTTTTCTGACCGACCAAGTCCCCTCACACCGGTAAACAACACACGGTGTGCCGCAGTCGATTGAGTCATCGATATAGCAGTCGATGAAGAAGCTGATTACGCGCCGCACGAGCGCTGAAACATAACGGAGACAGACATGGCAAACGTAGCGACGGCACCGGCCGCTGGTCAGCCCAAAATGGGATGGCACAACAATCGGTGGGCTCAACTCGCCATCGGCATCATCTGCATGGGGTTGGTCGCCAATCTGCAATACGCGTGGACTTTGTTCGTGGTCCCGATGGATGCGAAACATCACTGGGGCCAGGCGGCGATTCAAACGGCGTTCACCATTTTCATCGTTACGGAAACCTGGCTGGTGCCGCTCGAAGGCTGGCTCGTCGATAAATTCGGTCCGCGGCCGGTCGTGATCGGCGGTTCGATCTGCGCGGCGCTAGGCTGGATCATCGATGCAAACGCGACCAGCCTGATCCATCTCTACATTGCGGCGGTGATTGCCGGCGTGGGTGCGGGTTGCGTGTACGGCACCTGCGTGGGCACCGCACTCAAGTGGTTCCCGGACAAGCGCGGCCTCGCTGCTGGTTTGACGGCGGCAGGTTTCGGCGCGGGCGCGGCGGTCACGGTCATCCCCATCTCGAACATGATCCAGCGCTCAGGCTACGAACACACCTTTGTGTTCTTCGGCATCTTCCAGGGCGTCTGCATCCTGTTGCTCGGCATGCTGCTGGTGCGTCCGAGGCCGCCGGCTTATGCGGTCCCGGCAAAGCGCATAGTGGCGTCGAAGATCGACTACACGACGGGCCAGATGGTGCGCTCGCCGCTCTTCTGGGTGCTGTACATGATGTTCGTGTTCGTGGCGGCGGGCGGCGTGATTGCCACAGCGCAACTCGGTCCCATCGCGAAGGAATACGGCTTTGCGAAGATGCCGGTCACCCTGCTCGGCGTGACCTTGCCGCTGCTGACCATGGCGCTGTCGATCGACAACCTGTGCAATGGTTTCACGCGTCCGCTCTGCGGCTGGATCTCCGACAAGATTGGCCGCGAGAACACCATGTTCTTCATCTTCATCGGCGAAGGGCTGGCGTTGCTCGGCCTCATGGAGTTCGGCCACAATCCGTATCTGTTCATGTTCTTCGCAGCCGTGACGTTCCTGTGCTGGGGTGAAATCTTCTCGATCTTCCCGGCCACGTGCGCCGATACCTTCGGCAGCAAATACGCCGCCGCCAACGCCGGTACGCTCTACACGGCGAAGGGCACGGCTTCCATGCTGGTACCACTTGCCTCGGTGCTGTCGGCCATAGGGTCGTGGGACGCGGTGTTCATCGTGACGGCGACCGTTTCGATCGCCGCCGGGCTGTGCGCGAAGTTCGTGCTGGCGCCGATGAGAAAGCGCTGGATCGATAACACGGTTGCGGAGTCAAGCCGGCTCGATGCCGCCAGGTTTCAGACAGCCTGGACAGAAGCCCCGCGCAACTCGTCGGCACAATGACCCGTAGCCAGACTGATGCCGTACAAGGATTGAAGGCGTCGGGCGTGTCGCTGCAGCAGTTACGCCTGTTCGTGATTCTTGCGCAACATCGGAGTTTCACTCAGGCGGGCAACGCGCTCGGCGTCACGCAGTCGGCGGCGAGCCGCAGCATCAGGGAACTGGAAGACCTGCTTGAACTGCGGTTGTTCGACCGCACGACGCGGCAGGTCGCGCTCACCGATACCGGCCGCGCATTGCTTCCGCGCATTGCGTTATTGGTCGATGAACTCGAAGTGGCGCTGCGTTTCGGGCAGCAGGTTTCTACGGCTGAAAATGGCGTGGTGTCGATCGCGAGCAGTTCCAGCCTGGTCGCTTCGGTGTTCCCGGCGCTGCTCTCATCGTGCCGGGCGAGCTACCCCAATATCGCGCTGACGTTACATGATGCGCCGCAGGGCAGGGTGCTCGAGCTTGTGCGCGCCGGCGATGCCGACATGGGCGTTCTGACTGGTCCTCTGGATATTAGCGGTCCTGACTATCTCTGCGATTTATCGACGGAAACGCTATTCTCGGATCACGTATGCGCCATTGTGCCGGCACGTCATACGCTTGCGTCACATGCCACGGTGCGATGGCGTGACCTGAGCGGCGCCAGTCTGTTTCTTCTGGACGACGACGCCGGCAGTTTCGATGTCATCGCGCGTGCGCTCGATAAACACGGCGCGTCGAACGTGAGGCTTCAGCGGTTGACGCAGGCCGCAAGCGTCGAGCACATGGTCGCGGCGGGACTTGGAATTGGCATCCAGCCGATGCGCGCAGGCGCGGCCTCGGCGCAAGCACTGGTTCAATCAGTGCCGCTGTGGCCGTCTGTTACGCGAACCGTTGCACTCGCGAAGCGGAAGAACCGTACGTTGCCGGCGCCGGCAGCGCGAATCTGGACGCACGTCGTTTCGTCCTATGATGAGGAACATAAGCCGCTGCAAACCGCTCACGCCTGACCCTCAAATCCCTAAATATTCAAAGCGCGGCTCCTTGAAAAAGAGTCGCGCTTTTTTCTTGCGCTTTCGCGGCAGTTATCCAATACTGAATCTAATATGTTGTATATCAGAAGATGGAATGGTCCAGGAGACGACAATGAAAATTTGCATTTACGGTGCCGGTGCGATCGGCGGTTACATGGGTGCGCAACTTGCCCGAGCGGGGGCGGATGTCAGTTTCGTCGCACGGGGGCCGCATCTGGCTGCCATGCAGGCGAATGGCGTGCGCTTGCAGATTGATGGTGAGGAGCACACCGTCAAGGTGCGCTGCACGAACAATCCCGCAGAACTCGGGCCGCAGGATTACGTGGTGATTGCGCTCAAGGCGCATTCGGTGCCGGGTGTAGTCGACTTGATGCAACCGTTGCTGGGACCGGATACCGCAGTGGTCACGGCGGTTAATGGCCTGCCGTACTGGTATTTCCATGAGCACGGCGGCGCCCTGGCCGGCACCACGCTGGAAAGCGTCGACCCGGGCGGCCGGCAATGGCAGGTGCTTGGACCGGAACGGGCAATCGGCTGCGTGCTGATTCCCGCCGCAGAAATTGCGGAACCTGGCGTGATCCGTCATGTGTATGGCAAGAAATTTCCCATCGGCGAGCCGAGCGGGCTGGTGACGCCGCGACTGCAGGCGTTCCACGACATCATGAGCGCCGCCGACATGGAAGCGCCGATGCGCGACAACATCCGCGACGAGATCTGGCTGAAGCTGTGGGGCAACCTGTGTTTCAACCCCATCAGCGCGCTGACGGGCGCCACGCTCGACGTCCTCACCAGTGATCCGGCCGTGCGCAAACTGTCGCGCCAGATGATGGAGGAGGCGCAGGGCATTGCGGAACAACTCGGTGTTCATTTCCGTGTCGATGTGGAAAAGCGCATCAACGGCGCGGCCGCGGTCGGGGCTCACAAAACGTCGATGCTGATGGATTGCGAAGCGCGCCGGCCCATGGAGATCGATCCGATCGTGACGGTCGTGCAGGAAATCGGCCGAAAACTTGCGGTTGACACGCCGATGATCGACACCGTTCTCGCGCTGATCAAGCTGCGGGAGGGTGTCAACCAAGGGACTGCGAAGCCGGGTATCAAAACGATTGAATCCTTCACACGTTCGCAAAAAGCCGCTTAAACTGCGAACACCGAAGGGTTGTTGTTTCTGATATATCACATACGAAATATGTTGCGTTGCGCTGCGACGCAACATATACTGAAGGCTCTTGGAGTAAACCACTAGGAGCCGGAAATGAGCATCGCTTTATTAGTCGTGATCGGAATTGCCTTGGTAGCGGGCGGTGTGGGTGTGACGTTTGCACTGGCATCGGCGCTGCCGCAAGACGTGTTGCAGCGCGCGCAGGACAATGGTCGGTACGCCGGATTGACGGCAGATGACCAGGGCGGCGGCACGGGTACACGGGCGACGACGGGCGCGCGGAACCTGGGACATCAAACCATCAATGCCATCTGATACTGAAGTTGCTGCAACACCGGCTGGTCTTCTTGAGCCGCGTGGGGAAGGTAAGCCTGTTGGCGTGACGCTTTCGCTGGCGCCGATCAACGCGACCGTTTCGTTGCGCGATCAGGCGTATGCGCGACTGCGCCAGGCCATTTCCGAGGCGGATATTTATCGTTCGCGGGAAGAGATCAGGCTGGATGAGAAGGATTTGACTGAGGCGCTGGGTGTGAGTCGCACACCGATTCGCGAAGCCATGACGTTGCTTGAGCAGGAAGGGTTTCTGCGCACGGTGCCGCGGCGTGGAATTTATATCGTGCGTAAGACCAAGCACGAGATTGTCGAGATGATCAATATGTGGGCCGCGCTGGAAAGCATGGCGGCGAGGCTTGCGACGCAGCGTGCGACGGACGCGGAGATTGCGACGTTACGGCATATGTTTGACCATTTTCAGAATCAGGCGCCGGCCGAGCATATTGAAGAGTACTCGGAGGCAAATATCGCCTTTCACCAGGCGATTGTTCAGTTGAGCAAGTCGCAGATCATCTTCGATACGATCAAGAATATTTTTGTGCACGTGCGCGCGATCCGGAAGATGACGATTTCGCAAAGCGACCGCGCGGCGCGCTCGATTGAAGACCATATGCGGATTATCGAGGCGCTTGAAGCGCGGGATACTGAATTGGTCGAGAGGCTGGTGCGGCAGCATTCGCTGGATCTGGCGGTGTTTGTCGAGGCGAATTGCGATTTTCTGGATTGAGCGGGAGGGGCGCTGGCGCTAGGTTGGGGTTGGGGCACGGTTTCCGGGGGTCGGCGGTCGGGGTCAATTCCGGGTTGCACGGGTCTCGGGGGTTGGCGGTCGCGGTCAATGCCGGGTTGCTGCTTTCGGTGTTTGTGGTCTGCCTGAGTTAGCTAATTTCTTTATCGCTATTAGCCACTGCGCGTGGCGGCGCGTCATTTCTTTTTCCAAAGCGAAAAAGAAACGAAGCAAAGAAAACGCTTTTAACCACGCTACCCTAAGTGTCCACAGCGTGCAGTTTCTATTCATAGGTGCCCCGAAAGCACGGTGCTCGCCAGAGCGGAGGATGCGTGAAACCCTCCTTCTCCGAACACGGATACCACACGCTTCGCCACCAGTGACTGAACCTGCCTAAGGTTCACCCCGCGCTATCCGCGGGCAACCGCCCTCCACGTTTATACGTAGAACGAAATACTAAAAACGAAGTGGCAAACTCGTCCGGTGCCCTAGTTCAGGAACGGTAGCGCAGAACACTCTTTTAACCCATGAAAAAACATGAGGGCAAACGCGCGTGGGGCCGTGCGGGTTTTTTTGGCAAGGGTGCTTGCCCGAGAGCGTACGGGGCGAAGCGTGTTCGTGTCAGGATTCGCGAGAAGGAGGGTTTCACACATCGGTGGCTCTGGCGAGCACCGTGCTTTTGGGGCACCCATGAATGGGAACTGCACGCTGTGGACACTTAGGGTAGAGCGGTGAAAGCGTTTTCTTTGCTTCGTTTCTTTTTCGCTTTGGAAAAAGAAATGACGCGCTGCCACGCGCA
>DASYLW010000346.1:0-9645 GCA_036009385.1 Caballeronia sp.
AACGGGCCATCAAGAGAGAAAGGAACAACCGCGTTGATGGGCGCAAGACCCCAGACAAGCTTCACACCTTCTGTAATCAGATAAGCCGCACCGAACGTCAGCAGAAGCTCGGCGAGCGCACCGCGCGTTTCAATCCGGCGCAATAAAAACCGCTCGAACAAGCCGCCGAGCGCGCCAACGAGCAAAGGCGAAACGATTAACGCAAACCAGAAGCCGCCATGCGCCGCGAGCGCGTAACCCACATACGCGCCGAGCATATAAAAGCTCGCGTGAGCAAAATTGAGCACCCCCATCATGCTGAAGATCAGCGTCAATCCCGCAGAGAGCATGAACAGCAGCAACCCGACGCTCACTCCGCTCAGAAGGTTGATCGCGAACCACTGAACGAACGAGGTCACGTTACGCGAACTAACCGTTCACAAGCGGCTTGAGCGCCGCAACCAGCGCTTCCGGCAACGGCACCGGACGACGCGACTCGCGATCGACATAGACGTGCACGAAATGCCCTTTCGCTGCGGGCTCCTCAGAACCCGCGCTGAAGATACCCACTTCGTAGTGCACGCTCGTGGAGCCAAGCCGCGCCACGCGCAGACCAGCATCGATACGTTCTGGAAACGCCAGCGAAGCGAAGTAGCTGCAATGTGTTTCCACCACCAGCCCGATGGTCTTGCCGGCATTCAGATCGAGTGCGCCGTGCCGGATCAGATACTCGTTCACGACGGTATCGAAGTAGCTGTAATACACCACGTTGTTCACGTGGCCGTAGAGATCGTTATCGGACCAGCGCGTACCGATCGACAGGAAATGCGGATAATCCGCGCGCGTTGTTGGGACAGGGCGGCTCATGAATCAGAACGACTCCTGCAGCATCCGCCGATAATCGTCCGCACTCGCCTCGCGCGGATTCGTCTTGTGGCAATGATCGGCCAGCGCACCCTTGATCACCTTGTCGAACATGTCCTGCTCCACGCCCATTTGCGACAGGCGCGTCGGCAGGCCGAGACGCTCGGTCATGTCGTGGACAGCTTGAGCGAGATCGGCATCGGCGGCGAGATTCATTACGCGGCGCATGCGTGCGAAACGCTTGTCGGCCACCACGCTCGGCGCGCTTTCGTTGAAGCGCAAGACAGCCGGCAGAACAACCGCATTCAGCGTGCCGTGATGCAGCCCCGTGCGCCCGTTCACGACCAGGCCGCCCAACGGATGCGACAGCGAATGCACACAGCCCAGACCCTTCTGGAACGCCATGGCGCCTTGCATCGATGCACTCATCATGTTCAGGCGTGCATCTCGATCCTGGCCGTCGTGCGTCGCCCGTTCGATAGACGCCCACGCCCGCTCGAGCCCATCCAGCGCGATGCCGTCGGCGGGCGGATTGAACGCCGGTGCGAGAAACGTTTCGATGCAATGCGCGATCGCGTCCATGCCCGTTGCAGCGGTGAGCATGGGCGGCAAGCCCAGCGTCAGCGACGGATCGCAAACGGCCGACTTGGGCAGCAGATGCCACGAGTGAAAGCCGAGCTTGCGGCCGTCGGCGAGAATGATGATCGCCCCGCGCGCCACCTCGCTGCCCGTGCCCGAGGTGGTCGGCACGGCGATCAGCGGTGCGGCCTGAGCGGTGATCTTGTTGCTGCCGCCTTCGATGGTCGCGTACTCAGTCAGCGTGCCCGGATGAGTCGCCATGATCGCAACGCCCTTGGCGAGATCGATGGACGAACCGCCGCCCACCGCGATCAAACCATCGCAGCCTTCGCTTTTGTAAAGCGCGGCGGCTTTCGTCACCACCGCTTCGGTCGGGTTGGACGGGGTTTCATCGAAGATGGGAACAGCGCCCGCATCCAGGTCCAGCGCCTGGACGGTTTGCGACACCAGCCCCGCGGCCAGCACGCCTTTGTCCGTGATGATCAATGGCCGCTTGATGCCGACGCGCGTGCATTCGCTGTCAAGCATCGCGAGCGCGTCGTAACCGAGATGGATGTGGGTGACGTAGAAGATGAAGGCCATGACGAGTATCCGCAGTTGACGCAGTTAAGTGAACCGTCAGGTATGTTAGGAGTCCAGCGCGAGTCCGTCAATCCGCGCGGACGCCATGGTTCGTGCCGGCCTGCCGGACTTCAGGGACGTTACTGCCCCGGACGGTCCACATATTCCGCGGCCAGACCGCGGCGGCGCATCCATTGCGCCACGGCATGGCCGGTTCCCGCGCGCCAGGGCCTGAGCTTTGCCGGCTCGACCAGACGATACTCAAGCAGTTCCGGCGACAAGTTGATAGTCCCGTTCGCCTTCACGTGATACGCAATGATCAGTTCGTTCTTGCGGATGAATTCGTACACGCCGACCAGTTCCACCGATTGCGCCACCAGGGACGTCTCTTCGAGCACTTCCCGCGCGATGCCCTCTTCCGGTGTCTCGCCGTTCTCGAGAAAACCCGTGATCAGCGCGAACATGCCCTCGACCCATGCCGCGTTGCGCGCGAGCAGTATCTTGCCCTCGTACTCGACAATCGCCGCGACCACCGGCAGTGGATTATTCCAGTGCACGAAGCCGCATTCCGGGTCCGGACACGCGAGCCGCACGCGCCCGCCTTCGTGGCTTGCATCGGTACGTTCGACCAGCTTGTTGGCATCGCGTGGACAGAATTGGTAGTCGATCATGGTCTGGGGTCAGCGGATCTAAAAAGGTCAATGGGGTCAGTGGGCCGGCAAAGCGCGCGGATCTCGGCGGCGAACTGCTCCACCGTTTCCGGCAGCGTGTCCCACGCACACATCAGCCGGCAGCCGCCCGAGCCGATGAACTGATAAAACTTCCAGCCCTTGTTGCGCAGCGCCTGCGTAACCGCCGGCGGCAGCTCGGCGAACACCGCGTTCCCTTGCGGCTTGAACATCACCTTCACGCCTTGAATGCCTTCCAGCCGCTCGGCCATCAGTTGCGCCATGGCGTTTGCATGCCGCGCGTTGCGCAGCCAAACATCGTTGTTGAGCAAACCGAGCCAGGGCGCCGAGATAAAACGCATCTTCGACGCGAGTTGCCCCGCCTGTTTCAGCCGATACGCAAAGTCGACGGCCAGCGCCTTATCGAAGAAAATCACTGCCTCGCCGACCGGCAGGCCGTTCTTCGTGCCGCCGAAACACAGCACGTCGACGCCCGCGCGCCATGTGATCTCCGAGGGATGCACATTCAGCGACGCGACCGCGTTCGCAAACCGCGCGCCGTCCATATGCACCTTCAGATGACGGCGTTTCGCGATCGCCGCGATCGCGCGAATTTCTTCAACGCTGTAGACGGTGCCCACTTCGGTGGACTGCGTGAGCGTGACGACCTTGGGCTTCGGATAGTGAATGTCAGCGCGGCGGGTGACGATGGCTTCAATGGCATCCGGCGTAAGCTTCCCGTCGATACCCGGCGCCGTCAGCAACTTTGAACCGCCCGAGAAAAATTCGGGGCCGCCGCATTCATCGGTTTCGATGTGCGCGAGCTCATGGCAGATCACCGAGTGATACGACTGGCATAACGATGCGAGCGCCAGTGAATTGGCCGCCGTGCCGTTGAACACGAAGAAGACTTCACAGTCGGTCTGAAACAGGTCGCGGATGCGGTCGCACACTCCTTGCGTCCAGGAATCGTCGCCGTAGGCCGGCTCGTGGCCGCTGTTGTTGGCTTCGATCAGCGCGGCGAGCGCTTCGGGGCAGATGCCGGCGTAGTTATCGGAGGCAAAATGTTGCATGCGGTTGCGGTCAGGGGGCCGGGGCGATGGTGAGAGTGGCGGTTATTTTAACGTTTCGTGCGTGAACACGCGGAGACGTCAGTAATTGCCCTTAACTGCCATGCCCGTGTCTGTTTGCCCCTTGTCCGCAGACCGCTTTACGATTTACTTTCCGGCGGGTTGATCAGATCGCGCGGCCTGCTGCGCTTTCTTGTCTTTCTTATTCGCTTCGTGGTGACCGACCGCGCAACCGCCGGCCGCACCCACCGCTCCGTGCTTGCCTGCCACGTGGCCCGCCACGCCGCCTACTGCCGCACCTTCCAGACATCCTTTGGCATAGACGGCACCCGTGGCGAAAAACATCGACGAAGCGGCGACGAGTGTGACGAGTTTTCGATTCATGAGACAGGTTCCTTTGTAGTCGACGCGCAAGGCTTCGTGCCTGCGCCGACAAAGAGAGTGCAAGTCGTGTACCTGTCAGTTTGCTTGCGGTTTTTTGATGGCGGAGTCAGGTCGGCGTGATCCGGCCTGCCACGGATCATGAAGGGCGTCTCGAGCAGACGCAAAAAAAACCCGTCCTGTCATCACTCAGAACGGGCTTCTTTGAACGGTTGAAGCGCTACTGAAACAGCCAGCGAAGCGGCTACCGGCCTGAACCCTTAAAGCTTGCTCTTCACCCAGTCATTCACACTGGAGAGCGCCGCGGCCAGGTTCGCAGGCTCGGTGCCGCCCGCTTGCGCCATATCCGGCCGTCCACCGCCCTTGCCGCCGACTTGCAGCGCGACAAAGTTCACCAGATCGCCGGCTTTCACCTTCTTCGATGCTTCCGCCGTCACGCCCGCAATCAGGCTGACCTTGTTGCCTTCGACGGCTGCCAGAACAACGGCTGCGTGCTTCAGCTTGTCCTTCAATTTATCGACAGTTTCGCGCAGTGTCTTGCTGTCCGCACCCGGCAATTGAGCCGCCAGCACAAACACGCCACCGATCTCGACCGCTTGCGACACGAGTTCATCGCCCTGGCTGGAAGCAAGTTTCGACTTCAGCGCGCCGAGTTCCTTTTCCAGCGCCTTCACGTGATCCTGAACCTGCGTGATGCGCTGCGTGAGCTCGGACGGCTGCGCCTTCAGCACCGCCGATGCCGCGTTGATCCGCGCATCGAGTTCCTGCACGAAGCGCACGGCGTTGTCGCCAGTGATTGCTTCCACACGGCGAATGCCTGCCGCGACGCCGCCTTCCATCACGATCTTGAACAGTCCGATGTCACCCGTGCGCTGCACGTGCGTGCCGCCGCAAAGTTCGCGCGAGAAACCGAGATCGAGCACACGCACTTCGTCGCCGTATTTCTCGCCGAACAGCGCCATCGCGCCGCCCTTCACAGCTTCGTCGTACGGCATGACACGCACGATACCCGGCGCGTTTTCCAGCACTTGCGCGTTGACGATCTCTTCCACACGACGAATCTGCTCATCGGTCATGGGCGCGTTGTGCGCGAAGTCAAAGCGGGTCTTGTCCGGATCGACGAGCGAACCCTTCTGCTGCACGTGAGCGCCGAGCACTTCGCGCAGCGCCTTGTGCATCAAATGCGTGGCCGAGTGATTGCGGGCGGTGCGAAGACGGCGAACCGTATCGATTTCCGCCTTCACCACGTCGCCTGCTTTCAGCGTGCCCTGCTCGACCGTGCCGTGATGGCCAACGACGTCGGACTGGACCTTGAGGGTATCGACGACGGCGAAGCGCACCGCTGCGTTCGCGAGCACACCCTGATCGCCTGCCTGACCGCCCGATTCGGCATAGAACGGCGTGTGATCAAGCACGATGACGGCCTGCTGGCCGACCTGCGCTTCTTTCACCGAAACACCATCCACGTACACCGCAACCACTTTGGCGTCGTCGAAAATTTCGTCTTCGTAGCCGTGGAACGTGGTTTTCGCGCCGGCGTAGTCCAGGCCTTGCGCCGACTTGAACTTGCCCGCCGAACGTGCTTGTTCGCGTTGACGTGCCATGGCTTCGTCGAAGGCGGCTTCGTCGACCGTGATGCCGCGCTCCCGGCATACATCTGCAGTCAGGTCCAGCGGGAAGCCAAATGTGTCGTGGAGTTTGAACGCGAGTTCGCCGTCCAGTTGCTTCGAGCCCTTGGCGTCGAGCGCGGCGAGTTCGGTTTCGAGCATCGACATGCCGTGTTCAATGGTCTCGAAGAAACGTTCTTCTTCCTGCCGCAGAACGTCCGTTACGCGGGTTTGCGCGTCCTTGAGTTCCGGGTAGGCCGCGCCCATTTCCTCGACCAGATCGGCTACGAGCTTATGGAAAAACGCGCCCTTGCGGCCGAGTTTGTAGCCGTGGCGGATGGCGCGACGCACGATCCGGCGCAGCACATAACCGCGGCCTTCGTTGCCGGGGATCACGCCATCGACGATCAGGAACGAGCATGCACGAATATGGTCCGCGATCACCTTCAACGAATTGTTGGTGAGGTCCGCCGTGTCCGTTTCACGGGCGGCAGCTTTGATCAGTGTCTGGAACAGGTCGATTTCGTAGTTGCTGTGCACATGCTGGAGCACGGCGGCGAGGCGTTCGAGGCCCATGCCGGTGTCCACGCTCTGCTTGGGCAGCTTCGTCATGTTGCCCTGGACGTCGCGATTGAACTGCATGAACACGAGGTTCCAGATCTCGATGAAGCGATCGCCGTCCTCTTCCGGGGATCCCGGCGGGCCGCCCCACACTTCCGGGCCGTGGTCGTAGAACACTTCCGAGCACGGGCCGCACGGGCCGGTGTCGCCCATGGTCCAAAAGTTATCCGATGCGTAGCGCGCACCCTTGTTGTCGCCGATGCGGACGATCCGCTCTTTCGGCACGCCGATTTCGTTTTCCCAGATGGCGAATGCTTCGTCGTCTTCCTGGTAGACGGTGACCGTGAGCTTGTCGGCGGGCAGGCCGTAGACCTTGGTGAGCAGTTCCCAGCAGTAGTGGATCGCGTCGCGCTTGAAATAGTCGCCAAACGAGAAGTTGCCCAGCATTTCGAAGAACGTGTGATGACGGGCCGTGTAACCGACGTTTTCGAGGTCGTTGTGCTTGCCGCCTGCGCGGACGCTGCGCTGTGAGGTCGTGGCGCGCGAGTACGGCCGGCTTTCGGTGCCGAGGAAGACGTCCTTGAACTGGACCATGCCGGAGTTCACGAAGAGCAGCGTGGGATCGTTGCCGGGCACAAGGCTGGACGAGCGCACGATCGTGTGGCCCTTCGATTCAAAGAACTTGAGGAATTTCTCGCGGATGTCGGCGGCTTTCATGGCGTGCGGTCTGCTGTTTTGTACGGCGGCGGCGCTTGGGGCGGAGCGTCTGACTTTTGTCGCTGCGCGCGAGGGCCGGGAGCCGGGTGCCAAAATGGGATTGTCGATTATACGGGATCGACGGAGGCTTTTTGCTGGCGCCGATAAGCGGCCGATCTGACTACTTGCCGCTGGACGTGTACTTCCGTCCTCATTGCACAACGAGCTGCAGGGTGCCGCACTGAGCGGACGTTGATGCTTTCCGGACGAACGGCAGTTCAGGCTGAACCGCTTGCGTGATTATCGAAGTCGCTGCATGCGCCATTTTGGCGTTTAGCTGCAGTTACCGCTACTAATGATGATTATGTTTCGGCGCTCGTAACGAATGATCAACGAATAAAAACCGAATTCCGTATTAGCATTTCCAATATAACTTCCTGGGCCGGTCCAAAGTAACATTGATTAATGACCAACCAGATACGTATGAATGGGAGAGAATAGGTGAACTCATGCCTCTTCCCCAGATAACCTGCGTCGAACCTATTGCGAGAGTTATTTCCAGGCTTATATCGCCCTTCATTTCTTTATGCGAGAAAGTCGTCAATGCCGAGCTTTCAGCTTTACGTAACGATTAAAAAAATCTTATGAAAAAGTATATTTTCTCGCGCAACGTCCACGGATTGCGTGCCGCCTTTATCAACACTGGGGCATCTGGAGAGACCCGTGCCGGGCTGCAACGCTTCAATATTTATGGATTCATCGCACGCATATTATGTGTTGTCGGTTTTGGCACCGCCAGCTGCAATGCGGTCGCGGCGTGCAACTTTATAAATTCGCAAACCGCCCACGTGTACACAATCAACGTCCCCGCGCAAAGTTTATCGCGCGATGTCCCCGTGGGCACTGTGCTTTACAGCAGCCAGTTGCCCGCAATACCAGCCAACGCCTCTTATGCGAATTGCAACGCGCCCGGCAATTATGTCAAAACTGTAAGCGGTTCCGAGCTCGTGTCGTCGGTTAATAATGCGTTCACATACGCCACCAATATCGACGGGATTGGTGTTCGATTTTACGACGGCACCCCGACCGGACGGGGTGCCTATTTCGGACCGGGAAACAGCGGCTCTTTTGCCGGGCAGTGGGGATTTGGCAATAACGTATTCGGTGCTGAAATCGTCCGCACGAAACCGACCGGAGCGGGCCCAAGTTCCGGCACTTTAACCGTGGCGGCTTCCGGAACCTTCTCGCTCGACGGGTTGCTGGTCGCCACCATCCAGATCTCGACAACGGAGGTCAGCGTTCAGACCTGCACGGTCACAACACCTTCGATCAACGTCGAGATGCCGCGCGCCCGCGCGTCCGACCTGCCTGCAATCAACTCCACCTCCGGCGACACCAACTTCAACATGGGGCTGACTTGCGCGGCTGGCGTCAAGGTGGCAATGACAATCACCGATGCGTCCGACCCAGGCAACACGTCGACCACATTGTCGCTGGGTCACGACTCGACGGCGTCGGGAATCGGCTATCAGATTGTGAATAACAGCGTCGCAGTCGCCTTCGGTCCCGATTCAGCCTCGGCAGGCACGGCCAACCAATTTGTCATCGTGCCGCAGTCCGTGTCGGGCACCTATAGCGTCCCTCTTTCGGGCCGGTATATCCGCACCGGAAAAATTCAGCCGGGAAGCGCGAACGCCTACGCGACGTTCACCATGTCATATCAATGAACGCGTTGTTCCGCCACGGAATCGTCCTTCACCGGACGCTTCGGGGCGGCAGAAAAACGGAGCAAAAACCCGTTCCAGCATGCACTGGATTGACGCCGCAGTTGCATCGAGCCATTTCTGGCGCGGACGGCCCTGTGTTGTAGCGCCGGTCCCGCGCTGTTTGAATCACCGCACACCCGCCCCGATCAACCCGCCCGCCGCCGCGCCCGCGACCGTCCCGAGCGGCCCTCCGGTCAGCACATAACCCAAAGCCCCGCCAGCCGCCGCCCCAATGCCCGCGTGTGCTTGCGTACGGTTCATCGCGCAGGCCGAAAGCGAGGCGATAAACACGGCAATTGCCGCGACCCGTGCAACCTGAAAAGAAACCCGTGTGATCTTGTTCATGATGAGATTGTCCTTTTTATCGTCGAAACCACTCGCGCCTCGAACCTTTCAGTTTCATTATTTCGGAACGCGGGCCTATCTTAAAATCGTCCCATCAACGCCGACAATTCGATTTACGTCCCGTTACGCTGGATACAACCCGTATTGAAAACGCCGTGGCCTGGTTACAACCGCGCCGCAGCCCCGCGAGGCTCGCGGATGTCGCAGCCACGCCGCACATCGCGGCAAAATCCCGGCCCGCGCTGTCTCGACCCTCTTGCTAAGGTAGAATCAAAACACCAGACAAGTCTTACCGAACGCAAGCCGCAGGTCTTCAACGCTAGCGCCCTCGTCCGCTCTCTCTTTCTCGCATGAACACCGATCGCAACGACGCCCCGGCGGCAAACAATTTCATCCGCAATATCATTGATGAAGACAATCGCAACGGCAAATGGTCGCAGCGGGTCGAAACTCGTTTTCCGCCCGAGCCGAACGGCTACCTGCACATCGGTCACGCGAAGAGCATTTGCGTCAATTTCGGCATCGCGCGTGATTACGGCGGCGTCTGCCACCTCCGTTTCGACGACAC
>DASYLW010000347.1:0-34063 GCA_036009385.1 Caballeronia sp.
TCCGCGCTAAAGCTTACTCGCGAAACGCGAACGCAGCACGACCCGCTCAAGTTGGCGCGCTGAGTCATTGCTTGGAGCCATTGCTTGGAGCCATTGCTTTCGATTGCCTGATCCTTCTGGCAGCATGCGGCTCCAGTCCCGGTTATAGCGGAATGTCAAAGCCGGCTGAAGTCGAAAGTAATTTTCGTTCTATCAGCTTTCTGTCCACGGCGGACCTGTCGGGGCTTTGACGGCTCAGAAATCAATGGGGAACCAATGCACTGAAACCCGTCCCGGAGTCATTTCTTTTGTGCGTTATTTTCTTTTTTAGCGCGTGATTAATTTAACCAACGCCCTGTATAGGTGCAGCGGGATCGTCAAACCCGGTTGGGTTAGAAGGGAGCGATGAAATACATTGCGTTGTCTGAAACGGTGACAGCCAGCATTCAACCGGAAGCATTACGCATCGGAAACTGGACGGTCAGGCTTACTGTTATCCAGACACCACGGTAGCTCTTGCCGCTTTACCCGGCTTTTCAAACTGCATCAGATCGCTTCGCGCCGCCGAACCGCGCCCGGCTTCGGTTCCGCTTATGTGCGCGAGTACGACGAGATACCCCTGCATGCCTTTGCCGGTAATCCGAACCCTGCTAATTCCGCTCTATGTCTCACCTGTCCGGCATTTTGGCGGACACATAGTATTTGTATCTTCCACGATGCTTATAACGGTGGCTCGTTCAAATAGCCCGATTCAAATCAGCAACAAATTCTCGATTGCGGAACTGGACAACCCAATAATGGAAATTTTTCCTTCTACTCTGGTCTTCGTCGATGTCGACGCAACTGCCAGCCCTAATAGCACGAGCAGGGATCCGCTGTCCTATGCCCGTCAGGCGCTCTGCTTAAACAAGACGTTGCTTCATGCAGGCATGCCCCGGCTTACCGTCTTTACGAACGCACCGGCCGCGGTCAACGCATGCTTTTCCGTTGTTCCGGAAGAGCGGCGTCCACTCGTGCACGAACTGATCACCAGCGTCAACGTCCCAAGGAGCACAGAGTTCTACGCGGCGCATTTCAAGCTCGACCTGCTTGAACAAGTGACGAAGTTGCTCGCGCCCGATACGTTGCTGTTGCTGCTCGATACGGACATTGTCGCCATCCGTCCCCTGGACAATGAGTTGCTTCAACTCTGTGCCGATGCAGGCGTCGGTGCGTTCGACATATCGGATCAAGTGTTCCCTGCTTATGGAAGCGCCAACGTCATCAAGGACCTGGAGATCGTGGCCGGACGGCATCTGCTTAATCCGCGTTGGTATGGCGGCGAGTTCCTCATCAGCACAGGCGCGTTCCTCAGGGTATTGGTATCTCGCGCACGTGCACACTTTGAACGGTACGTCGCAGAGATCGGGCGCTTGCAGCATCACGGCGACGAGTCGTTTGTCTCCGCGGCGCTCAATACGCTCGCCGACGAAGGACAACAGATCGTGGAACTGGGAGCGTACCAGGCGATCGGCCGGCACTGGACCGGCAACACGCATCGCGACCTTCGATGGTTCCAGCACTGCTGCTTCGTCCACTTGCCCGATGGCAAGGCGTTGATTGAACGCGAAGCGCGTTATCCCGGCTTCAGCCTGAACCGCTTCTGGCGGACAGTGTCGACGGCACATCTTCTTAACCGCGCGCGCTTCGGCATCAAGTTGTGTTTCAACGCGACCCCAATCGCGCCGCAACTGCGCAAGATGATCGCGCCGGGAAAGCCGGTCGGGCCGGCTGACGGGTCGACTGACAAACCGGCTGACGGCGCGGATTCCGGGCCGGACTCGCCTGAGGCCGGCTCATTCAGCGCACTGCGCGTGAAAGGTCGCCTGGACGAAAAGAGCGACGAGCCCGTGTCCTGAGTTTGCAGGGCAAAGCCCGTTCACGCCGCTGCGCTCGCCACGATCGATGCCGCGAGCAGCGCCTGTGTATAGGGATGCCGCGGCGCGTGCAAAACGTCCATCGTGTCACCCATCTCCACTATCTGCCCCGCCTTCATGACAGCCACCCTGTGCGCCATCGCGCGCATCACGGCAAGGTCATGCGTGATGAACAGATAGGTCAGGGTGTATCTTTTCTGCAGCCGTGTGAGCAAGTTGAGCACCTGCTGCTGTATAGACACATCGAGCGCGCTCGTGGGTTCATCGAGTACAAGCAATTCCGGCTCGACCGCAAGCGCCCGGGCAATTGCGATGCGCTGCCGCTGGCCGCCAGAAAATTCGTGGGGATAACGCGGCAGGACATCGGCCGGCATGCCCACTTCGTCGAGCAGCGCCGCCACACGCTGACGACGCGCCGCCGCCGTCACCTCCGGCCGATGCAATGCAATCCCTTCGCTCACGATCTGCTCGATCGTCATCCGTGGCGACAACGATCCGTAGGGATCCTGAAATACGACTTGTAGCCGCGACGACACGCTTCGCCGTGAGTTCGCGCTTCTGAGCGTGGACAAGGACTGCCCGTCGATATGAATCAGGCCTTCCGTCGGCCGCTGCAAGCCCAGGATGGCGGCAGCGAGCGTAGACTTTCCTGAGCCGGATTCGCCCACTATGCCAAGCGTTTCACCGCGTCTCAGCGTGATGCCGACGTCCTGCAAAGCGCGGAACGAGGACTTCGAAAACACGGAACGCCAGCCTTTCACCGAAGTCCGGTAGTCCACCGACAGCCCCTGCACCTCGAGCAGCCGCCGCGCGTTCGAGGCAATCGGATCGATCGCGCGTTCGGGCTCGCTGTTGAGCAGACGGCGCGTATAAGGGTGCTGCGGATTCGCGAACAGCTCCGCGGTCGAATTGGTTTCCACCAGCACGCCCTTCTCCATCACTGCCACGCGCTGCGCGAAGCGCTTGACGAGGTTCAGGTCGTGCGTGATCAACAGCACCGCCATGCCACGCTCGGCCGCTTCCTGTTCCTGCAAGCCGATCAGCAGTTCCACTATCTGCTGGCGCACCGTCACGTCGAGTGCTGTGGTCGGTTCATCGGCGAGCAGCAGGCGCGGCCGGCAAGCAAGCGCCATCGCGATCATCGCGCGTTGCCGCTGACCACCGGAGAGCTGATGCGGGAAGCTGTCAATGCGCCGTTCCGGTTCGGGAATACCGGTACGCCGCAACAATTCAATGCCGCGCTGGCGCGCCGCGTTCGGCCGCAACCCTTCGTGCAGACGCAGGCTTTCGTCAATCTGCTTACCGATGGTGAACAACGGGTTGAGTGCGGTCATCGGTTCCTGGAAGACCATGGCGATGTCGCGGCCGCGAATGCCGCGCATCTGCTGCCCGGTCTTTTGCAGGAGGTCGTCGCCATCGAGCAGAATGCGCCCCGACTGGCGAGCATTATCTGCAAGACCCAGGATGGAAAGCGCCGTCACGCTCTTGCCCGAACCCGATTCACCCACCAGCGCCACGCGTTCGCCACGCCCGATAGAAAGGTTCAGGTCGCGTACGACGGTCTTGTCGCCGAAACCAATCGATAACCCGTCGAGTTGCAGCAGAGGAACTGTCATTTCTGTGCGCCTCCGAATGCGGAACCGCGTGTGCGGGTATCGAGTGCGTTGCGTAGCGCGTCGCCCATGAAGGTCAGCAGCAGCAAGGTGACAACAAGGCCGCCGAACGCCGCGCCGGCGATCCACCATGCATCAAGATTGTTTTTACCTTCGGCAAGCAGTTCGCCCAGGCTCGGGGTTGGGGCGGGTACGCCAAGCCCGAGGAAGTCGAGGCTGGTCAGCGCGAGAATCGCCGCGCTCATGCGAAATGGCAAGAAGGTGATCACGGGGGTCAGGCTGTTGGGCAATACATGACGCCACATGATCTGCCAGTTCGACAAACCCATGGTGCGAGCCGCGCGAACGTAGTCAAGCGAACGGTTTCGCAGGAATTCGGCGCGCACGTAGTCCGACAGCGTGAGCCATCCGAACGCCGAGAGCAGAATGAATAGCAGCCATAAGGTCGGCTCGAAGATCGACGCGAAGATGATCAGCAAGTACAGGTCGGGCATCGAACTCCATATCTCGATCAGGCGCTGGCCGATCAAGTCGGTGCGCCCGCCGTAAAACCCCTGCACGGCGCCCGTCAGGACGCCCAGCAAGACGCCCGAGACCGTCAGTGCGAGCGCCATGAGCACCGAGAGCCGGAAACCGTACAGCAGGCGCGAAAGGACGTCGCGCCCAAACTGGTCCGTGCCGATCCAGTTCGTGGCCGACGGCGGCGCAGGATTGGGCGTGGTCGCGAAATAGTCGACGGTGTCGTAGTGAAAATGATCCGGTGGGTAGATCGCGAAGTTGCCCTTCGATTCCAGCCGGTTACGAATATAGGGGTCGAGATAATTCGCGCGCGCCGGGAAATCGCCCCCGAATACTTTCTCCGAATAGTCCTTCAGAATTGGAAAATAATAGGTTCCCTCGTACCGGACCAAGAGCGGTTTGTCGTTTGCCAGCACCTCGCCGAGCAAACTGATGACAAATAACCCGACGAACACGATCGTGCTCCAGTAGCCCAGCCGCTGCGCCTTGAAACGCAGCCACACGCGCCGGCCGGGTGACTCGGACGGCGGCGGGTGGGCCATGGCCGCCAGGAGCGGGTCCGCGCAGACGTTCACGCGCTCACCGGTCGAGCCGGTCGAACTGGATACGGGGGTCGACGAGGACATAACACACGTCCGCAATAAGCTTGGTCACAAGACCAATCAGGGTGAAGAGATAAAGCGACCCGAGCACGACGGGATAGTCGCGCCGGATCACCGAGTCGTAGGAAAGCTGGCCCATGCCATCGAGTGAAAACAATGTCTCGATCAGCAGGTTGCCATTGAGGAACGCACCCACGAATGCCGCAGGCAATCCGGTCAGCAGCGGGATCATTGCGTTGCGAAGTACGTGCTTCCAGAGCACGTCGCGTTGCGGCGCACCTTTTGCGCGCGCGGTCAGCACGTATTGCCGGCTGATCTCTTCAAGGAACGTGTTCTTCGTGAGGATGGTGATAATCGCAAAGTTGCCGACCACCGCGGCGGTCACCGGCAACGCAATGTGCCACAGGTAATCGAGCACCTTTCCCACGATGCCAAGCTGATCGAAGTCGTCGGAAGTCAGGCCACGCATCGGGAACACCTGCCACAGCGTCCCGCCGCCAAACAGCATCAGCAGCAGTACGCCCAGGACAAAGCCAGGAATGGCGTAGCCGGTCAGCACGAGCACGCTCGTGGCGGTATCGAAGCGGGAGCCGTTTCGAACGGCCTTCGATATCCCCAATGGCACCGCGATGAGGTAGGTCAGCAACACGGTCCAGAGTCCCAGCGTGATGGACACCGGCAGCTTGGACCGGATCACCGCCCAGACACTTTGATGCTGGTAATACGACTGACCGAGATTGAAGCTCGCATAGTTCCTGAGCATGCTCAAATAGCGCACGAACGGCGGTTTATCGAAGCCGAACTGCTTCTTGAGCTGCTCGACCTGCTGCGGGTCAACCCCTTGGCTGCCGTGGTATCCGCCAGCCCCACCCGCGTCACCGCCGTGGTTTGCACCGTGACGCATCTGGGTCAGGATCTGTTCGACCGGGCCACCCGGCACAAACTGCGTGACGAAGAACGTCAGCGTGACCACGCCGATCAGCGTGGGAATCATCAGCAACAGGCGTCTGAGGATATAAGCGGCCATGGCAATCTCAGTGTATTGAACCAGCAGCGGTGGACGGCGCCTTCACGAACCAGTAGTCGACCAGCCAGTCCTCGGCGTAATAAGAAGTCGGCGATACCTTCGGGAAGCCCATTCGTGCCCGATACCCTACGCGCGTATTGGGTGCGTAGTACTCCGGCACAATGTAGTAGCCGTTGATCAGGATACGATCGAGCGCGCGCGTCGCGGTCTGGAGATCGCTGAGTGTCCGCGCTTTCAACGCAGCGTCGATCATCGCGTCGGCGGCTTTCGACCGGACACCCGGGTAATTCTCCGAGCCCGGCTGTGACGCAGCCGCGCTGCCGAAGCGTCGCGTCAGTTCGCCGCCTGGAATGGTGACAGGCGCATAGATGAACGTGGTCATGTCGAAGTCGAACGCATCCATGCGTTTCTCGTACAACGCGCTGTCGAGTTCTCGCAGGTGCGCCTGTATGCCGAGGGTCTGCAACTGCTGGATGTATGGCAGGATGACCTCGTCCATGCCGGGTTGGTCGTCCATGATCTCGACGGTCATCGGTGTGCCGCTGGCGTTGCGCAACGCGCCGTCGCGATACTGCCAGCCCGCATCGTTCAGGAGCGCCTGCGCTTCCCGCAAATTGGCGCGCAACGAGTGAGGCGGCACCGTATCAGGCTGCTTCAGCATCGGACCGAACACGGCGGCGGGAAGAATAGAGCGATACGGTTCGAGCAGTTTCAGCTCTTTCGCATCCGGCCAGCCCTGCGCGCCAAACGGGGAATCCTGGAAGTAACTTCCCGTGCGGCGGTATTGATTGTAGAAAGCCAGCCGGTTCAGCCAGTCGTAGTCGAAAGCGAGCGTCAACGCACGACGCACGCGGGCGTCCGCAAACAGTGGCTTGCGGGTATTGAAGAACATGCCCTGCATCTGCGCCGGGCCATCGGGAAACTCGCTCTTCCTGAGCGACCCATTGCTGAAGTTCTTGCCGATGTACTTGCGCGCCCAGGTCGATGATGAATACTCCACGCGCAGATCCGTGCGACCCGCCTTGAAATCTTCCAGCGAGGTGTAGTGATCCGTGAAGAGCCGGAACGTGACGCGCTGGAAGCGGTACATGCCGCGTCGCGACGGCAGGTCAGCGGCCCAATAACCGGGGTTGCGCCTGTACGTGATCTGCTTGTCATTCTTACGTTGCTCGATCAGGTAAGGACCGCTCGCCACCGGCGGCACATCCGATATCTGGTCGAACGGCGGTCGCGTGCCGTCCGCTTTCATGCCCCACTTCGGCGAGAAAACCGGCAAGTCACCCGCGATCAGCGGTGCATCGCGGCGCGCTTCCTTGAAGCCGAAGCGCACCGTCAGGCGATCGACCACGCTCGCGCGGCTGATGTTGGCGAACTGCGAGTTGTAGATCGGCGCAGCCTCGCGGCTGGACAACATGTCGTATGAATACTTCACGTCGGCGGCGGTGATTGGGTCGCCATTGGAAAAACGCGCGTTGGGATTGATATGGAATGTAGCCGACTTGCCGTCCGGGGCCACCACTACATCGTCCGCAATCAATGGATACTCCGACGCCAGTTCGTCCCAGCTTCGCTGCATCAGCGTGTCGAACATCAGGTTCTTCAGGTCGGGCGCCGGCGCGCCTCGGACCAGGAAGGGATTCATCGAATCGTAGCTCTGCAGTTCATCGTAGTTCTGGAAATTCATCTCGCCGTTGGTCGGCGCGTCCGGGTCCGCATAGTCGAAATGCGTGAAGTTCGCCGGGTACTTCGGCTCGTCGTATTGCGCGATCGACGGCCGCGCGAATGCTTGCGATGTAACGAGCAGTGCTGCGAAGCTCAGCGTGAAAAAAAGGCTATTCATTGTCGCTTGCCGCCATCGTCTTGAAGCAGAATGGCACGCCGCCAGTATTCTCACGGGATGATGAGGTTCGTTCATAGAGAAACACAGCGCTACACTCAATGCTTGATGATGTACATGTCTGCGCTGCGGTAATGGTCCATCGGGTTTTTCGTGGAATAGCCGCCCACGTAACTCTTGACCAATCGCACCAGCGTGTATTGCAGCAGCGGCAGCATCGGATAATCTTCCATTGCCACCTTGGCCGCTTCGGTCTGCAATGTCTGGCGGGTGGCCGGGTCGGTGGAGTCGGACGCCTGGTGCATCAGCGCATCGGCTGCAGGGTTGCACGCCTGGTTGTCGTTCTGCTCGGAGCCGCATTGAACCAGCGTGAGGAAGGTGCTTGCGTCGTTGTAATCCGCCACCCAGCCGTTGCGTGCGATCTGGTAGTCGCCATCGTGCCGCTTCTTGAGCAGCACCTTGAATTCCATCGTCTGGATTTCAGTATCCAGGCCTAGTTTCGTCTTCCATTCAGAGGCCGCGAAGATCGCCATCTTCTTGTGATACTCACTCGTGTTGGTGGCGAACTGCAACTTGGTGCCGGGCTTCACGCCCGCCTCGGCCAGCAGCTTTTTCGCTTCATCCACGCGTTTTGCCATCGGCCATGACGCCCAGTCGTATGCGCTGACATCGGCGCCCTTCACACCCTTCACGATGACGCCATACGCCGGAATCTGGCCGTCGGCAGTCACGCGCTGTGCCAGGATGTCCCGGTCGATGACCATGGACAGCGCCTTACGCACACGCACATCCTTCAGCAGCGGGTCCTTATTGTTGAAGGAGTAATAACGCAAACCGAGCATGGGCGCCGCGCGCATCTCGTCCGGGTACTGCTGCTTGTAGCGGGCATAGGTGCCGGACGGAAGCTGGTTCACCCAGTCGTTACCGCCGGACTCGTACAGCTTCACGTCGGTGTTTTCGTCCTCCACCGGCAGGTACGTGACCTGGTTCAATTGCACGTTGGCAGCATTCCAGTACAGCGGGTCTTTCGCCACCACAAGGCGGTTGTTCACCTGCCAGTCCTTCAGCATGAAGGCGCCGTTGCTGACCAGTTTCCCGGGTTTGGTCCAGTCCTTCCCGTACTTTTCGACCGCTGCCTTGTTCACCGGCCCAAGGTTCGTATTCGACATCAGGTCGGGCAAGAACGGCACCGGATTCGGCGTCCTGATTTGGACCGTGTACGGGTCGAGTGCGCTCACGCCAAGGGACGCCACCGGTTTCTTGCCTGCCACGATGTCTGCTCCGTTCAGCAGGAACATGCCGTAAGTGGTTGCGTACGGCGAAGCTGTTTTTGGATCGACGAGACGCTGGCATCCGTACACAAAGTCAGCGGCGACAACCGGCTCGCCGTTGGACCATTTCGCATTCCTTCGCAGATGAAAGATCCACGTGGTGGGATCCTTCATCTCCCACTTTTCCGCGACACCGGGCACAGTCTCGCCGTCGGCGCGCGTTGCGGTCAGCCCCTCGAACAGATCGCGCGCGACGGTATTGGCCGGCACGGACTCCGCTACGTTCGGATCGAGCGTCTCGACTTCAGTGCCAATGTTGCGCACCAGCTCTTGCTTCGCGGCGAGTTGCACGCCGGGAGGAACGATTGCAGCCTGCGATGCGCCGGCAAGCATGAAGCCGCCCAGAACCGCTGCCGCGGTTGCACGGCGAAGACGGATGGAAGGACAAGGACGAGGTGCGAAAAACATCTGAAAACTCCTGGTATTCGTGACTTCCGCGCTCGGCTGTGACTGCAGCCGCGAGCATGTCATGCGATGAGGCGTCAAAAGATCGATGATTGAATCGAATGGTCCGGGATTCCAAAAACAAGGCCGCTCCGGCGCAACATAATGCGCGCCGAAGCGACCGCTCTATCAGGCAAACAGACTACAGCGGCATCAGAACTTGTACGTTGCGCCGACCTGCGCGAAACGGCCAATGTTCGTGTAGAGCGACTGGTCGTAGCCATTCTGATCCAGCGTGCCATTTGCAAAGACTGCATCGTACGGCGGCGCACGATTGAAGATGTTGTCGATGCCGCCGAAGATCGTCCAGTGCTTGAAACCCGTGTACGTCATCATCAGGTTGAACTGGCTGTACGATCCCGCATGCGATGGCCCGGCGGCAACCAGATTCTGCGCGTACGGACCGGTGAACTGCCAGGTCAACGCTGCGTCAAACTTGTTGTACGCCCAGTCCAGGGTGGTGTTCCCTTTCCAGCGCGGGAAGCTGCCGCCGAACGGCTGTGTGAGGGTGAAGTCGTTACCCGCACCATTCACCGGCGACGCACCCGGGGCACCGAGCTTGAAGCTGTTCACGTAAGCCCAGTCCGCAGACAACGTGAACGTTCCGGTCTTCGTCGGCAGCGACTGGCGGAACGTGCCTTCGAAACCGTTCGTGTCGAGATAGCCGAGGTTCGCGTACGGGATGACCTTGTACAGGAGATCGCCCGTGACCGGGTCGGTGACAACCTGGGAAGGCGAGCCCTGGCCGATCACGTTATCGACACGAATCTTGTACCAGTCCAGGCCGACATCGGTCGTACGGGTAGGCGACAGCTCGAAACCGATGGTCAGGTTTTTCGTACGCTCCGCCTTCAGGGCCGGATTGCCCTCCGTGATCGACGTGTAGTTCTGGCCGGTGGCCGGGTCCACCTGGATACCCATCGTTTGCGAGTTGCTATTCTCAACGAACGTCGGCGCGCGGAAGCCACGGTTGTAGGAGGTGTACATCGTCAACGCCTGAACCGGCTGATACCGCAACGCGAAGCGCGGCGAGAACGCACCACCCACATCGCTGTAGTGGTCGTAACGCCCCGACTGACTGAACGTCAACGCGCGCACGATCGGAATGTCCACCTGGTAGTACACGGCAGCCACGTTGCGCTGGCCGTTCACCGTCTGGAGGTTCGGGCTGATAACCTGACCTTGTTCGAACGCCGCACCCGGGTTCATTACTTCGCTCTGGTGCGTGAACTGTGCACCGAAGCCGAGACCCACATCGCCTGCCGGCAGACTGAAGAGGTGTGGCGTGGACAGCGTCGCGTCAACGGTGTCGAGCTTCGAGATAGCCAGGTTATTCGCATCCTGGTACAGCCCGTTGAGCCCGTTCGGCGTAGCGGCGGGATTCGAGAAATCGAACGTCCCGTTCTGGTAAATATTAGTCAGTGCCGCGGTATTGAGCTGGTTCGTATAGGTGTTCGAAACCGTGCTTTGCGAGTGACTGACCGAGCTCGCCCAATCCCACTCGCCGTTCGGCAGGTTGAACGAGCCTTTGATGCCTGTTGACGCGCGCCAGTAGGTGGAATACGTGTCTTCCGCTACCGCGTTCGGGAACGCATACGTGAGCGGCGTGGCTACCCCGAACGGGTTGTACTGATTGCTCGCCGGCACAGTGAAGTTGAACGGCGAAAGCAGCTTGGTCTGCGGATTCCAGACGAGCGCGGGGACCTGCGGATTGCCGACAACGTTGCCCCACAGACCGTCGTTGGTCGTGGTCTTGTTGCTGCTGATCAGGAAGTCGCCAAACGCCGTCGTCGTATCGTTGATCTTGAAATCGGCGTGAAGCTTCGCGTTCAATCGCTCGGTCATAGGCGCGATAGACGTGCTTTCTGCGGAGTTGAAGCCGCAGATCGTTCCCGGCAATCCCGATGTCAGCGAGTTGGTGCCTGCGGGATGTACTGCGCCGCCGTTCGCGCAGCCGTTCAATGCCTGCACGCTGCCGTCGGGCATGTTCCAGTACGACGGCGCGAGCAACGAATGGCCGCCCGGCTGATTGGTGAAATCCTGACCACTCGTCGCGTCGCGATCAGCGAGCGTGAAGCCGTTCGACTTGTAGTAACTTGCCGCGGCCGTCACGTTGAAGCGATCGGCGTTGAGGTCACCAAAGCCGGCGAGTACGCCGAACTTGGTCGTGCCCGCGCCGCCGCCCTGGCTGACGGCGCTGCCATAGCTCCCGTCGAGTTGCAGCCCCTGGAAATCATGCTTCGTGATGATGTTGACCACGCCCGCAATGGCGTCCGAGCCGTATTGCGATACGGCACCGGCCTTCACAATTTCGATGCGCTCGATGGAGTTCAACGGCAGCGTATTCAAGTCGAAGAAGGAGTCGACGCTGTTCGAGAAGAACGCAAACGGCGCAACGCGCTGTCCATCCACCAACACGAGCGTGTACTTTTCGCTGAGGCCGCGCAGAGCGATGCCCGCCGCGCCTGCGGCGAAGTTGCCGGACTGGCCTTCGCCCCAGCTGTTCGCCGAGTTGGCCGAGGTCGTGCGCAGATAATCGGCGACGGTCGTGGCGCCGCTGTTCTGAATGTCTTTCTGCGTTACTGTCTGGACCGCATTGAAGCCAACCTTGTCGGCGCTACGAATCAGCGACCCGGTCACTTCAAATTTCTTGATTTGCTGGACGCCCTTTTCAGCAGTCGGTGTCGCGGTGTTGTTGTCCGCGGACGGTGTTGCAGGAGTGCCAGATGCTGGCGCCGCCACTGCCGCTGCCGGCGCACTTTCCGTCGTCGTTGCACCTGCCGCGGTTCCCGTGGTGGCCGGCTGGCTTTGCGCAAACGCCGGTACGGCGAATGCGGCTGACAATGCTAATTCAGCCCAGACTATTCTTTTGATGGCCAGCGCCAATGCCCGTTGTTTCATTTTTCCCCTTCTCGCTCGTAAGTAAGGCACAGCTGTGTGTGAGGTGAGGTCTTGTGAACCTCTCCACTCGATATACGGCGTTCTTGCGCCGCGCTCCGTTAAAGCTGACCCGCGCTTCTATTGCCCGGCAAACTGGCCAACAAAAAGACGGGACACTTCACATACTTCAATATCGGACTACTTATTTAGTGCAAACGAAATGCGCAGCGCTTGTTATTTTTTTGACTTCGACTACTTTTCGTGATGGGTCGGGCAATGCCTTTCCATCCAATCAACCTTACATATAACCATCAGTAATACTTACAAATACGAATAAGCTTCTTTTAAATAAAATACGAAGCAAAGGGACCTAGAACAATCTTGGTGTGCCCACCCATACGATCACCGCTTCTTCGCGAGCGGTATTGCACCAGGCGTGAGGCACAGTGGACTCATAATGCGCGGTGTCCCCTGCGTGCAGCAAGAACGTTGTACCTTCTAACGTAAGCGATATCTGGCCGCTCATCACGTACAGGAACTCTTCTCCTGCATGTGTTGTGACTTCCGATGGATTCTGTCCCACCGGCATCCTGACAAGAATCGCCTCCAGTTGGCCGCCGACGGACAAGTTCGTCAGCCTTCCAAAGCGATTCGCGGTTCCGTCGAATCCGAAGTATTTCAGCTCACTCCCTCTGCGCACTGACCTGTCTTCGGTTGGCGTGTCAACGAAGTACTGCACCGTCACGCCCAGAGCTCGCGCAATGCCAACCAGAGAGGTAATCGAAGGCGTTGCATGACCTCGTTCCACCTGCGATAAAAAAGGCTTTGAAATCCCTGCAGTCGTTGCCACTTCATCCAGCGTGCGCTTGAGCCGTTGGCGAAGCGCGCGAATTTTACTTCCTATGGAAACTGCGACCTGTGCCTTGTTATCGAGTGGCAAAACCATAGCAAGACAGAATCCCGTGGTCAAAATTAGTTTGTATACCAAACTATGTTTTATTGAATGCAGCATCCTCCCTGAGACACGCGTCATATGCCCGGTTAGTTGCTGCGATGAACGGTTCAATCAATGCGATTGTCGGGACACTTTCGCACTTGCCTAAACATTGGCCTAAAGCCGGACGATGCGGACGATGATCACGTACGCAACCATCGCCCTCTACTTTCGAAGACCTGCACTCCACACGGCCCGCACGCGCCGCCCGGTTCAACGCGCTGATAATTCGGTGGTAGTTCGCAGGATGGGACATGTTCGAGCCGGGATACCGTTACTTCGACGCCACCAGCACCCATAGTCGGGCAAGGTCGGCTGAACCGTCGGAGCCTTTCACCGCACGGAAGGTTTGCACTGCACGAACTTTGTCGCCTGCCACGAAATAAGCCACGCCGAGATGCAACTGCGCCTGGTCAGGGTGATCGAGTCCACCCTTCGCGATGGCCGCCTCCATGGTTGCAAGTCCCTGCTTGGATTGGCCGGCGAAGACCTGGTTGAAGCCGATGTCGACCGGCGCCGCAGGGTTCGCAGAATCAGCCGGCGCCTGCGCCCGCTTCACGGCAAGCGCCTGCAACCGCTTTTCGCGATCCGCCTGTGCATCGTGGCCCAGAACGCCTGATGTGAATCCCTGGTCGATCACCTGCTTGCCCTCGGCCGTGGTGCCCGACACGATGGCGAGCTGGGTCATCTCCATGTAGTCGTCGACGGTCGCGAGCGAACCGGTTGCGCGACGCAGCCGATAGGTGTCGATATCGAGCACCGACGAATAGCCCGGCTTCGTGCGGATCGATTGAAACAGATCGTCCCAGTAGGATTGCTTCGGGTGATAGGCCACCAATTTTTCGAGCGCACTGCGGTACGTCGTGTCATCTTTCACACGCTGCGCGCACGTGCCAAGCAACTGCAGTTGCGACTCATCGGGCGCATGGCCGGCACGCACTTGTGCGTCGACCACGGGCTTGAGCAAGCTCACCACATTGCCGCAGTCGTTCGACAGGTAGTAGGACTGCACGAGCAACGTGCGCATGTCGGGATCGCCGCCACCGGACTTCAGGTAGCGCTGCGCGACCTTGATAGCCTGTGGGTAGTTCTTTTCCTGGAAGTAGATGCCCGCAAGCGCCGCCGTGGTGCGTTGTTCGTCGGCACCGCTCAGGTGCCCTGAACTCAGCAACGTTTCGTAGGCCTGGGCAGCCACAGCGTTGTTGCCCGCCGCAGCCGCTGCAGCGCCGCGCATTTCCTCGACCAGGGTGCTTTCATACGGCGTCTTGCCCGGGACGGCGGCCGCCTGATCGATCTTCGTCAACGCATCGTTGTACTTGTGCGCGCGATACAGATCCTGCGCGGCGTTCAGCGGCTTCGCCACATCCGGGCGCAAGGTTTCCGCGGCATGAGCCGTGACCGGCAGCACGACGAGCGCGGACAGTCCTCCAATAGCACCCGCCATGACGGCGCGTTTGAATCGTTGATGGATCGTTAGCATTCCACTTCCCTATTGCATGTACTGCTCATTGCCGATCAGGCCGATTTTCGTCGCGCCCAGTCGCTGAGCGGACGCCATCACCGCCGCGACATCTTTGTACGGCACCAGCTTGTTGGGCCGCAGATGGATTTCCGCCTGCACCGGTTCAGCAGCCACTTGTGCAAGCCTGGATTCGAGCGCTGCACGATCCGGCACCGCCTGGCCGTTCCAGGTCGTGGTGCCGTCGAAGTCGATATCGATCTGCACCACTTCAGGCTGCGTGACCGGCGGCGGCGGATTGCCGATCGGCATGTTCATCTTGATGGCGTGCGTCTGGATCGGAATTGTGATGATCAGCATGATCAGCAATACCAGCATCACGTCAATAAGCGGCGTGGTGTTGATATCGACCATCACGTCCGGCTCGGCGCTGCCACCGCCCGACGATACGTTCATTCCCATTGTCCGATCCCCTGCAAAGCTAGCCGCCCCGCGCAGGCGGCTCAGTAATAAATGAAACCTTGGCGATACCGGCGCGTTCGCACTCGGTAATGACCCGGCCGATGAATTCATAACGCGCGCTCTGGTCACCCCGAACGTGCACTTCCGGTTGCGGCGTCATGACCGACACGGTCTTCAGGCGTGCCAACAGCGTTGGCCCATCCACATGCTTCTCGTTCCAGAAAAAATCGCCGTCGCGATTGACCGCAATGACGATACTTTTCGGTGTGGTCTGCAATGGCTGGATCGTCTCTTTCGGCAGTTGCACCGGAATCGTATGGGTCACAACCGGAATTGTGATCAGAAAGATGATCAGCAGGACCAGCATCACATCGACGAGCGGCGTGGTGTTGATACTGGAGATGACCTCGTCGTCATCATCTTGCCCAACGCTCATAGCCATGACGAACTCCGCTTATTGGGCCAGTGCGGTTTCGCGAGCCGAAGCGCGCGCCGAGCGCCGGCTGCCGGCGAGCAAGACGGTGTGCAGTTGTGCGCCGAACGCACGAACACGCTCCATCACGGACTTGTTGCGGCGAACCAGGAAGTTGTAGCCAAGTACCGCCGGCACGGCCACGGCGAGACCGATGGCGGTCATGATCAGTGCTTCACCCACTGGACCCGCGACCTTGTCGATCGAAGCCTGGCCCGCAATACCGATTGCCGTCAGCGCGTGATAGATCCCCCACACCGTACCGAACAGACCGACGAACGGCGCTGTCGAGCCGACCGTGCCGAGGAAAGCCAGGCCGTCCTGCAGGCGATTCGATACATTGGTGATCGCACGCTCGACCGAGGTGTCGATCCACGTGTTGCGGTCGACGGCTTCAAGCAGTGCTTCGTTGTGGTGTTCGCCCGCTTCAATAGCTGTCTCGGCGATGAAGCGGAACGGCGAGGCTTCGTCGAGCATCTTCGCGCCTTCAACCAGCGACGGTGCTGTCCAGAGCTGTTCGTCGGCGCTCTTCGCACGACGATTGGCGCGGAACTGCTCGAAGAACTTGGTGATCATGATGTACCAGCTGCCCATCGACATGAGCACCAGAAGGATCAGCACGAAGCGCGCAACGAAGTCACCGTTCTTCCAGAGCGCGCCGAGGCCGTACGGGTTGTTGACGGTTTCGGACGTGGCCGGCTCCGGCGGCGGTACCGCCTGGTCCGTGGCCGAGCCAGTCGTTTGCGGTGCGGCGGTGGCGGTTCCGGTGACCGCAGCTGACGCGGTAGCGTCGCTAGCCTGCGCTTGGGCCATGTGTGGTGCCACAAAGGTATCCACCGTGGTTACGGCGAACAACAGGGTTGCCGCCAATGCGGCGAGAGTACGCTTTTTCATGCCTGCTCCAAGTTCATTAGTACAACTTCTAAACCAAGACTGATAAATCGCTACCGGTACCGAACAGCCAGTGGGGATCAGTTCAGGTTAAACGAGAACGGAACTTGCACACGGACGGGTTGGCCTTGGGAAACGCACGTGAACTGCTTGACCGCATTGAAGGCTGCGCGATCGAGTGAGGAATCGTCTGCCGACCTGGCAACGCGTTCATTCGTGATGTGGCCCTGCGGGTCGACTACGAATTCGATGAGCACATCGCCCGTCACATTGTTTTCCTGAGCTTCCTTCGGGTAGCGGATCGAGGACCGGATCTGATCCGAGTTCGGACACACGACACCAACCTCGGTGCTCACCGGCTTGGCGGGGGCGGGCGGCGCCGGCGGAGCGGGTGGTGCTACGGCGGGAGCCGACACGACCGGCGCGGCCTGGTGTGTGATGGTCGGCTGCGGCGGAGTTTGCACCTGCACTTCCGGCGGCGGCACGAACGGCGGCGGCGGCGGTGCAAACTTCGGCGGCGGCAATTGCACGGTGGGCAATGGAGGCGGCGGAGGCGGCTTCACCGGTTCGATGATTTTCGTTTCGATAGGATGCTGGATGACCTGTACGACCTTGGTGGCAAGACCATTGATGAGTGCATAGATCAGCACGATGTGCAGGAGCAGAACAACAGCGATACCGCCGAAGCGGCGTACCGGGTTTTGCTGCTTGCGCCCAAACTCACGCGGGCGCCCTGGCCTTCCCATACGGGCCGTTACTGCCGGAAATTGCCCTTCGACTTTCGTACCCACCTTTACTCCTCCGGCGTGAACCGTCCATTTCTGTAACTGCAGTGCGCTTGGCTTACGGCAACCAACGCTCACTTCGGACCACCGCTTGATTTGCACTCCAAAATTTGTGCTGCAGCGCGCAAACCTGGTGCAATGACGGGGGTACGGCTACGAGGCACCTCAGCGGCATTTCCTGCCCACCGAACGATCACTTAATAAGACTGCTCGATTAAATTCGACTCACGCAACTCACGCATTTCGTTCTGGCATTAACACCCGGAGGCATTTTCAGCCAAGCGCTAACTGCTCCAGAACTTTCAGCGTGATTGTCATCGGCGTTTCATGGGATGCGAAGATAGCAGGACAAAAAATGCATGGTCAAACTTTTTTTGATGTCAGCATACTCAAATTAGAGACAACGCTCTAACCGACGCCGTGTTTTCGTTGTTGCAAAAGAATAACCGTATCTCAAGCGGATAATCAGACACCTTTGGCAGCCCGGCAATTGGGACGCAACCGCTTATTGCGGCTTTCCATTACGTGCCATGAACTTCGGCAGGTAACCGGTGTTACATGCTTCAAAGCCTTAGTGGATGGGCCTTCTCGCCAATTTCGCAACGCTCTCGCCGGATCGCGGGAGGCAATTCTGACGTGATGATCGAACGCTAGTGAGGGACCAGCGTCAAGGGCGAAGAAACAAAATCGCAAAGCGGCGTTCGAAAGAATTTTTAGCGTTATTTACGACACTCTAAATAGACATTCTCAATACGTCATTATTAAATTACAAATATATTCCAAATAATTACATAAGGCCAACGGTATCGATAATCACCTATGGCAGCCCGGTAATTAGTGCTCATTGAACATGTTCCTGCAGCCTCATAACATTCAGTTATAGATCATGACATATTCGCACTGTATGTTTTTGCACCCCATAACATCCTGTTATAGCCCATAATAAATCCGTATTTTGTGGATTACTGGCAGTTAAGCCAGGTAAATAAAATTATTATGTGAAGGAAATCCCCCGAGCCTGCCGTTTGTCTACTGGCCGGTCTTCGAGGTCGCCTCTCCATGAGCACATGTTTGTCAGCCCGTACCGAGACCCCATGGAACTCATTGCGCCATCTGCATTGCGAGAGGTGGACGGCGATCGACCTATCGCGGCGCTCTGCTATGGGCCGACATAGCAATCATCCGCCACCTGACGCCTGGTTGATCAAGCTTGGTTAATCAAGTCATCAAGATAACTAAGCCAGTTCAATGGTGTGGTTTCCGGCGCGCTTCGCGCTTCGTCACCAGCCGATCTCCATGCTGACGATGTACGGCTTGTATAGCCACGCCTTCCATGCATTAGCGCTAGTCCCTCGCCTTCGAAGAAGTTGTCTATCGAGTCTGCGTCAGGTCCGCTCGATCGACCTGTGCGGTTGCCTGCATGCAGCACTTCAAGCGCCGCTGAGGCCGGCAACAACGGCGCCTTACCCCCACCCTTCGGCGCCAAGCTTTCTGCACTGGAAGCCACAACACGGACCTTGCCTGTCGCCATTGCGAAGTTACGACGGACCTCTCATGACAGTACATGCACCTGAACTCGAGCTGCGCAGCCTGGGCTATTGGCTTAACCGCTTGCGATCCGAGCACGGCATCGTATAGCGGGTCAACCTGGCGTTGGCGAGGACGCCATCCGAGATTGCGAAACTTGCCTCTCCGCTGTTATCCGCCACACTTAAGTCAGATTCGGACAAGCGCAACGAGCGAAACCTCATGCAGTGTGATGCAGGCGCAGCGAAGTGTCGCCGATACGCATCAATGCGGCCTACAAAACATACCGGGGTACTAACTTCTGAATTAATTGCACTATTCTTATACGAACGATCCGGCAGTATCACGAGCCGGCGTCGACACCTGCCCCGAGGGGTTCGGCATGAACCTGTTATCTTTTCGCACGCCTGTCCTTTACGCGGCTTGTCATCGCTGCGGAAACGCGTTGACGCACGGCGAAGAAGAATGCCCGCATTGCGGCACGAATCAGTCCCGGGCACTGCGGGCACCGAACTCCGTCGACTTCAATAACAGCAACGTCATGATGATGCCGGGCCGCATGCTCGTGCCGTATCCGAGCGTGCCCGAGGAAGTCGACGCGGCAATGAATATTGCGCGGGACCGTGCCCGTGTAGTCCGGCGCATAGCGTTCGGCGTGGCGGGCGGCGGCCTGCTCGCCGTCGCGCTGGCGCTGACTTATGCACCCGGCCTGAGATCGCCCGTGGTTCAGCGGCTGGCAGCACTGCCGGAGCCTGCAAGGACACCCGCGTTCGTTCCGGTCGTAACCGACAACGCACCTAAAGCCGTTGTACCGGCCAGCGCAACGGAGGTTGTTGCGGCGGCAAAGCCAACGAGCCCTGTCCCGGTGAGCGCGGCCAAAGCCCCGGCGGCCAACCTTCCGGTGCCCCCTGCCGTGACCTATGCGGCAGCCCCACCACTGACCCAAACTCCGGCGCCTGCACCGGCTCCCGCGCCAACGCCAACGACAGTAGCAGCAACGAATTCGGCAGCCGAGATGATCGCGTCGGTCATGAACAAGCTGACGACTGCCGCAGGGGTCCTGCGCGCTGAGATTTCAACGCTCGCGATGAGTCCTGCGTCGGGACCGGTTACACCAGCAACATCGAACGCACCCGCGCCTATAGCCAAAACGACCACAACAACCACAACAACCGCAATAGTCCCGACGACAGCGGCGAACGTGACGAACACGCCAGGCCCGGTGGCTGGACCGGTGTCAAGGAGTCCGACGAACCTGGCGGCTGTCACGCTCACGCCTATAAATCCGACGCCTTTGGCACCTGTCACGCTCGCGCGGAACACGGCTTCCACGCCACCCTCTACGACCGTGACAACCGTCAGCCCTCCGTCTGCACTCGCCGCCTTACCGCCGGCACCCAGCCCTGCCGCCACCGCCGATGTCCCCATCGCCAGCCACGCGCCGCAGCCGTCCGCGCCGGTGGAGAAGGAACTGCCGAAGCTGTCGTTGCCGCCAGTCTCGCCGGTTATCGCCACTGAGCGTCCGCCGTTGGGCAGCCCGGGCGAAAGCCTCTACTTCGCCCGCCTCGCACTAGTCACGAACGACCTGGGCGCGGCTCAGAAGAATTTGGCCAACGTGCCCGCGAATCAGGTCAATAGTCCCGACGTCCAGCGGGTGCGCGACGACCTCGCCCAACGCGAAGCTGCACGCGATACCGCCATGCAGCACGCCCGCGCATGTGACCGCTCGGCTTCATGGCGATGCGCACGGCGTTATGCAAAAGACGCGCTTGCCATCGACTCGAGCTATGCAGACTCGCGTGTGTTCCTCAAGCATGTCGCGGTCAAGATTGCTGAAGCGAAGAAAGCGGCGGAAAGCGCGCAGATAGAGGCCGCCGCCATCGCGCAACGCGGTCCGATGCACCCGGCGCCCATCCGCGAGGCCGTCGCAATCCCGGCAATCCGGCGCACGGCTCCAGTTGCGAGCGCGGGTGGCGCTCCGGGCACGCCGGCCAGCACGCCGCCGCGCTTGTTCGCGAACCCCGTCGCACGCGCACCACGCGAAACCCGCGTAACACATGAGGCCCGCGAGACCCGCGTGGCACCGGACACGCGTGAACCTGTGGTGGAGTTTCATCCCGTACGCAACGCGGAGACAGAGCCGGCCGGATCCAGGGCGCCAGACGACAACACACCCATTCGCCCGGCAGGTCGTGGCGAAGCGCATTGAGGCGCATCGAGGCTTGCACTCAGACTCACAATATTGCGGAAATCAAGCCTCGTCGCCAATCACACGTACCTACCCCGCTGGAATCGTCACGATGGGCGTCTTCACGTCCTGATTGGTTTCCGCCAGCGCCATCAACATCTGCACGACTGTGAACGCGTACTTTGAATCAAAGTCGCGCCGGTCGATCCAGTATTGCGACGGCCCATACTGGATGTCGATATACGCATCTTCCGGCGCCTTCTTGCCCACGCTGACAACGATCGTGGGGCGCGTCTCCACGCCGATCAACCCGATGGTCGGCTTGGTCGACCCCTGCGTCGCCAGCTCATCCGGCACCCGAACTTGTGCGCCGAGGTCCGTCAGAATTCCGAGCACCGAACGCGTGACCATTGGAATCCGTTCGCCGCGCTGGGCCGACTGCCCATACACCACCTCGTAGGTCTTGGTCTTCGGCGAGAGCTTCAGCAGCCTGCGCACCAGCGCGAGATCCGCTGACGTCTGCCCGCTCTCGCCGCTCGTGGTCGCGCCAAGCGTGAAATAAACACGCCCGCCTTTATCTTCATCGCGCGACTCAACGTTGAGCTGGCCGGCTAGTTGAAGCCGTCGCAATGCCTGGATCAGCTCGAAGAAGCCAACACTGCCGTTCGCGTTCGGGCCGCCCAGCGCGTTCGCGTTCTGCAGGCCGCCTATCGACTGCGCGGTAATGCGCAGCAGCAGATCGATTGGAATCGCGCTCTCGGCCAGCGGCAGGACGAGCGCCGGCGCAAGCGGCCGGATGTAAGCCGTTGCGAACGCCTGGCCCGTAGTCGGTGTGAATGTGAACGTGGGATGGTTGGAGTACGAAACGCTGCCGTTGGCGGCAGCGAAATTCTGCGTGGTGTCACCCGCGCTGAGCGTGGAACCGGCGGTGGCATCGAACGTATAAGCGGCAATGATCTGGCTGACGCTCAAGAAAGCGGGCGAGTCCGCGAACCGGATGCCTACAATAGCCGCGAGTATTTCGCGCTTCTTGGCTTCACCGAGTGCCCTCGCGTAATCGACCTGATCGGCCTTGAGGCGATTTGCACCGAGCGTGGTGCAGCCGCTGGCGGCAACGCAAACACACAATACAGCGGACAGCAGGACTTTGCTTCTCATTCACGAGTCGACCATCGGTTAGTGCGGGCAGCCGGCTGCTGCCCAACCAAGGGCGGCCGTCGCAACTTCCGTTCCCCGCCGGTGCGTCAGCAGGCCAGGCAAGCGCCAATGGGCCCGGTTGATAACTTACTGTCAGTGATCCGTCAGTTGGCGTTGGTGGTCGCAGCTGCGCCATTTGCTCCCGTTGCACCGGATCCGTGGGTGGCTTTCTCGGCCTTCTGAACGTCGTCCGGATAGTTCGACTCGGTCGCAGTCGGCTTATAACCATGGTTCTCCAAATTTTTCAGATCGGCCTTTTCAGATGCTCGTGTGGTCGGTCCATTGCCCGGTTGCGCGGCGGCTCCCGTCGCTGCGGACTGTGCATAAACCGGGCTCGTGAACGCTAAAGAAATTGTCGCGGATGTTATCGCGGATGCAAAAATCACTCGCGCTAAATGAAAATTCGACATGGTCGTCTCCCGAGGTTGTCGTTGCTAGTGCAGCATTGGGCATACCCGACACACCGGCATGAAATTTAAGCTCCCCCGTTCGCCTTGCCCTCGGCCTTGCGCAAGTTATCCAGGTAATCGTTGCGATCATCGGCCGGGTCAGGCCGTTCTTCTCCAGCTTGCTTAGTTCCGCTTAGTTCTTCTCCCGTGCCGCTTTTCTATCGGCTTTGCGTTGCGCTTTCTGCGCCTGCTTAGGCGTGAACGGTGCTGGCGACGGCGCGGCCGGCGTTGCATCGGTGCTCTGGGCAGATGCGCCGGGTGCGCTACCCAACACCATGCCGAGAGAAGCGAGAACCGTCATTGAAGCAACCTGTACGCGTGGCATGGCCTGCGCCTCCTGTTAGAAGCACGCCCGCCCGCATCGGCATTGCGCCGGGCCTGCTACAGATTCAACCGTGCCGCTGCGCGTTCAACGACTGCAGCGCGCTGAGCACGCCCTGCTTCGCCGCGACTCCACAGCAGATCTACCACCGCCCTCGGCGCTGTGTCGGGCGTACCTGAATTAAGGGGCGGCGCAGGCGCATATTCCAGTTGAAGCTGAATTGCCTGCGCTTGCGTTTCGCCGATCAACCCGACCAGAAGCGTCAGCGCAAAATCGATGCCCGCCGTCACGCCACCGCCCGTCATCAGGTTGCCGTCCTGAACAACGCGCTCTTTCACGGGAATCGCGCCGAAGCTTTCCAGGAAATGATGGGCCGCCCAGTGCGTGGTCGCGCGCCGTCCGCGCAGCAAACCAGCCGCTCCCAGCACCAGCGCACCCGTGCACACGGACGTGACGAAGCGAGCCTGCGCCGCCTGCCTCCGGATGAAATCGAGCGTGATGTCGTCCTCCATCAATTCGCCGACGCCCACTCCGCCCGGCACGCACAAGACATCGAGCGCGGGGCAGTCGGTGTAAGTGATGGTGGGCGTCAGCACCAGAGCACTGCTGGCGTGGATCGGATCAAGCGTTTTTCCAATCAGGTGGACAGTCGCGCCCGGCACCAACGCAAACACGTCATGCGGGCCGGTCAGGTCGAGTTGCTGGACCTGTGGGAAGACGAGGAAACCGATATGCAATGTCATGGCGATGAACCTTCAAATGGAAGTAGACGGACTCACAATACCTCGCTACGATTTGGCGAAATTGTCAACCAACCCTCGTTTCACGCCAACCCGGTTTCAAGCCATGTACAACGCTCCACGCCGTATCGACATCCTTGCGTTTGCAGACGTCCAGTTGCTCGACGTCGCCGGGCCGCTCCAGGCGTTCGCCTCCGCCAATGAACTCTCGCTGGGGCGCGGAGCCGACGCACCTTATCTGGCGCGGGTTGTTGCCGCAACCGCAGGGGAGATTCAAAGCACCGCGGGCCTCGGCCTGCTCGCCCAGCCCTTGCCTGCCGCTCAACAAACTACAGACACGCTCATCGTCGCGGGCGGACGCGGCGTGCATGCGGCATCGAAAGATCCGGCGCAGGTGGCCTGGGTCAGGGAGCGCGCGGCACAGTGCCGGCGGGTTGCGTCGGTATGCACCGGCGCGTTCTTGCTGGCAGCAGCCGGTTTGCTCGACGAGCGCCGTGCGGTCACGCACTGGGCGCACTGCGAGCACCTTGGAGAACGTTACCCGGCCGTGCGCGTGGACCCGGCGCCCATTTTCATCCGTGACGGCGCGATCTGGACATCGGCGGGCGTGACGGCCGGCATCGACCTCGCGCTTGCATTGATCGAGGACGATCTCGGCAGCACGCTTGCGCTCGATGTAGCACGCGAACTGGTGGTGTTCCTCAAGCGGCCGGGCGGCCAGGCGCAGTTCAGCACAACATTGTCGTTGCAAAAAACCGGCGATCGCTTCGGCGAGTTGCACGCGTGGATCGCCGAAAACATGTCAGCCGACCTGTCGATCGCGACGCTGGCCGAACGCACGGGTATGAGCGAGCGTAGTTTCGTGCGGCACTATCGGGCGCAAACGGGAATCACGCCCGCACGCGCCATCGATCAACTACGCCTGGAAGCTGCACGTCGACTGCTTGGCGATACGTCGTTTCCGGTCAAGCGAGTAGCCGCGCGCTGCGGATTTGGATCGGAGGAAACCATGCGGCGCAGCTTCCTGCGTTCAATAGGTGTCACACCGCAGGCTTACCGTGAACGCTTCTCGGCAGGCAGCGAATCCGGGGACACCGAAGACACTGCAGAAACAGGCGCGTCAGCCCGCACCGTAGTCACGCTGGATTGACGCTGCGGCAGCGCAGCAACGCGATTCAGCACGGCCGTTCGAGCCTTCGCGGATGCGAAATATTAATTCTTTCGCGATAATGCTGCATTGCGCTTCGCTCACAACTCATAATTTTTCCCCAATGTCCATTATCGATGTCCCGAACGACCCGCTCACGCGCGTGATCGCGCCCTATGGTGCGGGTCCCGCCGAACTCGCCCTGGCCATCGGAGGCCTGGCTATCGGCACGGGTGAGTTCGCGTCCATGACCATCTTGCCGGTCATCGCGAACGGCCTCGGCACTTCGCTGCCCGTGACCGGCCACATCATCAGCGCGTATGCGTTGGGCGTGGTGATCGGCGCGCCGCTCATCACCATTTTCTTCGCCAAGATACCGCGCCGCGCGATGCTGATTGGCCTGATGCTGATGTTCGCGTTCGGCAATCTGCTTAGCGCGCTCGCGCCGAATTACACGCTGCTGCTGATCGCGCGATTTATTTCCGGCGTGCCGCATGGCGCGTATTTCGGCGTAGCGGCGTTGACCGCGGCCTCGCTCGTGCCGCCCGACCGGCGTGCGCGGGCAGTCGGACGCGTGATGCTGGGGCTGACGATCGCCAATATTTTTGGCGTGCCGCTCGCGACCTGGCTCGGTCAATGGCTCGGCTGGCGCGCGGATTTCTTGCTGGTCGGCATGCTCGGCATTCTTACGATGATTGGCGTACGCATCTTTCTCCCGCCCATTCATGCGGGTGGCGCCACACCGCGCCGCGAGCTTGGCGTGTTCAGGCGACTGCAAGTGTGGCTGACTCTTTCGGTGATCGCGGTCGGCTTCGGCGGACTGTTTGCCGTGTACACCTACATTACGCCGACGCTGCTGAACGTGACCCATGTGGCACCCTGGCGCGTGCCGCTGCTGCTTGGCGCGCTAGGTGTCGGCATGACGGCGGGCAGCCTGATTGGCGGCGTGCTGGCCGACAAGTCGCGGCTCTGGACCATCTTCGGCATGCTGATCTGGAACGCTGCGGCGCTGGCCGCTTTCGCGTATTCTTCGGCCAACGAGTGGACCGCCACGCTCAACTTGTTCGCGATGGGACTTGGCATAGCCGTGGTCCCCGCGGTGCAGACGCGCCTGATGGACGTGGCCGGCGACGCCCAGACCGTCGCGGCCGCGCTCAATCATTCGGCCTTCAACATTGCGAATGCGCTGGGTGCGTGGGCCGGCGGCCTAGTGGTCGCGATGGGTTTCGGACTCGAGGCCACGGGCTGGACCGGGGCGCTGCTCGCCTGTGGCGGGATCGTGCTGCTGGGCGTTTCCGTAGCGGTTGAGCGACGCTCATTGACGTCCGGTCCTGCGACAGTGTGCGGTTCGTCGGGCGCATGACGAATACCTGACCCTTACGAAAACCCTCAAGCCCTAAGCTGTGCTGCCGTTATAGTAATCAGGTGCGTGCACGCACAAACGAAGGAGCGGGCGTTTTCAACGCCCTCCAGCGTCCGGATGAAGAGTAGAAATATCGACATCGAACGAGATTGAATCAGGAGCCGGGGCAGCCGTCGGCTCTCGGAGCGCCGATGAACGTCCTTCCCGCGAGCCCCACCACGCCGATGACCGACGACAGCAGCGACGACCCCGCTGCGGACGTCGCCCGCGCGATCATCGACCCGGCGCGGTGGACCCATGCGGACAATTCCGTCGATGTACTGCTGCGCAGTGCGGGCGCGCAGGTCGATACCACCGCCTGGGCCTGGTATCAGGTCGGCGAGGACATGCATCTCGCGAGTCAGGGCGATGCAGCGCAAGTCTGGCCCAACCTTCTCACCGCCGACACCTTCCACCCCTTTTGCACGGCCCAGCGCCTGTGTCTCTGGCCGACGGGCAGCGGCGAAAGCATCCTCGGCTGGCTGCTCGCGCCCGCCAGCCATGCAGGAAGTCCCACGCTTTCCGACCTTGCACGCAGCCTGGGTGAAGCCCTGCAGACTGACGCGCTGGCGCGCGCGCAAAACACCCAGCGCGTACTCTACGAAATCGCCTACCTCGCGAGCTCTGTGCGCGAACGATCAGCGTTCCTGCTCGGCGTGCACCAGCAACTCGCCACGCTGATCGACGCGGAAAATTTCTACCTCGCGCTTTACGACGCGCCGAGCGGCAGAATCACCTACCCGTATTACGTCGATGTGATCGATACCTGCGCGCTCGAATGCACGATGTACGACACCCTCGATCCGTCACGCCTGTCGCTGACGGGCCAGGTGCTGACCACGGGCCAGCCGATGCTCATCGACAGCGCCGGGATCCGCGCCGCCGAGCAGGAAAGCCGCTTCTTTTGCGTGGGAGATTGCCCCGAATTCTGGATGGGCGCGCCGCTCAAGAACGCCTCCGACGACGTCTTCGGCATGATCGCCATGCAGGTGTACGACGTCTCGCGAATCTACAGCGTGGAGGATCGCGCGCTCTTCCTGGTCGTTGCCCGCCACGTGGCCATGGCGCTCGACCGGATCCTTCATCGGGACGATCTGGAAGAAACGGTATCGCGCCGGACTGCTGAGTTATCCGAACTAAATCGCGCGTTGAGGCAGGAGATTGCAGAACGCAAACGCGCCGAGCACCTTCAGGCGGCATTGTTCCAGATTGCTGAATTATCGAGCCGGCACGGCGACATGATGGAGTTTTTCCAGAGCCTGCACGGGATTGTCGGCGAGTTGCTGTATGCGCAAAATTTCTACATCGCGCTGGTCGACAGTGCAACGGAGACGGTGTCCTTTCCGTATTACGTCGACGAACTGCTCAACGAGCATCCCACACCTCGACGTAACCGGCGCGGCCTGACCGAGTATGTGATCCGGCAACGCCGTCCCTGCCTGATCGACCTCGCTGAAGCCACCCGGCTGGTGGACAGCGGCGAAATAGAACGCTCGGGCGAGAGCATCAAGCTGCGTTCATGGCTGGGCATTCCGCTGTTCGACGGCGACGTCGTGCGCGGCGTGCTTGCCGTGCAAAGCTATTCCGCACGCGTGCGTTACTCGCTGCGCGACCAGGAACTGCTGACGTTCGTCTCGCGCCATATCGATACCGCCCTCTCGCGACGCAGCGCCGCCGAGGCCCTGCATGCGGCCAACCATGAGCTTGAGGAGCGGGTGCAGAACCGCACGCGTGAGCTCGATCTCGCCAACGCGCGGCTGCAACACGAAAACTCGCACGACGCGCTGACCGGACTGCCGAACCGCAGCCATTTGCTGCAGCGGCTAAGCGAGGCGTGGCTCGCTCATCATGGCGAAGGCGAGCAACTAGCCGTGATGTTTATCGACCTTGACCGCTTCAAGGTGGTGAACGACAGCCTCGGTCATCACTTTGGCGACCTGCTGCTGATTCAGGCAGCAGCCCGCCTGCGTAGCTGCCTGCGCGACGCCGACCTGCTCGCGCGCCTCGGCGGCGATGAGTTCGCGGTGCTGTCGCCGGGTGCGCCGCTCGATACCGCCGTGGCGATCGCCGAGCGGATCCTGGCGGCGTTCGACTTGCCGTTTCACATAGACGACCACGTGGTTTTTTCGTCGTGCAGCATCGGTATTGTCAGTCCCGACAGCCAGTTTCACAACGAGCCGGCCGATCTCCTGCGCGATGCCGATACCGCGATGTATCGCGTAAAGAACGGCGGCCGCGACAGTTTTGTCGTGTTCAACCATGCGCTGCGTCGCGAGGTGTCGGACCAGGTCGAACGCGAAGGGGCATTGCGCAATGCGCTGAAGCGCGACGACGAACTGGTGCCCTATTTTCAGCCTATTGTTTGCGTCAATAGCGGCCAGCTCGTGGCACTGGAAGCGTTGATCCGATGGCGCCAGCCCGACGGCCGCGTTATCACGCCGGGCGAGTTCCTTCCGGCGGTAGAGGGCTTGCGACTGATCGGACGGCTTGATCTGTACATGCTCACTCGCGTCGCGGTAATTCTTGCGCAGGCTCAGCACGCTGACTGGCCGCCGGTGCATGTGAACTGTTCGAGCTACAGCATGACGCGCCCGGAGTTCGCCGACGACGTTCTCGCCTTGCTCGCGCGTCACGGCGTCGCGCCGTCGCGGATCTGTCTCGAACTGACTGAAGGCGCGCTGGTCGCCGAGCCCGATCTCGCCAGGCGTTCAATGCAGCGTCTCGCCGATCACGGCATGTCGGTCGTACTCGATGACTTCGGCGCTGGATTTTCGTCGCTGAGTTACGTGCATCAATACCGCTTCAGCGGCTTGAAAATCGACCAGTCGTTTATCTTCGAGCTGACTACCAGCCCGCGCAGCCGCGCAATCGTACGGGCAATCGTGCGGATGGCGGAGTCGCTGGACCTGACGCTCGTGGCGGAAGGCGTGGAAGACGCAGCCACGCTCGCGGTGTTGCGCGAGATGGGTGCTGCGCAGGCACAGGGGTATTACTTCGCCCAGCCCATGCCACTGGAAGAACTCTTGCTGACCACGCTCGCGCCGCGCTTGCAAGTGCTGACTCAAGAGCCTTAAGAGCCTGATCGCTCGAGCGCTCAGTGGCGCGCTCACAACGCAGCTTCGTGACTTCGCCTATCCTGTGAGCTGATCCGTCACGGCGAGACTGCCCATGCGCTCCACTTCCGCCGACGCCCGTCGTCGACGCATCCTCCTTGCCGCCGGCAGCGCGCTGCTGCCTTTGCGCCCGCCCTCGAGCTTCGCGCAAACATCCGCCCCGGCCGTGCCGCCGCCGTCGGCACGCATGAACACGCGCCCTGTTCCGTCCACGGGCGAGGCGTTGCCGGTGGTGGGTTGCGGCACTTGGCGCACCTTCGATGTCGGCGACAACGCCCAAGCGCAGGCCGCGCTTGCCGACGTGCTGCGAATTCTCTTCGACAACGGCGGCTCGGTCATCGATTCCTCGCCGATGTATGGGTCGTCGGAAGCGGTCGCCGGGGCTGTGCTGACGCGCATTGGCGGGCATCGCCGCGCGTTTGTCGCGACCAAGGTATGGACCGGAGGCCGCGACGCGGGCATCGCGCAAATGGACGAGTCGATGCGGCGTCTTCAACAACCGCGCATTGACCTGATGCAGGTTCACAATCTGCTCGATTGGCGCACGCAGCTCGCCACGCTGCGTGAATGGAAAGCGCAGGGCCGGATTCGTTATCTCGGCATCACCCATTACACGTCGGGCGCATTTGCCGATGTGGAAGCCGTGATGCGCTCGGAAACAATCGACTTTGTCCAGATCAACTACGCCGCCGATGACCGGTCCGCCGAAGAACGCTTGCTGCCGCTTGCAAGGGAACGCGGGATTGGCGTGATCGTGAACCAGCCGTTCGGCGGCGGGGGTTTGCTGGGAAAACTCAAGGGACAGCCATTGCCGGAGTGGAGCAAGGAGATTGGCTGCACGACCTGGGCGCAACTGTTGCTCAAGTTCGTGCTCGCACATCCGGCGGTGACCTGTGTGATTCCTGGCACCGGGCGGCCTGAGTATATGCGCGACAATGTGCGTGCCGGATTCGGTAGTTATCCGGATCAATCGATGAAACAGCGCATTGCGGCGGCGGTCGCTTGAGGCGTGGAGCGCTTGTTGTCGACGGCCTCGTCGTGCGACTCCGGGCGCTAGCGAGCAGTAGTTAATTCCCCGGCGACCGTCAAGTCCGGGTCCCGGGTCTCCCGCCCGGAACGCGACACGAACAACGCCAACGCTCCGGCGAGACGAGCGCGGGCTTCATCAGTCGCCACAACCGCCGCGCCACGGACTGTCTCCCGGACCAACTCGCGCGCAGCCTGCACGCAGGCGAACAACGGCCCGACAGCAAGTTCCATCTGCGTGTCCCATGCGAACACGCGCTGCGTTTGCAACGGCCGCATTGCGATGCGCAACTCATGCCAGCGCCGGTCGAGCGCACGCATGGCCGCGAGCGGATGAAGCCCAAGCCCATCACCGTTCGTAGTGCAAACGCGCAAGACCTCATCGAGCGCATCCAGCACGCCGGTCACCTTGACATCGACGTGATGCGACGTGCGCAGCGGCATCATCGATACAGCTACGGCTATGGACACAACGCAGCCGACGAACACTTCCTCCACGCGCATCTCGATCAGCGGTCCAATAGCAAAACCCAACTCGCCGTAGACCAGCCCAACCAGCACGGTGATGAAAAACACGCCCTGAGCATACAAGGTCAGGATGAAGTACGCCCATCCAAAGACGCACGCGGCCATCGCGGCAACCAACAGCCACGGCGAGCCATGAAGCGCGCCCACGAGCGCTGCACTGACGGCTACGCCCGCGAGCGTGCCAAGCACGCGTTCGCCAGTCTTGCGGATCGTGTCGCCGCGTGAACGTGTACCGAGGAACACAACGAAGGTCGTAATGACGGCCCAGAACCATCGCTCCGGCGACACCGAATGACCAATCAGCATCGCGATCAGCGCGGCGGTCGTCGCACGGCACGCGGGTAACCAGGAAAGCGCATCGCGCCCAACGAGCGCAGTACCCGCTGGCCGCTTCACGCCTGTCGGTGCGGCGCGTGCGGTCGACGCCACCGCGTCACGACCTGCACGCGACAAACGCCGAAGGGCAACTCGCAAACAAACGTCGCTTCGATCAAGCCGGCTCGAATCCACAGCATGCTGGCCCGCCGCAACCTCAACATCGATCAGGCACGCCCGCAGTCGCTGCACGCCCGGAAGATCGAGCAAGCCAAGCTGCTCTTCGACAGCGAGCGCCGCTTCGTTTAACAGCGACACATGACGCATGGCGTCGGGCGCATCGGCTCGACGGTCGGCAAGCACGGTCGTGGCACGCTGCATCACCGCGCTCAGCGCGCGACGTAAAGTGACCTCGGGCCGCGTCGGCACGAGCACGCGACCGGTGAACGCCACGCAAGCGAGCGCAATCGTCGACAACCCGAGCAACGTGAACACATGTGTGAATGCTGGATGAAGATAAAGCCCTAGGTAGAACGAAACAACTGCTGTCATCGCGCCGCCAAGCGCACGCGGACCGCATGCCTGTACCAGCATCGCCGCGAACAGTACGGCAAGGAATGCGGCGTCCGCCACGAGCGGCCAGGCCGCAAGCGTGCTCGCCGCGATCAGGCTGGCGGCCCCCGCGCCATAGATAACAGCAAGTGAGACGAACCAGCCACGCGGCGTGGCATCGCGAAGAAATAGCGGCGCCACCATCGCGAACAGCAATGCGAACGCGGCGAGGGTCGGCGGCTGATGCGTGTGAACCGTCCAGCCGATCGTCATTACGCCCGACAGCACGCAGGCAATCGAGCTGCGAAGCGCAGTATGAAAACGCAGTAGACCAGGATCGGAGCCGAGGAGGCAGGCGAGCAGACGCGATGAAGAGCAGACAGCGCCACGAGTGGTGGGCCGGTGGTCGCGCGCGCGACGCAAACCTCGCGCGAGCGCACATAGGGACGCTGCAATGGACATGTGTAATACCCGGGACAAGTGTCGGTAGCGGCTTGTGACCGGTTCCGATATGTAAAGCCCGCCTCGCGGCGGACCCTCTTGTTTGTTGCGACAGGCGAAACGTTCGGCCGGGATCACCGGACCAACGCAACGCATGTGACGCACGTGAAGCGTATGGCCGCCTCGCGTATATCCGCATACTACCGTGTCAATATTCTTGCACCGGGGTTTACCCGATTTGCGCCGACCGCCGCATTTCATTGACGGCGCCGCACGCCTCGTCCACGACTTGCGCCAGCTCTGCAAGCTGGGTTTGCGCGGTTGACGTTGCCTCGGCCAGCGACAGAACCGCAGCTTCGAGGTCCGCGGCGGCGCCTTCGTTATCGGAGAAAAATTTTAGCGGCAGGGCCGCGAGGGCTTCGGCATTCGCCGAAGCCTGGTCGGTCAGCGCGCACAGCCGCACCAGGTTCTCGCACAAGGACTCAAGGGCGTCGGCTGCGTAGCGGCAAAGGGCGGCATCGCTTGAGGGATCCTGGGCCACTCCGTTCAGCGTAGCTTGCGACTTCTCGACCTCACGTGCGAGCGCGTAGCTCCGATCACGTGCAGCGGCAAGGCACACCGCGTAATCGCTTAGTTGCAGGACCCGCTGCGCCGTATCGGTGAACATCGTGTTCTCCTGTGTCGTCCGGTCGGCCAGATGCGTTTTGGATCAACTGAATCTGGCGCGACCGGATCGCAACAATGTTGTTATGGTCCGGCCGGCGTTCCTCGTCGGGCACGCAGGAGTCGCCGTTGCGGGGCTTCGGATGACAGCCAGTGACAGTCATCAGCTGCCTCTGCTCACCTCTTTACGGCATGTAAATCGTAAGCTTTAACGAATTTTTCATAACCCTCTGCTTTCCGCAGAAGGGGCATGGACAAACCTTGGGGCCCTTTGACGACAACCGGCAAATCGTGTAGACGGGCGCCTTAGCGTCTGCATGGTGCTTGGTCTTTCCTTCTTTAATCAAACAGAAATTACGTTTAGATTACGTTATATCAACGCTAGGGATTTTATTTCGATTATTTAATAATTCCTACATGTGTAATTTCTATCCTCTGGCTTGCTCTTCCCCGACGCCGTCCGCATGCGCACGGCGCTCCGACTTACAAACATGCAAACCGTCCAGAGGACGCTTGTGCTTAGCAGACTACCTAGTGTCGACTGGCTGTGTGGCGCCGTGCTTGTGTGCACCATGCTCGCCGCATGCGGGGACCACGATCACCCCCCGGCGTCCACATCGACGCCGGAGCAGTCCTCGGTTATTTCGTCTTCATCCTCTCCCGCCTCTTCTATTCAGCAGACCGATGCATCTGCTTTACCGGGATCGTCGGACATACAACGCTGGGCTTTGCAGCAGACCCAGCCGGCAACAGCGACATCCAGTCTTACGCAATCCCCCGCGCCCGCCGCCGCTTCCGATCCTTTGTTGCCCCCGGTTATCCACGAAGCCGAGTGACACAGAGGCGACATGAAAGCGGCCGGCGAGCCTGATCAAGCCTTCCCCCCACGACCGACAGAGACCCATGAACTTAAAAAGCCGACGTGACTTTCTCAGGGCTGCCGCACAGGCCGCCGGTTCCGCCACAGCACTGGGTATCGTGCCTGCTGGCATCCGCAATGCACTCGCGATTCCCGCCAATAACCAGCACGGCAGCATCAAGGACGTCGAGCATATCGTCGTGCTGATGCAGGAAAATCGCTCCTTCGATCACTACTTCGGGACGCTTCAGGGCGTGCGCGGTTTTGGCGATACCCGCGCCGTGCAGCTTCCGAATGGTCAGTCCGTGTTCAACCAGCCGATTGCTGCGGGACTCGGCGAAGTGCTGCCGTTCCGCCCGAGCGCGCCCGATCTCGGTCTCCAG
>DASYLW010000348.1:0-5299 GCA_036009385.1 Caballeronia sp.
TGGTGATCCGAGGATTATTTCAGGGCTTGATTGATGACTAGTCGAAACGAATTTGAACCGAGAGAAACGGATTGGCGGACCCAATCCGATGTAGCGACCATCGCAAGACAGGCGTGGTCAAATGCGATTCCCGTAGCCACGTCAACGGCGCCCTCGCGCACTACCCCACCGGCGACGTACTTTATATCGGTGCTCGAACTGGCGACCGGTGAGAAGCTTGGCAACGACGAACGGCTTCGCGCCATCGCGATGCTTGAGGCGCATTTCGCAGCGGGCCGACCCCGCACGCTGAAAGAAGCGATCAGGATCTGCGCGGGTGCGATCGATTCTTCGACGCTTCGGCGCATGGCGCGCGGGGCGAAAGCCTGAAAGCTTGACTGCCTGCGCGCAGGCTACTTCGTTTTTCCAGCCTCTGGTAGAAGCGATGTGTATTCGTCACACGAAAGATTTGCATCGAAGACGCCATGCGTCGCCGGAGCGGGTTAGTGTAATTGCCGAAAGTGGCTCCAGGTCCATGCAATAGATGGCCGTAAGCGGTGCGTGCGTGACAGTCGCCAGCACGGTCTTCACTACGATTGCATGCGTCACGACCAGTGTGACTCCGGCCTCCAGATTGCTCTCGAGCGCGCCGCGAACCCTTGTTTGAAGGGCTTTCAGACTTTCACCCCCATGCGCCATGCTTCCTGGTTCGGAAAGCCATGCGCCCAATCCATCTGCGTCCTCGTCATGGATCTCGCGGATCGGACGACCTTGCCACCGGCCGTAATCAAGATCGCGCCATGACGTGTCAACACGCGTTGTAATGTCGAACGCTCGACCCGTTTGCATGGCAGCGTGTGCCGGGCTGGTGATTACTCGCTTCGGTCGAAATGCCGAAGCAAGTCGCGGCAGACGCGGTAGCTCGGGCTCATCAATAGCGTCGCCGATACTCGGAAACGAGCCAGTTTTCATCGCGTGCGTGGCCGCGTGGCACAGCAAGACAAGTTCAGTTTTCATGTCGCTCGATTAACGGATTGCTTTACATTCCACCAACTCATTTTAGAATGGCAGGCTTGCAGCGCGAGGAAGCCGGTGAAAACCCGGCACGGTCGCGCCACTGTGAGCGGATGCCGGATAGGGCGGACAACACGTCAGCCTTCTTTCAGCATCTGCAAGTCAGACCCCCGCTGCAGCCTTTCTTTTACCTTACGGGGCGCGTATTCCCTTGGAGTCGTTCATGAACCATCCTGCCGCATCCGCGAGTTTCTCCGGCATCAATCCCGCATTTGATGCACCTGTACCCGTTCCGGTGCGTGAAGTGTTGCCCTGGGCGATATTTATTGGCCTGCTTGCGCTGCTCGCGATCTATTTTGTCGGTGCCGAACAGGGCGCGACCGCGATCTTCCAGGGCATGTACATCCACGAGTTCGTCCACGACGGTCGCCATCTGCTCGGCTTTCCCTGCCACTGAGACCGACCATGATCCGAAACCTTTTGATACGCGGCATGATCGCGGGACTAGTCGCGGGCCTGCTCGGTTTTTGCGTTGCCAAGACCTTTGGTGAACCTGCGGTTGATCGAGCGATTGCTTTCGAGTCGCAGCAGGAAAAGCTGCACGAGCAAGCGGAAGCAGCGGCCGGGCATCAGCACGATTCCGCCGGGGACGTCGAGCTTGTCAGCCGCGGCACGCAGGCGGGGCTGGGTTTGCTGACCGGTGTCTGCGTGTTCGGGACAGCACTGGGCGGCCTGTTCTCGCTCGTGTTCGCCTTTTCGTATGCGCGGATCGGCGCCTTGCGCGCACGCGGCACGTCGGCGTTGCTCGGTTTGCTCGGCTTCGTGACCGTTGCGGTTGTGCCGTTCCTCAAGTACCCGCCTGACCCACCATCCGTGGGCAATCCTGACACGATCGGCGCACGGACTGCGCTGTTTTTCAGCATGGTCGCGATCTCACTGATCGTGGCCGTGTTTGCTGTGCGGTTGCAGCGTCGTCTGCAAGCGCGCCACGGCAACTGGAACGCAGTGCTGATCTCGATTGCTGTGTATATCGTGCTGATGGCGCTGGCGTACCTCGCGCTGCCGCCAATCGACGAAGTGCCGAGGCTGTTCTCAGCGACGCTGCTGTGGAAGTTCCGCGTGGCCGCAATTGGCATTCAGGCGGTGATCTGGACCACGCTCGGTTTGCTCTTCGGCGTGCTCGCGCAACGTGAACTGGAAAAGGTGCCGGCGCGGCGGATCGTTTCGGCTTGAACGCCTCGTTAATTCGTTAGTGTGGATCTAATGAGGGGTGGCTTGCGGGCCGCCCCTTTTTCATCGTGCCGCCTTGCGTGCAAGCAAGGTATCAAACAGTGCGAGCTTGTCGGCATCGGCCATGGTCTTCCAAGCCTTGATTTCTTCACGGCTTCTGAAGCAGCCTTCGCAATGACCTGTGATCTTGTCTAGCCGGCATACGTCCGTGCACGGCGAGCCCACGGGTTGCAGCAGTCTGGCGCGCTCGATAGTGAACATGAGTTCGAGCGGTACTTTTATTTCAGAAGGCATGTCCATGGGCGTAAGCGTTGTCATAGCGTTTCGCCGCGAAAGAGGGCGGCTGCCGCCGCCGGATTCGTCGGCCAGTAAGTGTGCATGTAGGTCGCGGTGATCGTGCCGTGACGGTAAATTGCTTCGCCTCCCAGGCCCGTGGTGGCGTGCGTCGCTGTGAGCACCGGCGGCATGGAGGTGGTCATCGACGAGTAGTGGAAGGTGTGGCCGGTGTGAGTGCCATGGCGGCTTTCAACACGCTGCATGGCAAGCCGGGCCAAGCGTTTCTGCATCTTCGCGTGTCCGGGCAGAAGACCAAGCATCGTATGCTGCGAACCTTCAACGTCCGTCAGTGAATCGAGCAGATACAGCATGCCGCCGCATTCCGCGACGACCGCTTTACCCGCTTCCACACACGCGCGAATCGAGGCTGCACTCACTGCGTTCGCTGCAAGCCGGGCGGCGTGCAATTCCGGATATCCGCCGGGCAGATAAAGCGCATTGGCATGCGCGGGAACGGGTTCATCGGCGAGAGGGGCGAAAAACACGAGCCTTGCGCCCATCGCCGTCAGCAGATCGAGATTCGCCGGGTAGATGAACGAAAACGCGGCATCGCGGGCAATGGCGATGTGCATGCCTTCGAGCAAACGCGGAGGCTGTTCAAGGGCTTCGTCGGCGAACACTACCGCGGGCGGCAACTCGCGCAAGGTCGTCTCGCCAATGGCATCCGCTGCGTGATTCAGCCGCGCATCGATGTCCGCCACCTCTGCTGCTTGCGTGAGACCGAGATGTCGCCCGGGCAGCGCAATGTCGTCGGTGCTCGGCAAATGACCGCAATATCGAATGCCTTCAGGGATCGCTTCGCTCAGCATTTGCGCGTGCCGTGCCGACGCCACGCGATTGGCGAGCACGCCATAAAACGGCAGGTCCGGGCGATAGCGCGCGAGTCCGAGCGCCATTGCGCCGAAGGTCTGCGCCATGCCGTGAGCCCCGATCACGGCGAGTACCGGCACACCGAACGTGGTGGCGAGATCGGCGCTGCTGGGGGTGCCGTCGAAGAGACCCATCACGCCTTCGATCAGGATCAAATCGGCTTCCTGCGCCGCTTTCGCGAGCAGCGCGCGGCAGCCGCTTTCACCGACCATCCACAAATGCAGCGAATACACCGGCGCGCCGGACGCGCGTTCCAGGATCATCGGATCGAGGAAGTCGGGGCCGGTCTTGAAGACCCGCACTCGCAGACCTTGCCTCGCGTGATAGCGCGCGAGCCCGGCGGTGACGGTGGTCTTGCCCTGGTTCGATGCGGGTGCGCTGATGAATAAAGCGGGGCAGGCGCGCACGTCAGAACTCAACGCCGCGTTGCGCCTTGACCCCTTGCTCGCGATACGGATGCTTGATCGCGCGCATCTCCGTCACGAGATCGGCTGCTTCGATCAGCGCTTCGGGCGCATGGCGGCCAGTCACGACTACATGCAGCATTTCGGACCGCGCGGTGAGCACCGCGAGCACTTCGTCGAGCGGCAGGTATTCGTATTTGAGCACCGTGCAGAGCTCGTCGAGCACGACCATCTGATACTCGCCGCTTTCGATCATCGTGCGCGCGGCGTCCCAGCCCTTACGAGCCGTGGCGATATCGGCATCGCGATTCTGCGTGTCCCACGTGTAGCCGTCGCCCATGGTGATGAAATCGCAGTGCGCGATCGCGCCAAGGAAATCGCGTTCGGATGTATGCAACGCGCCCTTGATGAACTGCACTACGCCGAGCCGCATGCCATGCCCGAGCACACGTACGGCCATGCCGAACGCCGCGGTGGTCTTCCCCTTGCCCGTGCCCGTATTGACGATCAGGAGACCCTTCTCCAGCGCTGCGGCGGCCTGCTTTTTCTCGTGGCCTTCCTTGCGCCGCCGGGTCATGCGCAGATGCGATTCTTCGTCCGTTTTCATGATGTCTCTCGTTGTCGGTCTGTTGCCTGATTGGTTACTTAAGGTCGTCTTCAGCGATAGCGACGGTCACGCCATCAGTCACTGTTTTCGGCACGATGATGCGTCCGTTGTGCGATGCCAGCAGCGCGCAGGGTTCGCAGACACCATCGATGCCGAGCAACGCCTGAACGCGTTCCGACGTGCTGGTTTCAACTTGCGCGATGCGTTGCTTCGAGAAAAAATGCAGCGGCAAACCGTGGCGAGCCGCGAATTCGAGCAGTGCGGTTTCGTCTTTCCTGGTATCAATCGATGCCAGCGCGCGAGCGCTCGCCAGCGGCCGCGTCCCCAGCGCCGCGGACACGGCAGCATGAATCTGTTCGACGCTTACGCCGCGCCGGCAGCCTATGCCGATGACCCATGCGCTCATGATTGCGCCCGGTTCGCGCGACCTGGAAACGCGCTGGTTAGCAGGTGGAACGATCGACGCGAGGGCGGACGAAAGCGCTGAAAAATTGGATCCATGTCAGTCGATAAGAGCATTGCGTCCTTCATCCGTCCCTCGCGGATGTGGCGTCCGGCGCGCTTTTGGAGCGCGCCACTTGGCGACTGGCCGGTATCCGGGCTGAGCAACCCCATTCCGCTCGCCTTCCCGCTCGACGGAGCAGTGGCTATGGAGGAAATGGGCGCGCGGTTCGAACGAGAGTCATGGGTGAAAGTCACGAACGAGAGTCGGTCGAAGCGCGCGCAGGTCGCTTACCGTTGCGGGGACAGCACAGGTTTTGTCGACACGGCGCGCGAGGCCTGAAGCGTCAGTCTTGAGCCTTGGGCCCTGAAAATACGCGCGTGTGCATCCTGTTTCCCGTTTAACTACGCGCGCAGG
>DASYLW010000349.1:0-16184 GCA_036009385.1 Caballeronia sp.
GCATGACGCATGCGAAAGACACAGTCAGAGACCGGTACGAACCGGATAACCCGCCGAAGAGATGTCCCGGAGGTCTGCGGAGATTCCACTGGTAGCCGCGCAAGATAGCGGCAAGCACGGATCCGTGCCTCTTCGTTACGGATACCAACCCTTCATTTCGCGGCTGTGCCTCGTCGCGTAACGAAGCCAGTTTTTGGATGGCGTTGCACTATCCCGAATGCCGGTTGACACACTGTGTGTCGAAAAACCAAAAGGTTTTGAAAGTCGAGGCGCGTACAGCCAATCGATGTACTCGATGGCAAGCGCGCCAGTGAAATGCTTTGTTCCCGTGACGCTATGGGCGGCGGGTGTCGTCAAGGCTTATATTGCGCCCATCTTTTTATGAGCACTTCGGTTGCGAGATTGCGCCCTGCCGGGCGCACGAAAACAAGAAGGGCGATCCGAACCTCCGGATCGCCCTTCTTTACTGCAACTTCAACGCAAGCAATTTAGAACTCGTAGCCTACCTGAGCACGCGCGCCCGTATCGCCATGAGGCGTTACCGACAACGCTCCGTTGATCAGCCACGCTCCATCACGCGACCGATACGTTGCGCCCGCACCCACTGCGCCGTAACCCTTGTAGTTCGCCACGCCAACGGCCACCACGGTCTTGCCCGGTTCGCGCGGCGAGAGGCTTGGCATGGCCATGGCTGACGCCACGCCGCCGAACGCACTGCGTTGAAGGCTCGTAATGCTTTGGCCGACGTCGTTGCGCAACTGGTTGACCTGATTCATGTTGGCTGCGTCCGTGCCGTTCGTACCCGCGGCCACATTGGTGACGCGACGTTCGTTCCCGGCAGACCCCACTGACGCCGTATTGTCTTCATCAGCAACCGAGTTCGCACCCAGGGCGACGGAATTGTTACCCGAAGCGTGCGAATTCGCGCCAATCGCGACGGCATCGGTGCCGGTTGCGGTAGGCGCCGCCGATGCCGCGACCGATGAATTGATCGCGATAAACGGGCTTCCCGTACCCGAAATGTTGTTGACCACGTTTTCAAACGTATCGACACGCGCATTCGTTGCGTTCAACTGTGCTCCGTTCACGGCGTCCGTGCTGTTGGCGGAAAGCTCGCCCGCCTTTACGTTCGTCAACTGGACAGCGTTCGCATCGGTTCCGTCAGCGGCTGCCGTACCGCCGAGCGTGACCTTGTTGTGCGCGTCCGAGTCATAGCTGACCGCGTTTTTAGTTGCTGCGGTCACGTCCGCGATGGCGTCCGAATTGGCGGTCGTGCGGCCATCTAGATTCGCGATTGCAGTGCCGACGTCATGCACGTCCGTTCCGCCGACGCTGTAGGTCGGCGCCGTGATGTTGCCGTTTCCGTCCACACCCGCGCCGCCGCCGAGAGCCGCTGCGGTTGATGCTGCTGTGTTGTACAACTGGTCGCCATTTACCGCGTCCGTGCTGGCCGGGGCAACACTTCCGGCAGCGACGCCCGAGATCCTGCGCGCGCCCGAAGTGCCCGCCACGTTGATTTCGTTGCCGTTCGTGTTGCCGCCGATGGAAATCACGCCCGTGGTTGGATCCTGGCTCACGTACGCGTCGCCGCCGCTCGTGATGTTCTGGATCGTCTTGTTAATGTTCGTGATGTCGGCAGCGTTTTGATTCGTCTTGGCATCGACGGCGAACAACTGAGCGCCGTTGACCGCTTCGTTGCTGGTGGCAGTCATTGCACCGGCAGCTACGCCCGAAATGGTTACGTCGCCGCCGGCAGTGCTGACCAATGCGATTTTGTCGTGCGCGGGACTGTCGTAATTTACTGAATCGGCGAATGCGGGGATGTTTTGCGTCGCTTCAAACAATTGCGAGCCGTTGATTGCGTCCTTGCTGGTCGCGCTGACCTCACCGTTGGCTACGTTATGGATTACGGTACCGTTCGAGCCTTTCAGCGTCACCGAATCCTTCGTCGTGCCATCGTATGCGACGAACGCGTTCGTCACTGCGCCGCTCGAGTCCACGATTGCGCCGGCGTCGGTCAATTGCTTGACGTTGACCGCGTCTTTATCGGCGATGCCGGCAGCGACGTTGTGGATTTGCGTGCCGTCGGTGCCTAGCAGCGTCACCGAATCTTTCGTCGTGCCGTCGTATGCGACGAATGCGTTCGTTACCGTACCGGTCGAGTCCACGATTGCGCCAGCGTCGGTCAATTGCTTCACGTTTACTGCGTCCTGATCAGCAGTGCCCGCGGCGACTTTGTGAATCTGCGTGCCGTTCGAACCCTTCAACGTGACCGAATCCTTCGTCGTGCCGTCGTATGCAACGAAGGCATTCGTTACCGCACCGGTCGAGTCCACGATCGCGCCCGCATCCGTCAATTGCTTCACGTTGACTGCATCCTGAGCAGCCGTACCCGCTGCAACCTTGTGAATCTGCGTGCCGTTTGAACCCCTCAACGTGACGGAATCCTTCGTCGTGCCGTCGTATGCAACGAAGGCATTCGTCACGGCACCCGTCGAGTCCACGATTGCGCCGGCGTCCGTCAATTGCTTCACGTTGACCGCATCCTGAGCAGCCGTACCCGCCGCGACTTTGTGAATCTGCGTGCCGTTTGAACCCTTCAACGTGACCGAATCCTTCGTCGTGCCATCGTATGCGACGAACGCATTCGTCACCGCGCCAGTCGAGTCGACAATCGCGCCCGCATCCGTCAATTGCTTCACGTTCACCGCGTCCTGAGCAGCCGTACCCGCTGCAACCTTGTGAATCTGCGTGCCGTTCGAGCCTTGCAGGGTGACTGAATCTGTTGTCGTGCCGTCGTAAGCAACAAACGCGTTCGTGACGTTACCGCCTGAATCGACAATCGCACCGGCGTCTTTCAGTTGCTTCACGTTGACCGCATCCATGTCCTTCGAACCGGCAGCTACATTGCTTACTTCCGTGCCGTCCGCGCCGCCCAGACTGACCGTGCTCTTGCTCTTGTCCGTGTAGGCAACGAATGCGTTAGTGACCGTACCCGTAGAATCGGTGGTTAGCCCGGCGTCAGTCAGTTGACTGAAGTTAACAGCGTCGGTAGCGTTGGAACCGACCGCAAGATTATGGATTTGTGTTCCGTTGGCGCCTTCAAGCGTAACCTCGTCTTTGGTGCCACCGTATTTCACCGTGTTTGCCAAACCCCGGTCGAGAGCACTAATCGCCGATCCCACGCTTGTCCGCGAAACACCATCAACCGTGTAAGTTGGTGCATGAATTTTTCCATCCGAATCGACGCTTCCGCCTGCGCCCATGGAGTCCATCAACGCCTGGATCTGCGAGACGTTCACAGCGTCGGTTGCGCCCGTTCCGTTCGCCACTTGAACGATCCGCCGTTGAGTAACGGAGTTGCCGACAGAGACCGTGTTGTTCGCGACCGCAGTAGAGTCAGCGCCGAGAGCAACCGAATTCGCCCCTTCAACTGATGCATTCGAGCCGATTGCAACGCTTTTTGTGGTGGAAACATAAGAGTTCTGACCAACGGCAACGCCGCCCGGGGCGCTAGTCACAGTACCCAGGATGTTAACCGAATCGCTGGAACCGGCTGTTCTGTTTCCGCCGTAAGGGTTGAACGCGAACGAGTTGGACGATGCGGTTACGTTACCGCCATTCGTCCCGAAGAAAACCGTGCCTTTCGAGTTGACGTCTATTCCGGCGTTGTAGCCCATGACGATCGAATTGGCAGCATTGGTCGAGACCGTTCCGCCAATCGCAATTGCGTAGTCGTTGGTACTTTTCGCGGTGTCGCCGATTGCGATTGCATCTTTGGTTTTACTCGCCGCTGAAGCACCGGATCCAAAGGCAATGTCAGTGGTGTTAGCCGCGTCCGCGCCGGAGCCCAATGCCAATCCGTTGCCCGCAAATGCGCCGCTGGAACCAATCGCCGTCAGCAAACCAACCAACGCCACCGCCCGTGCCGCCTTCCCGCCACCCTTCCCACGCCCGCGACACAATTCCGACGCAGCCACCCAAGCACCGAGAGCCTCGCTCCAAACTGATTTAAAGACCTTGTTCATACTGAATACCTGCAAAGAGTTGTGCGAAATGTGTCTGACGCGAAACAAATGTTTGAAACGATTTGTCTTGACGCTCAGGAAGATGAAACGATTCGCGACTCTACTCAGCACAACTTGGCATTCGAATCAGATTTGTCCGAATAAGAAAGACGTCGTTGTATGCACCACACCCTCTCTATCTCTTTAAAAATTCCCCAAGCGTCGTTAGCGCATTTGCGCTAGATGTGGCGGGGGCATGCGCAAAAAAAGCGGCGACCCATACCATCGGTCGCCGCTTCATCCCCACTTCAGTCAACCGTCACCCAATAAATCAGGATGACGGATGAAATCACTTGCTTACGTCTCGTTTCTTTCCACCTTCACCCGCGCATTCGCCGACGCCACCGCCGTCATGTTGATGATCCGCCGCACCGTCGCGGCGGGCGTCAGGATATGCACCGGTTTATCCGCGCCGAGCAAGAACGGCCCGACTGTCACGCCTTCACCGCTCACCATCTTCAGCAAGTTGTACGTAATATTTGCGGCCTCCACGTTTGGCATGATCAGCAGGTTCGCCTCACCAGCCAGCTTCGACGCAGGGAACGCAGCCTTGCGCACCACCTCCGACAAAGCCGCATCGCCGTGCATCTCACCATCGACTTCCAGATCGGGCGCACGTTCGGCGATCAGCTTGCGAGCCTCGGCCATGCGCTTCGATGACGCCGTCGGCACGCTGCCGAAGTTCGAGTTCGACAGCAACGCGACCTTCGGCGCGATCCCGAATTTCTCGATTTCGCGCGCCGCCAGAATGGTCATATCGGCGAGTTGCGTGGGCGTTGGGATCTCGTTGACGTACGTATCGCTGATAAAGAGGTTGCGTCCCTGCAGCATCAACAAGTTCATCGCGGCGAAATTCTCCACCCCTTCCGCCTTGCCCAACACTTGCTCGATAAATTTGAGATGGTCGTGATACGTATCGATCATGCCGCAGATCATGCCGTCGGCATCGCCCAGACGAACCAGGATGGCGCCAATCAGCGTATTGAACTTGCGCAGCGCAGCCTTCGCGTTGTCAGGCGTCACACCTTCGCGCGCCGCGATGTTGTGATACTCCTGCCAACACTTCTGGTAACGCGGATCGTCTTCCGGATTCACTATCTCGAAATCGGTTCCGGGCTTGAGCTTCGAGCCCATCTTCTGCAAACGCATTTCGACCACCGCCGGCCGCCCGATAATGATCGGTTTCGCGATCTTCTCCAGCAGCACGAATTGCGCGGCGCGCAGCACGCGCTCGTCCTCGCCTTCGGCGAACACAATGCGCGCCGGCGCGGACTTGGCCGCCGCGAACACCGGCCGCATCACCATGCCCGTGCGATAAACCGTCGTGCCAAGTTCCTCCCTATACGCGTCCATGTCGTGAATCGGCCGCGTCGCCACGCCTGAATCCATCGCGGCTTGCGCAACCGCCGGCGCGATCTTGATGATCAGGCGCGGATCGAACGGCTTCGGAATCAGATAATCCGGGCCAAACTCAAGCGAATGGCCTTCGTAGGCTTTTGCGACTTCATCGCCCTGATCGGTCTCTTCGGCCAGTTCCGCGATCGCGCGCACGCACGCGAGCTTCATCTCTTCGGTGATCGTGGTCGCGCCCACGTCGAGCGCGCCGCGGAAAATGAACGGGAAGCACAGCACGTTGTTGACCTGGTTCGGATAGTCCGAACGGCCAGTGGCGATGATCGCGTCCGGGCGCACCTTCTTCGCTTCTTCCGGGCGGATTTCCGGTTCTGGGTTAGCAAGCGCGAGGATCAGCGGCTGCGTGCCCATGACCTTGACCATTTCCGGCTTGAGCACGCCGGCGCTCGAGCAGCCGAGGAACACGTCGGCGTCATGGATGGCATCGGCTAGCGTGCGGTCGGCCGTATTCGCGGCGTACCGTTCCTTCGATGGATCCAGGTTGCCGCGACCTTCGTAGATCACGCCTTTGGAATCGCAGACCAGGATGTTCGACATCTTGAGCCCGAGGTGGACGAGCAAATCGAGGCACGCGATCGCCGCCGCGCCCGCACCCGAACACACGAGCTTCACTTCGTCGAGCTTCTTGCCGACCACTTTCAGGCCGTTCAGGATCGCCGCCGATGCAATGATCGCCGTGCCGTGCTGGTCATCGTGAAAAACGGGAATCTTCATGCGCTCGCGCAGCTTCTTCTCGATATAGAAGCATTCCGGCGCCTTGATGTCTTCGAGGTTGATGCCGCCGAGCGTGGGTTCGAGCATCGCGATGGCATCGACGAGCTTGTCCGGATCGGTTTCCGCGAGCTCGATATCGAACACGTCGATGCCCGCAAACTTCTTGAAGAGACAGCCCTTGCCTTCCATCACCGGCTTCGCGGCAAGCGGCCCGATGTTGCCAAGGCCGAGTACGGCCGTGCCGTTGGTCACCACGCCGACCAGATTGCCGCGCGAGGTGTATTTCTGGGCGTCGAGCGGGTCGTCGAAGATCGCCATGCAGGCAGCGGCCACGCCGGGTGAGTAAGCCAGCGACAAGTCCAGCTGGTTGGACAAGGGCTTGGTCGGCGTGACCGAGATCTTGCCGGGCTTCGGATACTGGTGATATGCGAGGGCGCTGAGCTTCAGTTGTTCGTCCATGATTAGCCTGAGACGTTTAGGAAAAAGAGTTGAAAAATGGGCGGAAAATGGGCGAAGCGAAGGGCCAGGGACACTGCGCGCGGGACGGTCAAATCGCGCTACAGGATCAACTTGATCTGGCCGTGCGGCCGGTCTTGATGGCACTGCGCGATGGCGGGGCGCATTGGAAACAAGCGCGTGTGCACCGACGCTGAAATACCTGGCCGTAGCATTTTTCGGGGATAAATAGTGTACACCGCGCGTTAAAATTGACGCACAGCACCATTTTTGACATGAAGCGCGCGTAAGGGAGCCAAACGCGTGCATGGATTGCTTGGCAAGTCTCGGATTCACCAGACAGCTCCGGCCCGAAGCGGGGTTTCGCCGGGGTTTGGTGTTTCGTCCGTGTCTTATGTGTCGAGTAAAATTCTTGCCTGCGCGCGCTTCTTGCCTGCGCGCGCATCGAACCCGGTCCATTTGCCGGACCGGCGCACCCGCTCCGCCAGGCGCCGTTGACCGCCGCCGCTTGATCGCCGTAAGAACGGGTGTCAGGCGCCAACTCGATAATCCAAGGATTCGCCCATGACAGGCTTCGACCGCCAGACGATCTCCGAGACCACCGCGAAAATGCTGCTCGAGGTCCAGGCCGTTCATTTCAACGCGGACAAACCGTACATTTTCACGTCAGGATGGGCGAGCCCGGTTTATATCGACTGCCGCAAGCTGATCTCGTATCCGCGCGTTCGCCGTGGCCTGATGGAGATGGCCGAGACCACGATCCTGCGCGATATCGGCTATGAGCAAATCGATGCAATCGCAGGTGGCGAGACGGCCGGCATCCCGTTTGCCGCGTGGCTGTCCGACCGGCTGATGGTGCCCATGCAATATGTGCGCAAGAAGCCGAAGGGTTTCGGCCGGAACGCGCAAATTGAAGGGTTGCTGACTGAAGGCCAGCGCGTACTGCTGGTGGAAGACCTGACCACCGACAGCCGCAGCAAGATTAATTTCATCAACGCGCTGCGCACGGCCGGCGCAACAGTGAATCACTGCTTCGTGCTGTTTCACTACAACATCTTCAAGGAAAGCGTCTCGGTGCTGAAAGATATCGACGTGGAGTTGCACGCGCTCGCCACATGGTGGGATGTGTTGCACGTCGCGAAGGAAGCAGGCTATTTTGAGACAAAGACGCTGGATGAAGTCGAGAAATTCCTGCATGCGCCGGCGCAATGGTCGGCCACACACGGCGGCGTAACGGCATCACCGCAATAATCGCCTGATCGCAAATTTCCGTGCATTAAAAAAGCCACTCGTTTTTATAAGCGAGCGGCTTTTTTATGCAACGAAATTAACAATTATTGCGTATTAATCGGAATGGCATCATCCAGGTTTCCATCGCCTACATAAGCCGACAGATTCAATAATCCATTACTCTGGGCATATTGAAACAATTCAGAATCCCGTTCAATTCCCAGCTTGCGCATGGCGGTATTCTTTTGCGTACTGATTGTTTTAATACTGCGTTTCAACTGCGCGGCAATTTCAGTAATCGTCATGCCGGACACGAATAAGCGCACCACTTCAAGTTCCCGCTTCGACAACACCACGTCACGCTGCTGGCCACTTGCCGACAAGCCCATGCTGTCGAGCGCCAGCCGCACCGACGGCCCAATATAATCCTGTCCACGCATCACATGAACGATGGCCAGCCCGATGTGGCTCAAATCGTCTGACTTATTGATGACAGCCGTCACGCCCACCTCACGCAAGCGTTTCAGGAGCGCGGGATTTTCCAGCATGGTCAGCACGACAATGCGCACAGTCGGAAACTGACGGCCGATATAACCCAGCAATGGCATGCCGTCGCCATATTGACCGCCCGGCATGGCAAGGTCGGACACGACCACGTCGCAGGGTGATTTTTGCAAAAGCTGAATCAATTCCGTCGATTGACGCGCTTGCCCGACGACTTCGATCTCGGGAAACTTCAATAGCGCCTGCGCGGCGCCAAACAGAATGACAGGATGGTCATCGGCAATAATGACTTTTATCCGTTGACCCATTATTTACCCCTCGCTCGTAAATGAACAAATCCCTCGCGCATTATAGGCAACTTACTCCTTACTCATTACATTGGCCCTTCAGCCGGGATAGCGAAATTTCGGTAAACCCGAAGTCACGGCGTTGACCCTTGCTGAGTCTTGTTTTTAACATTTGAAAAATTTTGTCCATTCCCGGGATGTTAAACTTGAATCCAGCTCTAAGCCAATTTCTGAGACAAAATACATCGTTACAGTGGGTGAAACGCCAGATTTGGCCGCGCCCGTGACCGGAGAGTTTGCACCATGCGCTTGGGGATCGGGCTTGTGGTTTGTGCTATGTACCGCGCTGTTGATTGGCGTGTCGTCAGGTTCCGGATTTCTCACCGCGCGGTGCTGCTTTTGGTTTTCTGCGCCGCGATAGTATCAAATGCGCCGCGTGCAGTCGCTGAAGTTATCGTGGCGGCCCCTTTCACGTTGACAAGTACCGACTTGCGCCCGAACCAGCAGGTGCCGCTTGCGCTCGTCTTCAACCGAAGCGACTGCATAGGGGGCAACCGTTCGCCGCAGTTGTCATGGCACGGTGCGCCTGCAGCCACGCAAAGTTTCGCGGTCACCGTCTTCGACCCGGACGCGCCCGGCCGCGGCTGGTGGCACTGGGCCGTGGCGGGCATTCCCGCGAGCGTCTCGCAGTTGCCGTCGAACGCAAGCGCTTCGGGCGTCTTGCGCAAAATGGGGGCGGTTGAATCGCGCAATGACTTCGATATCGACGGTTACGCGGGTCCTTGTCCGCCACCGGGCAAACCACACCGCTACATCATCACGGTGTACGCACTAAACAGCAGCGACTTGCGCCTGCGCCAAAGCACTCCTTCGCTCATGTTCGAGCACGAAATCCGCACCACGACCATTGCCAGCGCACAACTCGTCGTCACCTACGGGCGATGAACGTCCTTGATGGTGCGTCGGCAGGTCCAATTTAGCTTTGCTAGACTCGCCGGTGAACTATCATTCGGCGTCGTTTTTTTAGCCGGCTAAATTATCGCAAAGACGCACGGTTCCGGTTGTTCTTGCGCAACCCGCGGCTTTCTGTCGCAACGGGGAATGAAATGTCAAAAATCGTTATCGTTTATCACAGCGGCTACGGCCACACGAAGAAAGCCGCCGAAGCCGTGCTCGCCGGTACGATCGACGCCGGCGCGGACGCGAAACTGCTTGCCGTCGGTGATCTGGACGACGCCGGCTGGGCCGAACTCGACGCCGCGGACGCCATCATCTTCGGCGCGCCCACATATATGGGCGGTCCGTCAGCCGACTTCAAGAAATTCGCCGATGCCAGCTCCAAACAGTGGTTCGCGCAATCGTGGAAGGACAAGATCGCGGCCGGATTCACCAACTCCGCGACTATGAACGGCGACAAGCACTCGACTATTGCCTACTTGATCACGCTCGCGATGCAGCACAGCATGGTCTGGGCTGGCACGGGCATGATGCCGTCGAACACGAAGGCGGCCACGCGCAACGACCTTAACTTCGTCGGTGGTTTTTCGGGCTTGCTGACGCAATCACCGGCGGATGCGTCACCTGACGAAGCCCCGCCGCCTGGCGATCTGGAGACGGCGAAGGTGTTCGGTGCAAGGATCGCGGCCGTGACAGCGCGCTGGAACGCGAAGTAATTTTTTCGGCGGCATTGCAACGTTTTTCAGGCCGATCGGCTAATGTGCCCGGCAATGCCATCGCGTTGTCGCGGAAGCGCATTAAAATGGCGTTTTGACCGCGCTCCAGCCGTAAGACTTCGGTGCGCGACCGACCCAGCGAGATCGAGATGACCACGAAAGTATTTGTCGACGGACAGGAAGGCACCACCGGCCTGAAGATTTTCGAATATCTGTCCGAGCGGCGTGACGTCGAGGTGTTGCGTATCGAAGAAGCGCGACGCAAGGACGTGGAGGAGCGCCGGCGGCTGATCAACGCGTCGGACGTTACGTTCCTGTGCCTGCCGGACGTTGCTTCGCGCGAATCGGTTTCGCTGGTGAACGCGGACAATCACCGCACGGTGGTTATCGACGCCAGCACGGCGTTCCGCACGGATGACGACTGGGCGTACGGCCTGCCCGAACTCATGCCGGCGCAGCGCGAGCGTTTGCGCACGGCGAAGCGCATCGCGGTGCCGGGTTGCCATGCATCGGCGTTCTTGCTGGCAATGAAGCCGTTGGTGGCGGGTGGTCTTGTTTCCGCCGATTTCGCCGCGCACGCGTATTCCATCACTGGTTACAGCGGTGGCGGCAAGAAGATGATCGCGGACTACGAAGCAGGCGGGAATGCGAAGCTGGACAGCCCGCGGCCTTACGCCCTGGGTCTTGCCCACAAGCATTTGCCGGAAATGGCCGTGCGCTCGGGACTGAAGCACGCGCCGGTGTTCACGCCTATTGTCGGCAACTTCCTGAAGGGCCTCGCCGTCACCACGTACTTCTCGCCCAACCAGCTGTCGCGCGCCGCCAAGCCGCAAGACGTGCAGGCGTTATTTGCCGAGTACTACGCGAACGAACCGTTCGTGCGCGTGCTGCCGTTCAATGCGGACAGCAATCTCGACGACGGCTTCTTCGACGTCCAGGCTTGCAACAACACCAACCGGGTCGAGCTGTTCGTCTTCGGCAACGCAGAGCGGTTCGTGACCGTTGCCCGACTGGATAACCTGGGCAAAGGTGCGTCCGGCGCGGCGATCCAGTGCATGAACCTTGCGATCGGCGCCGACGAAGAATCCGGGCTCGCGCGCTAAGCCGAGTATCGACTCAAGTAGAAGCTGAGCGCGCCAGGCGCTCAATCTAACCAAAAGCCGGTTTCCGCCGTTGTGCGAAACCGGCTTTTTCACGCCTGCATTTTTACCGCCCGTTTCTTTCCCGAATCAACGCCTCCGCTGGTCTTCAAATCACCGCCTTCCAATCCTGCGCGGGTCAAACAGAGCTTCAGCCGCGTTTCCATAGGGATTATCCTAATTTATTTACGAACGTTCGTTCGTCGATGATTACGCGCTTTCGCACTGAAACCTTCTTCCTTTTGTGCCGTATCGAAACAGATTTTCTCCAATTCACCTTACGGAAAAATTTTCGTTTCAATACGCCGCGAACGCCTTGTCAGTCAAGACTTCGCCGGAAGAGCGCTGTTTGAATCGACGATTTGGCTGGTTCAGTCGGTTCACACACGAAAAGGTGACCGCGAAATTACACGCGCAAAACTAGATAGGGAGACCGCGGTATGCCGTATGCCATTTCGAAAGGACTCGCGCTCGCACTTGCGACCGCGCCGTTGTTTGTTGCGTGCGGCGGCGGTAACGCCGACAACCCGGGTCCGATCAACACGCCGCAATGTTCCGGCGCGAGTTGTGGCACGCAAGGCGCGCCGGCTACCGGTGCGGGTGCCGCGCCGCTGTGTCCGGCTAACGCGGACATTGTCTCAAGCACGTATCTGGGCGGCGCGGGCAGCGGCGAGATCGTGAGCCTGAACATCGACGCCGTGAACATGAAATACACGCTGAAGTGGCTCGAATCGCCAATTCCGCTTGTCACCGGTACCGTTAATCCGACGCGCAAGGGCACGACGATCGTCGGCGCCGTAGTGCATCCGCCCGCAGGCACGCTGCCTACGGCCGAGCAAACACGTTGCGCGTTCGTGCTGACGCCGGGCGGCGGCCAGGCATCGGATGGATCGGTCTACACCACGGCCGCTGCGTTCAACCAGGCGAATCCGCCGACCATTTTTATCGGCAAGGGCGTGGCGGGCGGCGGCATTCCGGGAGCGACCGTGCAATACAACGGTGCGACCCTGACCGCCGACGGGGTCCATGCGATCCCCGGTTTTCCACAATTGTTCCCGGTGCCGAACCGGCACTTCGACTTCTATCCGTTCATCGGTTTTTCGACGGTGAGCGCGAACGTCGCGGATCTGAAGGGCACGTATAACGCGCTGCTGTACCACTCGGTTCCATCGAATAACTACTCGACCACGACCACGCAGGCACAGGAATCCTTCGATGCCGCCGGCAACTGCAGCGTGCCTGTACCGGCATCGAATACGTCCTGCCAGACAACCGGCGGCGCGTGGACCGCGAACGCCGGCGGCGCGTACTTCACCAGCGCGGCCGCCCCGCAAGTGCAGGGCAAACGTTCGACGCCCCTGTTGCCGCTCGTCGGCGCGCTCACCTTCCCGGCCGTGGCGAACGCGAACATGGTGATCGGCAAGATCAACGGCGCGATCGTGCCGATCGTCGTCCGTACGGGCCAGGTCTTCGTGCCGTCTCCGCTCACGCCGCTGAACACATCCGCGGCACAAGTCGACGATGAATCCGGCATCGCCATGCTCGCTCCGAACACGGCGCTCACGTCGGGCGCGTTCGATGGTGGTTATGTCGGCGCGGATTCGAACTTCAAGTACACGGCGGCGCTGCTGCAAGGTCCGGTCGGCTCGTTCATCAATCCTTCGACACAAGCTGCCGAGACCGGTTTCGGGATGAGCTACGCGCAGCAGTTGCCCGGCTTGATCGGCGTGCAGGACCAGAACGGCGGCCGGGGTGCGCTGATCTCGGCGGGCGGCCTGTACGGAGTCTTCATTGCCGGCAGCACGGTCAACGGTGGCCTGACTTCCACGTCCGCTAACGCCGATACGCCGGCGAGCCCGTACTTCGGCATCGGTGCGTTGCTCAGCAAATAAGCACTGCCGAGTACATAAGCACACACGACCAGGGTAGCCGGCACGCGCCGGCTACCAACGAAAGACGAACGAACAAATGTCGATGGAGACAGCAGTATGAAATGGAGAACTTTTGCGTTGGGTGCGATGGGTGCATCGATCGCCGGCGTCACGCCGTTCCTTGGCGGCTGTGGCGGCGGCAGCGATGCGCCGCAGGCGCCGGTCGTCCGGCTTTGCCCGGCATCGCTTGACTACACGACCACCTTCACCGGTGGCGGCGGCAGCGGCGAACTCATCAAGCTGCAACTCGACACGACGAAGCTCACGTGGCAAGTGAACTACGTGGAATCTCCGATTCCGGCCGTTACCGGCACGGTCTCCCCCACCCGCGCCGGCACATCTCAGAACGGCACGCTGACGATGGAAACCGGCTTGCCCACACAAAAGCTCAACCAGTGCGCGTACCGGTTGAACGGCGCGACGCTCGATCCGACGCGTCCCGCGCGCATCTTCGTGGGCGAAGGCGTGGCGGGCGGCACGATTCCGGGCAAGGAACTGCAGTTCGGCGGGATCCTTGGCCAGGGCGTGGTTCCTGACCGGACGTTCCCGTATTACCCGTTCATCGGTTTCTCAACCCTCGAGACGAATCTCGGCAACGTCGCCGGGACGTACAACCAACTCGGTTATCACGAGATTCCGTCGCAGAACTACGCGCGCATTTCCGTCGATTCGAAGATCACGATCAATGCCGACGGCACCTGGCAAGAGTGCGACAACACCGGCGTGAACGCCGGTAAGTGCCAGCAGGCTGGATCGAACTTCGCGCAATCACCGGACGGCAGCGGCGCGTTCGTCACCAACAACTTCCTTGGGCAAGGCAAGCCGACGCTCGCAGCCGGCCCTCTTGGCAAGGGCTACATGATCGTGGGCAAGCTGCGTGGCCAGAACGTGCCGATCCTCGTGCGTACCGGCACGGCGAACGCCACGATCACCACGGGCATTCCGCCGTTCGCCGACGACGAATCCGGCATCTCGATGATGTCGCCGCAAATCAGCGTGGCGTCGGGATCGGTGAATGGGGAATACGTCGGCGTGGATAACGCCTTCGATTACCGGACGACCGCGCTCAGCGGCGCGCAAGCCACCTTGATCGATCCGTTCCAGCCGTCGCAGGTCGCGTTGTCGCGTGCGCTGAACCTGGATTACACGGAAACCATTCCGGGCCTGGTGACATCGACGGTGGTGGGTGCATCGACCGGCGCGACGCCGACCGGCAAGTTCATCTTCTCCGGCGGCGTGTTCGGCTACCTCGACCAGAGCGACCCGACGACGCCGTATTACACCATCGGCTCGTTTGTGCAGTAACCGTCCTGCAGCCCATCAAGAACGGCTGCATGCGAACAACGCGCGTTTTTCCACGAAGACGCGCTGCGTTCGCATGACGGCCTGTAACCGAAGAGAGACGAAATGAAAAAGCTTTTGGCTGCGGGAAAACCGCTGGCGGTTGCAATAGCTGCGTGTGCGTCGATGCCGGCTTATGCCCAAAGTGCCGGCGATAACGTCGTGGGACTCGGCTGGTTCCACGTCATGCCGCAGGATTCGAGCAATGAGCTGACCACGCATGTGGCAGCCACGCCGATCAATACGCCGCTGCGCTTGCCGTCGCAATTCACGTCGGCGGGGACGAGTTTGTCGACGAAGAGTGCCGATACGTTCGGCCTTGTCTTCACGCACTTTTTCACCGATCACATTGCGACCACGTTCGTGGGCGGTGTACCGCCCGAGTTCGAACTCGATGGGCACGGCACGATTCAACCGCCCGGCCCGGCGGGCGCGCTTGGCAACCAGAATCTCGATCAGACCAATCCGATCGTGAAGAGCGTGCGGCAGTGGAGCCCGGCGCTGATTTTCCAGTACTACTTCAATTCGCCGACGGCCGCGTTCCGGCCGTTTGCGGGCCTTGGGGTGTCATATAACTTCTTCACGGACATCAAACTCACCAATGGTTTCGTGACATCGACGCAGAATAATCTTGGCGCAGTGCTGGCCGCGGGCGCGGGCAAACCGGGGCAGACGTCGGTTACTGCGAAGGCTTCGTCGTCATGGCAGCCGGTGTTTAATCTTGGCGCGACTTATAACTTCAACAAACACTGGGGGTTGATTGCTTCGCTCACCTACATTCCGTTGAAGACGACGTCGTCGCTGATTATCAAGGCGGCCGATGGGACCGAACTGGCTACGACGAAGTCAAAGCTCAACGCCGATCCGTTGATTACGTTCCTGGCGGTTTCGTACCGGTTCTGAAGCGAGCGGGGCTAAAAAAGGATAAAAAAAAAGCCCGCCTAAGATGGGCGGGCTGAATCCATATCAGTGGAGACATGGAGGAGACAACCCCACTGTACCAAAACCATTGGTGCAGCGCAACATCTTCCTGTCGATGCACCTCAATTTGTTGCGAGCGTACAACATCAAGGCTGGGTCATCGACAGAATAAAGCCCAATTGATCGATAGAAACCGGTTTCACCAGATGGATATCGAAACCTGCTTCCTGTGTCATCGCATGATGTTGCGGCTGTCCCCAGCCGGTCAACGCGACCAGTAACATGGCCGGGCCCTCGGGCAATGCTCGCAAGGCACGTGCGGCGGAAAGGCCATCCATCGGCGACATGCCCAGATCCAGGATCACCACATCCGGCGCGAATTGCCGCGCCACATCGAGCGCCTGAGCGCCGCACGACGCCTGCGCCACTTGATGGCCCAACCCCGTCAACAAGTTCGCCAGGCAGCTCAGGGCGTCGTCATCATCATCGGCTATCAGAACACGCTTAG
>DASYLW010000350.1:0-7439 GCA_036009385.1 Caballeronia sp.
GCAAGCCGATGTAATGCAGCTTGATCTGCTGCCAGATTTCATCGTCTATGTGCTCGGCGTCGTACTCGTCTTCCAGGCGCATCACGCACTCTTCCACCCGATCGTCGTACGACGTGATGCGCTCGCGCGCAAGCCGCTGCAACGCATGCCAGTCGCCGGCCTCGAATAGCCCCTTCGCCGCGATGGCCGCATCGCGAAACACGCGATAGTGACGGTCGAAGCCTTTGAGCAGCGTTTCGGCGACATCGAAGCCAATCTGCGACGACAGTAACTTGGGAAAGTGATTCATATCGACTCTGCGCTTCGTGACTATGTCGCGGCGTTAGTGATCAAGCGTCCAGCCCGGCTTCAAATCCTGCTTCAAATCCGGCCGATATTGTATCGCCGGGCGTTTGCGCTTCCTCGGCGGCGGCCGTTCCTGCCCGATGCCAGCTCAAGGCACCTTCACGCTTCTCTCCCCGGCGGCCGGTGCTTCAGCCGCCTTGCGCACGCGTTTCTCAGCGTTCGCTGAAAGCAGTGCACGCCCTTGCGTTTCGTACGCGGCGAGTTCGGCGAGCGTCGCGTTCAGGTCGTCCAGTTGCCGCTCCAGCACCGCGCGATGCGCCGCGATGGTGTCAAGAAACGCATGCAACTGGGCAACCGTCCCAGTCGGCGAATCGTAGAGATCAAGCAGTCGGCTGACCTCGAGCAACGTGAATCCAAGCCGTTTGCCACGCAGCGTCAGCTTGAGCCGCGTGCGGTCGCGCGCCGAATATACGCGACGCATGCCGTTCGTGCCTTCGCGCGCTGGCGTGAGCAAGCCCTGGTTCTCATAGAACCGGATCGCGCGCGGCGTGATCTCGAATTCGCGGGCCAGTTCAGTGATGGTGTAGCGCGTGTCTGTCATTGAAATTGCAAGGTTGCGAGCGCTTTTCTGAAGCCGACGTTAAAATGCAGGTTAACGTTAGCGTCAACTTGGCGGCAATGCAACAACTGACAACCCGGAGAGCCGACCCGCATGAACCCGCTCGAACAGCAACTCGATTACGTTTTCGCAGACCGTCTTCCTGAAATCGGCCACTCGATGGAAGTCTCGCCCGGCGTGTTCTGGGTTCGCATGCCGCTGCCATTCGCGCTCGATCACATCAACGTGTGGGTCATCCGCGACGAGATCGACGGCGTGGCGGGCTGGACCATTATCGATTGCGGTATTTCGGACGAAACGATCCGGGCGAACTGGGAACGCACCTTCGACACGCTGCTTGACGGTTTGCCGGTGCTGCGCGTGATCGTCACGCATTGCCATCCGGACCACCTCGGTCTTGCGGATTGGATCTGCAATGGCGGCGACAAGAAAAGATGGGACCCGGTCAGGCTCTGGATGTCGCTTGGCGAGTATGCAATGGGCCGCGTGATGTCCGCCGGCGATGGTTCTGACGCAGGCGGCGAGCGTGCGGCACGGCACTTCGCGCGGCATGGAATGACGGACCCGGCATCGCTCGAAGCGCTGCGCAAGCGCGATACCTATTACCCGAAGCTCGTGCCGTCCATCCCGCCGGTTTATCGTCGTCTGCGCGATGGCGATACGGTGAAGATTGGCGGCCGCGAATGGGAAGTGGTGACGGGTTTTGGTCATTCCCCTGAACATTGCGCGTTCTTCTGTGCGAAGACGAAGGTGCTGATTTCCGGCGATATGGTGCTGCCGCGCATATCGACAAACGTCTCGGTGTTTGCTATTGAACCGGAGGGCAATCCGCTCGCGCTGTTCCTGGGTTCACTGGGCCGCTACGAGTCCCTTCCCGCCGATACCCTCGTGCTCCCTTCGCACGGTAAGCCGTTTCGCGGCATGCATACGCGCATCGGGCAGCTTCGGGATCATCACGCGGCGCGTTTGGCAGAAGTACGCGAGGCCTGCGCGATCAAGCCGCAAAGCGCTGCTGACATTGTCCCGCTCATGTTCAAGCGTCCGCTCGATGTGCATCAGATGACGTTCGCGCTCGGCGAAGCGCTGGCGCATTTGCACTTGCTATGGCTCGAGGGTGAACTTGTGCGCCATACGCATGATGAAGACGGCGTGATCCGCTTTCAGTAAAGACGCCCGAAGTAAAAAAAGCCGGGCGTTTGCGCGCCCGGCTTCTTCGGTGAACCACAGCATCGACTCGACTATTGCACCGTGACGTTCGCGAAGTTCTGCCGTCCGAACGGACTCACACGATATCCGCTGACATTGCCGCGCGTCAGCGCCGCTGCCGTCGGATAACCGAGCGGAATCCACAGCGCCTGGTCATGGATAATCTGCTGCGCCTCGGTATAGGCCTTGGTCCGCTTGCTTGTGTCCGCGGTTGCCTTGCCTTCATCGATCACACGGTCCAGCGTCGGATCGCAGAAACGCGCGAAGTTGATGCCCGAACGCACTGCGGCGCAACTGAAGAGCGGTGACAGATAGTTGTCCGGATCGCCGTTGTCGCCGGCCCAGCCCATGAACAACATGTCGTGCTGACCCTGCTTCGCTTCCTTGATCAGTTCGCCCCATTCGATCACCTTCACCTGCGCCTTCACGCCGATCTTCGCCAGATCCGCTTGCAGCAATTCCGCGCCGACTTTCGGATTCGGATTCAGCACGCTGCCGTTCGGACGCACCCAGATGGTTGTGTCGAAGCCATTCGGGAAGCCTGCATCGGCGAGCAGTTTCTTCGCGCGATCGACCGAATACGGATACGCCGTGACCTGCTTGTCATAGCTCCACGTATTCGGCGGATACGGATTCACAGCGGCCGTGGCCGTGTTTTCAAAGACTGTCTTCAGGTAGGTCGTACGGTCGAACGCAACGTTCAACGCCTGACGCACCTTGGGGTTATCGAGCGGCTTCTTCTGCGTGTTCAACGCGACGAACGCCGTCATGAACGCCGGTGTCTCGACCACTTTCAACGAACTGTCCTTCTTCGCGTCAAGCACGTCCTGCGGTTTCGGCGACAACGCGATCTGGCATTCACCCGCCTTGATTTTCTGTGAGCGCACGGAGGCATCCGGTGTGATCGCGTAGATCAGCCGATCCACTTTAGGCTTCGGGCCCCAGTAGGTCGGATTGACGTCATAGCGGATCACGGCGTCTTTCGTATAGCTCTTCAGCACAAACGGACCCGTGCCGACCGGCTTCGCGTTCAAGTCCGTTTCGTGGCCTGCCTTGAGCAACTGGTCGGCGTATTCGGCCGAATAGATCGATGCAAAACCCATGGTGAGGATGGGCACGAAGGTCGCGTTCGGCGTGTTGAGCTCGAACTTGACGGTGTTGTCATCGACTTTGGAGACGGACTTGATCAGCTTGACGAGACCCATGGACTGCGCATGCGGAAAGCCGCTTGCACCGGCCACCTTGTGCCACGGGTTGCTGTCGGAGAGCATGCGCTCGAAGGAGAACACCACGTCGTCCGCGGTCAGCTTTCGCGACGGCGTGAAGTAGTCCGTGGTCTGGAACGCCACGTTCGGCCGCAGATGAAACGTGTAGGTCAGGCCGTCGGGGCTCACATCCCATTTCTCGGCTAGCGCGGGCGTGACCTTTTTTGCGACTTCATCGTAGGAGACGAGTGTGTTGAAGATCACATCCGCCGATGCGTTGGTCGTCACCAGCGAATTGAATTGCACGACGTCGAAGCCATCGGGGCTCGACTCGGTGCACACAGTGAGCGGTTTCGCGATCGCGAGCACCGGCGTGATGGCCAGTACAACGGCTGCGAGCATTCTGAAGCGCATGGGATCTCCCGTTACGAACGTGGTCGCAAGTGTTAGTCAGTCAGACGTTTCTTGTTTGGCGGTTGCAGCTTATTGTACGGTGCGCTTCGCCGGATGCGTCAGCGCAACAAATGGGCCTGCGTGGCAGTTGCACATGCCGTAGCTTACTGAACCGTTATTTCCGCTACAACGACCGATTCGGGATATCCATATGGGATCGGTGACAGTTTTTTGAACATTCCCATGGCCGGTTGCCTAATCCGGGGACGCACGCTAAACTCGTGGCCGTCTTTGGGGAGTAGCCTTCCTTCCGCAATGGGAGGAGGACGCGTCAACATACTCGGCTTGTTGGCCGTGGCGCGTTCGACCGGTCTGGTTTGGCGAGACCATGGGTGCATCTTGTCGTTCACGGTCGGACGGCGCCGGATTGCATCCTGGTTCGCTGACGTCCGACCGTGAAATTATCGTGTCTCCACAACAAAAACACCTCAAGCCTGCCCCAGGCCACATCTCGCGCTCGCCGGTTTCTCTGCCGTTGTCCTGCCGTTTCCATTGCGTCGCTTTTTCGCTGGTTTTATCGCGAGGTGCCGCATGACAATGCTCTTCCTGCAACTTGCGCTGATGCTCGTGGTGATCCTGGCGGCATCGGAAGTCTTCACCAACGCGCTCGAACATCTAGGCGAAAAGCTCGGCATCTCCGAAGGGGTCACCGGTTCGCTGTTCGCGGCTATCGGCACGGCGCTGCCGGAAACCACCGTGCCTATTATCGCCTTGATGGGCGGCACCGCCAGCCGGGCGGTGAATGAGGAAATCGGCGTGGGCGCGATCCTCGGCGCACCGTTGATGCTCGCGACCTTGTCGAGCTGCCTGATGGCTATCGCCGTGCTGAAGACGCGCGGACTCAAGGGGGTCGTCGCGCCCGAACACAGTGGTTTCACCCGCGATCTCAACTTCTTCCTGTGTGCCTTCGTGATCGCGGCGGGCGCCATGTTCGTGCCGCATCACGCATGGCAAGTGCGCGCGCTGTTCGCCGTGGGGCTGGTCGGCGTGTATGTCACGTATGTGATCTCGACCTTTCGCGCATCCGCGAGTCTCGTCGAGAAGGGCCATGGCACGGAAGCGCCCGAACGGCTGCTGATCTCGCGCTTCGGGCTGCCGACCTCGCTTGCGACCATCGTGTTGCAGATGGTTCTGGGCGTGGTGCTGTTGGTCGGCGGCGCGAAGGGGTTTATCGCCGGTGTGGAAGGGGTGTCGCAAGTGCTGGGAATATCGGCGTTGCTGCTTTCACTGATCATTATCCCGATCGCTACCGAACTGCCCGAGAAGGTCAACAGCATCATCTGGGCACGGCGCGGCAAGGATACGCTGGCGTTCGGCAACATCACCGGCGCAATGGTGTTCCAGGGCACGCTGCTGCCGGGTATCGGCATCATGCTGACGCCGTGGGAGCCGCGCGTCGAGGTGATGACGGGCGTTTTCATTACGCTCGCGGCCGCCGCATGGCTGCGCTTCAACGCGAAGAAGGGTGGGATCGTGCTGTGGGCGCTGCTGGTGAACGGCGGCCTTTATGCGCTGTATCTGGGGCTGACGCTCGGGCGTTAGCCCATAAGAAAACACCCCGGAAGCACGCAGGTGCGCCGGGGTGTTGAAACGGCGAAAGCGCTAAGCGCGTGATTATTGTTGTTGTCTTCTCAAAGACAGCAGCATCAGCATAAAGGCGATGTACCCGCCTCGTCTCCCTCTCCCGGTCAGAACTTGGCAGCCTGGTGATACTTGCCGGCCGCGTGGACCTTCTTCATCGCCGAACTGTACTCAATCTGCAATTCCGATTGTGTTGTCGTTGCGTCGACGGCAATGGCGGCATCGATTGCCTGGATCCGATTGATCACTTCCATTGCCGTGGCGTCCTGTTCCGGCGTCAACTCCATGAAAAGCGGGGTCCGCTCTTCAGTCAGACGCGCGGCTTCCTGCCAGTCCGCCATGGCCGCTGCGTGCTGAATCGCGAGTGTCAAGTCGAGCAGGCGGTCGATCAAGCTGTTCTGTTCCATGTCGATTTATCCTTAGTGGACCTTAGCAGCTTAGCCGCTCGCTCCTGTTGCGAGTGCACCGGCGCTATTGGCACCGCCGAACAATTGCGTCAGGTACTGCGAGTTGTTGTTCATCGTGGCCATCAGCGTATTAAGCGCCGTGAACTGCGCCTGGTACTGGCTCGTCAACTGTGCCGTGTAGGCGGCCAGCGTGGCTTGTTGCGACGTGATGCTCTTGAGGTCGGTGTTCACCGCACTCTGGCTGTTCGCAATCAAGCCGCCCGCACCCAGGAACGAGTTCAGGCTGCTCGTCATCTGCGCTGCGATGCCAGTCGTCGAATTGAATAGATTCGCAACCCCCGACGGGTTGCTTTGGAGCGCAGCGGCGAGTTTCGTGGGATCGACCACCAGTGAGCCCGCCGGCTGCGTCGCGCTGGCTTGCGCCTGCAGCGTGATCCCGAGCGCTCCCAGGGAGATGGTCGAATTGCCATTCTTCACGCCACTTCCGACAATGGCCGCCAGTGTGTTCTGGATGGTGGCAAGCATCGGGTTGGAGGACAAGATGCCGCCTTGCGTACTCGCTGCCTGCGAGTTGTCGTTACCCACCTGGCCGTACGTGGTGACCAGGGTGTTATAGAGGGTGACGAAGCTGTTGATCGCGGTGGAGGCTGACGAAGTGTTCTGTGCCACGGTCACCGTTTGCGGCGTGCCGGGCGGTGTGCCGATAGCCGCAGCGGTCAGGTTCAGCGTGACGCCCTTGAGTGCAGTGGTCACCGCGTTGCTGGGACTTGTCGCTGCTGTCCCGTCGATCGTGAACTCTGCGTCTTGTGCGGACGCGCTTTGCTTCCACGGGTTTGTGCTCACCGCCGACGTGAAGGTCGATGCAGCTCCGCCGGTGCCGGCGGTGGACGTGACGCCGAGGCTGGACAGGCCAGCGTCGCCCGCGACGTTGCTTACTGAAACGTTGATCGTGTTCGATGCGCCCGTGGCCGACGAGCGCAGGACCAGATGCGCTCCATCCGTGCCGGTGACGACCGTGGCCGTGACCCCGGGATTGCTTGCCGACGAGTTGATTGCGCTGGCAATGCCGCTAATCGTGTTGTTCGCCGACGTGATGTCGATACTCATCGACTTGCCGCCGACGGAGACGCTCATCGTGCCGGTGCCGAGTGCTGTCGTCGCGCCGAACGCCGCCGACGACAGCGTCTGGGCGCTGGCAATTTGCGTGACGGCGACAGAATAGGCACCCGCCGATGCGGTGCCGTCAGCGGTTGCCGTCAGTCCGGTACCATCCGCGGTCGCGGTGAACTGGCCGAGCGCGGTGCCGTTGGATAGCGATGCGATGCCGGCCTGCAAGGCGGACAGTGCTGCTTGCAACGCGCCGATGGCCGAAAGTTGGGTGTTGTCGTTCGTCTGTTGTGCGGAGAGCGCGGCGGTCTGACCTGCTACCTTCGCATTGACGAGGCTCGTGACGAGCGACGAGACATCCAGCGACGAATTGCCCGTGGAACCGCTGATGATGGATTGCGCGGCGGCCGCTTCGGCTGCTGCGGAGGCTGCCGCGGTGGCGGCTGCCGTGGCCGCGGCTGAGCCGGAAGTGCTGGGAATCGTCGACATTAGGATGCTCCGTACGCCGGTTTTGCTTTCGAGCCTGAATGATAAACGTTTGTAAAACATGTAGGGGAGGCAAGCCTCCCCGGGTAA
>DASYLW010000351.1:0-19483 GCA_036009385.1 Caballeronia sp.
ATCTGCGAAGGCAAAAAAAAGGCGTCGTGCGAACACGACGCCTGAAATTCTAGCTCCGAGGGGAGGGCTAGAACTGAGAGCCAGCTTACATCTCAACCTCCCCGGCGCGTGGGCCGCTGAAGGTTCTACAAACTTGCCGCAACCACCGTTTGCGGTAACGCGACGGTTAATGCATCACACCGAAAAAAGCATGGACCGCATCGCCTGGCGTCAGGCCTACATCGAAGTAACCTTGAAGACGGTCCGCTGTCGTTTCATCAAGAGCGAACGGTGGGCTGATGAATCGTGCGGCAACCGCCTGGTCGTACCAGACGCTGATCCAGCCGGTAAGCTCACGCACATCCTCCTGTACTTGCAGCCCGGATTTGCTGTCCATGGGATCTCCACAAAAAACACCAGGGTCGTCAAGCCGCCACCCGGTCACGCTTCATCAAAGCCGTCCCAAGTGACGGAATTCTTCAAGAGCCATTCTGATGAAAGAACACCGGGAGCCAGGCCGCAGACGGATGATTGCGCGTCAAGCACAATCGCAACCGCTCCAACCCGCCATGAAAATATCAAACCAACAGACTAGCACTTGAACCGCGGCGGTCTTTGGCGACCACTATGATCTCCGCCTAAAGACCTAAGGATTTTTGCCGGTACCGGCGTATTCATCGAACCCTTCACGAACACTCCTCTCACCGCTTCGCATGACATCATGCTATCCGGTTCCAATCCATTTTTCAGTCGGCAGAAGCGGAATTTGATCTAGGAAAATCCTGCAATGACTATAAGGATTTCCTGACAGGGCAACCAAGTCCATTCCGCTGGTCAAGGTTGAGACCCGAGTTTGCATTGTGAACCTTTCATTGCCTTACTTTTACTTACTCAGTCACCAGCCCGTGCCGAACCGCATAGCGAATCACTTCAGAATTGTTATTCAGCCCGAGCTTCTGCATAAGTCGCATCTTGTGCGTGCTGATCGTCTTTGCACTTAGCGACAACACGTCGGCAATATCATTGATGCTGTTACCGGCCGCCAGCATTTGCAGCACCTGGAACTCGCGGTCCGAGAGAATCTCATGCGGCGGCCCGTCACTGGAAGGCGAGTCGAAAACGATTGCATCGACCAGCTTCGGATCGATGAAGCGCCCACCCGCGGCCAGCTTGCGGATCGCGGCGAGCAGGACCTCAAGGTCGCTGTCCTTGGTCACATAGCCCGTCGCTCCCGCGCGTAACGCCCGCGAGACCACCTGCCCCTCGTTGTGAATGCTCAGCACCAGGATCGGTAACGCGGGCTGCTCGGCCCGCACGCGCCGGATCAGGTCCACGCCGCTAATGCCCGGCATGGTCATATCGAGCAACAGCAGGTCCACACGGCAAGCACGCAGCTTGTCGACAACTTCAGACCCATGCGCGGCCTCCCCGACCACAGAAATATCGGTCGTCGTGGCTACGATCTGCTTCAGCCCGCTCCTTACGATTGCGTGATCATCGGCTATAAAAATGCTAATCATCGTTCCCGTCCGCCATCCAGCGGCAAATTGATTGAAACCATGGTTCCAGCACCTGGCGCACTGTCGACCTGAAGCGTCCCGCCGATCAGGCGCGCACGCTCGCTCATGCCCAGCAAGCCATACGAATAGCCGCCCTGGGCCGAGTCCAGGTCAAAGCCCTGGCCGTCGTCGCTTACCCGAAGATCGAGCGCCAGGTCAGTGCTGACGAGCGTCACTGCCACGCGCGACGCGCCGGCATGCCGCGATACATTCGTGAGCGATTCCTGGACGATACGAAATACGGCTGTTGCATGGGCGTCCGCGAGGCTCGGTTCACCGCCTCGCACTACCAGTTGACAAGGCATGCCGTTGCGTCGGCTAAAGTCTTCAGCAAGCCACTCCAAGGCCGACACAATACCGAAGTTGAGCGCCGCCGGTCTCAAATGGCTCGCAACGTTGCGCACCATCCAGATGGTTTTCTCCACCAGTTCGCGGATGTCATCTATCTTCCGCGTAGCTTCCGCGTCCGCGACTACACGCATCTTGAGCAGCGCAACATCCATTTTCAGCGCGGTGAGCAACTGACCCAGTTCGTCGTGAATCTCCAATGCTATACGACGCCGCTCCTCTTCCCGGATTGCCTCCAGATATGCCGACAACTCCCGCAATTGCTCGCGCGACGCCAGCAGCTCCTCCTCCGTACGCTTGCGCTCGGTGATGTCCTGGACGGTGCCGACAATCCCCCACGACAGCCCCTCCCGGGCATCCACGAGTTCTGCCTGAAGCCGGACGATACGTGTGATCCCGTCCGGACTCGTGATGCGATGATCGATGCCGAAGGGTCGTCCCTTGGAGAGCAGAGCACGTAACGCGCGTCTGACCGTGGCTTGATCGTCGGGATGAACCAGCGCGAGATAGGCGCTATAACAGGGCTTCGCGACCAGGCTCTCCAGTCCAAGAATGCGATAGAGCTCGGTCGACCAGTGCGTGAGCCCGCTATCACGGTCCCATGCCCAGTCACCGAGCCGTGCCAAGCGCTGCGCGTTGGCGAGGCTCGCTTCGCTCGCGCGCAATTTCTCGTCAGCCTTCTTGCGTGCCGTGATGTCGTAAAGCCCTACATAAATGGCCGGAACGTCGCCATAGGTCGCTACCCGTGCATTCGCCACGGCCCAGAACAACGTGCCGTCAGGTCGCCTGAAACTTAGCTCGGCATTACGCAGACTTCCTTCGTCGCGCAGATGGCACACCAACTCGCCGCGCTCCTTGGGCGAAACATACAAGTCGATCATATTGCCCAGTTCCGCTTGCGTCGTATCCAGCCCAAAGAGTTCGCGCATCGGCTGGTTCATGTACAGGATGTCGCCTTCCGGCATGGACGTGATGCACAGCGGCACCGGACTCGTCTCCACGATCGCGCGAAACCGCGCCTCGCTTTCCTTTAGCCGCGCCTCTACGCCGCGGCGTTCGACAATCTGCAGGTTGAGGCTGAGATTGGCCCGCGCCAGTTCCCCGGTGCGTTGTGCCACCCGTGCTTCGAGTTCGTCGCGGGCATCGCTTAACGCTTTTTGCGTCTTTTCGCGTGCGGAAATTTCGTGCTGCAACTGAATGTTCCGCGTAACGAGTTGCTGCTGCAGCGCGCGTAATGCCAGATGCGTGCCAATGCGCGCCACGACTTCATCAACGCGGATCGGCTTGGTCACATAGTCCACGCCGCCCGCTGCCAGCCCTTCGATCACGTCCGCACTCGCTGACATCGACGTCATGAAGATCACCGGAATGTCGCTGGTTTCGCTATTCAACTTCAGCCGACGGCAGGTCTCGTAGCCGTCTATGCCGGGCATCTTGACGTCGAGCAGGATAAGATCCGGCTGCGAGAACGCTGCGCGTTCCAGCGCTTCCAGACCATCCAGTGCGACTAGCACGCGAAAGCCCTGCCCCTCGAGACTCTCCACCACCACGCTCAGGTTGGCGGGTACGTCGTCCACGATCAGGACTGCAGGCGGTTCCTGCGGCCGGGGTGCAAGGTCGATAGCCGTGTCATTCATGACGCTTGTCCCCCTTCAAGATGCCGCTCGACGAATTGCACGATCGCTTTGGTCCGATAGTTTTTCGCAAGCGAGCGCAATTCAGCAGCGAAGGCGCTGTAACGCTCGTCGAGAGATGCAATGCGTTCGGCCCACAACACGATCTCGCGCATGTTGCCCTGGCGCGCAAGCCGGTGCAAATCCCGCATTTCATGCGAAGGCACGGCCGGGCACGGCATCATTGCCGCAGGTTGCGACAGCGGCTCGCCAAGCGACGCATACGTCCACGTGAGCGAGAGCAGCGCGGCGATCTTCGCGAGCAGCGTGTCGAGATGAATGGGTTTTGCGACGAACGCGTCTGCGCCCGCGCTCAGGCTGCGCTTTTCGTCGCCGCCCGTCGGGCTCGCAGAGGTCGCGATGATCGGCACGCCGGTAAAGTCCGGCAGCAGCCGCAAGCGGTGCATGGTTTCGAGTCCATCCATCTCGCGCATCACGATATCGGTCAGGACTATTGACGGACGCGTCACCTGAGCTTTCTCCAGCGCTTCCTGACCGCTGGCCGCTTCAATCATGTCGAAGCCGATCTGTCCCAGCATGTCGACCACCACCGCGCGGTTGGTGGCCACGTCGTCGATAACCAGCACGCTCCTGCGCACTCCCGCGTAGCCGGTGACCACCCACGCGGCATCTGTGGCGGCCGACGGGGACGGTGCAGGAACCGCTTCGAGGTCGAACCAGAAGGTGCTGCCCTCGCCTTTGCGGCTCTCGACCAGGATGTCGCTTCCCATCAAACGCACGAGTTGCCGGCTGATGCCAAGGCCCAGTCCGGCTCCGCCACGATGCCGTTGTTCGTCGCCGGTTTGCTCGAAGGGTTCGAAGATCAGTTCGCGTTGCATGTCGCCAATGCCGATTCCGGTATCTTCCACCGCGAAGCGGACCTGGCCATTTTGCAAGAGCAGCACTCGCAAGCTCACGTAGCCGCTGTCAGTGAATTTCACCGCATTCGCCAGCAGGTTGAGCAGCACCTGGCGCAACCGGCGTTCATCGGCACGCACGGCGCTGGGCACGTCGCGCCCGGTCTCGCACACGAAGAAGAGCTGCTTTTGTTCAGCTTTCACGCGAATGATTTCCGCGACGTCTCCCAGCAGCCCGGGGAGTGGCACTGCAACAATGTCGAACGGCATTTTGCCAGCCTCGATCCTGGCAATATCAAGAATGTCGTTGATCAGCGCGAGCAGGTGTTCGCCGCTGCGTTGAATCACGCCGAGCCCGTCGCGCTGGCGTTCACTGAGCGCCCGGTCCCGGCCCAGGAGTTGCGCGTACCCCAGGATGCCGTTCAGCGGCGTGCGCAATTCATGGCTCATGTTGGCGAGAAATTCGGATTTCGCCCGATTGGCCGCCTCTGCGGTGCGCCTCGCTTCACGGCCTTCGGCCGCTTCGCGTTCGTCTTTATAAGCGCGGTGAAGGCGCGCGCACATGGAGTCGAACGCGGCCACTACCCGTTCGAGTTCATCTGGACGGCGGGGCCGGCGGCGCTGCAACGTGAAGGCTTGCGGCGCCTGCCGGAAGTCGTAGCTTTCGACGCGCCGCGCCACCGCGGCCAGATGGCGCGTGACGAGCCGCGAGAAAATATAGATGGTGAACAGCGACACGAGAAACGTATTGGCGCCCTGGCTCAGCAAGATCACCAATGCTGTCCTTAACAGTTCGTTGTACAGGTTGGTGAGGGTCGCCTCGACACGCAGCGTGCCGATTGATTCCTCATGACCCTGGATGCGATACACAATCGGAAAACTGCGCACCATGACCGGCCCGCGAGAATGGGCGCCGGCGGCGACCACCATGGAGCTGTCGCTGGCGATCACCTCGGTGACTTCGGCCAGCCGGATGTCGGGCAGATGGAGAATTCCGTCGAGCTGGAGTTCGAGTTGCGGCCGGTCGAGCCGCCACAGTGCTTCGCCGAGGCTGCCGCGATAACTGCCATCGATCTCCGCAAGCCGGCTTTCGATGAGCATCACCCCTTGATAATAATCGCGATACAGTTGAAGCGCCGTGAGTGTCAGCGTGACTGTGCAACTGAACAGGAACACGGTAGCGAGTAGCCGCATCACGACACTGCTGCGGTAACGTCCGACCAGGTCACATCGTCTGCCGAATATGTTGGGCGCCATGGATTTCCTCAGCCCTGCCTTAGTTCTTGACACGCCTATTCTGCGCGCTCTGGCGACGGCGGCATAACACAACAAATTCAAAGAGCAACGCAGGCAAATTTTGCCTGCGTTCACTGCTTGGGAGACAACCGTGCGTATTGTCGTCATGGCATGGGTCGTCATGGCATGGCTAACCGTGCTCACGATGACCTCGACCGTGCGCGCGCAGGATGTGGTGAAACCTTTAAAGTCGGAGGAATCCCTGGTCCGCTATGCGTATGCGTATTTCGCGAGGCAATTAGCCGAACTCAAGCTGGAGACGCGAACCGTCATCGAGCTCAAGAATCCGTTCTTGCCCTCGCGGGTACCTTATGGACGCAGGGAGCTATGGTTCGATCCTGCAAAGCCGCAGTAACTTCGATGTAGCCCACGCGCGATCGCGGTTGTGGCGAACAATCGCGCGATCTTCCGCGCCATTCACCTGCAGGTCGCCAATACGTTGGTTTAGTTCAACCAGCAGTCCCGCCTGCTCCTCAGCCAATACGTTGCCATGCAATTCCTGAAGCTCGCCCAGGGTATGACGGAGTTGCCTGAGCGAAGCTGCGTCCATGCTGATCAACGGCCAGCAACGCAGCAGGAAGGTCAGCGAGACGACGTTTCGGGTATCGCACCACGAATCGAACAGGCGCAGGCAGATAGCGTCTATTTGTTCGGCGGCAAGCTTGGGGTCGAAAGAATCGGCGCTCATCGCAGCGTAGCGGACGGTAAGGAGTTCTGGATGGGTCGATCGTAAAGCAAGACGCGGAGTTAAGAAAATCGGGAAACCCTCGAAAATCGCTAAGCATGCGCTGCTCGCAATCTAAGCTAATCCTGACTTGAGCGCCACATCCGGGTCGGTCATTACCCCATGTTATGGGTACTCAAACAATTGCGGCATTGCCTCCTCAAAAATGGCCCCTATATTTTCCCCATGCCAGCCGTGCGCGCGTTGCCTTGCATTGCAACAGGGGCCGCTTGAGCGTGCGAGTCCGGGTGAACCGCGTGGCAAGATGAAGACATTACATTGATCGCACGGCAAACTCTGTATTAACAGGCAAGCCGCATTGCAACGCATGCGCCGCAGACAAACCCGAGTAGCCCGAACCGATCACAGCCAGCTCCACGGAGAGGTCGCGCTCGATTGGCGCGCCCGTGCTGACGGGTGCGTCCGCTGAGGGCGCAGCCCCCGCCATGGCGATCCATAGCGAGGGCGCGCCCGGCCGGTTCCCTTTTCGCGTCATGCGGCGCGCACTTCAGCTGCCACGGCGTCGGCGAGCGCAGCGAGCGTGGGAAAATTGAACGTCGGCGTGATGACAGCGCGCGGCGTGGGGGTTGCGCCGAACCCTTTCCTACCTTGACGACGCTCGATCCAGCAGGTGGCATAACCCAGCTCGGTCGCAACACCAATGTCGTGATACTGGCTTTGCGCCGTGTGCAGGATCTCGCTGAACTTATAGCCGAACGCCGCCTGACGGCCGCGGTTGTACGCAAAGAACTGGGGGTCCGGCCTGGCGACGCCGGTTTCATCGGCACATACGGTGTCATCAGACGCGCTCGGATATGCGTAGCGTCGACGAGGCCTATCCCGCGCCTGGAATTCGCGACGCGCTCAACGGTTCCGGGCCGGTGCTGGGATGAGGAGTCAGGGATTACCCATAAAACCGGATATGAGCTTAGGCCTCGCTGCGTAAGCGTTTTGTTATATTCATATAAATAATCAAGCCAACAAGCTGTCTTCGGTCTAGATTGGTGTTTGCCTCCACTGCGATCGCGCGGCAGTTGATCTGCGCTTGATTCGACGACCCTGATTCGAACGCGCCGGGTCAATACCGGCAATGGGCGAATGTGAAATAACGTGAAATAAATCCCAATGGCGCCAAAAAATCTACGGACCGGCCACCTGCGCGCATAACATGTGCTATCAAGGATATAAGAACCTGTTGCCGTAAAAAATGCTTGCCGCGGAGGACGAGAATCTTATTACCTGCTTCTTACTTGATGCTCACCGAAGAGGTAACGCGAACTTCAAACGGGGCTTGATGGCGTGACCAAAGACAACCAATCAAACTTCGCTTCCTTCAAGTTTTCGCGTATTGAGTCGATATAACTAAAGCGCGTGCAGTTTTCGTGAGGCCGGCGACTGCAACTTATCGCCACGTGCCCAGATGTGCTGACCCCGCAGCGTCTTGATAGCGGCGCGCTATAACTAACCGGTATGACTTTCATGGCTGCTTTTCCATCGCTTCCCAGGCATTTGTTTTACGTAGGCGATCCTTTGACGCTCGAACTTCGTTCGCTCCTGGATGCGCGCGGCTGGACAGTCAAATCCCTGGAGCTGGACCGTGAGCCGGGGAATTTCTCATCGAAACCCAGCGGCGGTTTACTCGATTTCTCCGCGCGAAACGTCCTGGCTAATCTGCGGCTGGCCGAAACCTGGCTATCGGTGAAAACAGTCGGCTGGTTAGCGCTTTTGTCGCCGGCGCAACTTGAAGATTCAACTATTCGCCGTCTCGTCCGCGATTTTTGCTTTGATTATGTAACGCTTCCCGCGTCGGGCGAGCGCATTTTGAACGCGCTGGGCCATGCTTACGGAATCGCTGCGTTGCATGGCGGAGGCGCACGCGACCCTGCCAACGCGAAGAGCGATGCCAACGCCGAAGGCGACATGATCGGCTCATGCGACGCCATGCTTGCGCTCTTTCGCGCAATCCGCAAGGTGGCCATGACCGACGCGCCCGTGTTTATCTCCGGCGAATCGGGAACGGGTAAGGAACTGACGGCAGTGGCCATTCACGCGCGCTCGGTGCGGCGCAACGAGCCGTTTGTCCCGATCAACTGCGGGGCCATTCCCGCGCATCTTTTGCAGTCCGAGTTGTTCGGTTATGAACGCGGCGCGTTCACGGGGGCGAATCAACGCAAGATCGGGCGCGTCGAAGCGGCGAATGGCGGCACGCTGTTCCTCGATGAGATTGGCGACTTGCCGCTCGAGAGCCAGGCGAGCCTGTTGCGTTTCCTTCAGGAGCGCAAGATCGAGCGCCTCGGCGGCCATGAGTCCACGCCCGTCGATGTCCGGATTGTCTCGGCTACGCACGTCGACATGCAGACGGCCATGATTGAAGGCCGTTTTCGCTCTGACCTTTACCACCGCTTGTGCGTGCTGCAGATCGAAGAGCCGCCGTTACGAGCGCGTGGCAAGGACATTGAATTGCTTGCCCGGCACATGCTGGATCGATTCGAGAAAGACGCTAGCCGGCGTATTCGTGGTTTCACCCCTGACGCTATTGCCGCGATCCATAACTATGGCTGGCCCGGCAATGTGCGAGAGCTGATCAACCGTGTGCGGCGCGCGATCGTGATGGCCGAAGGCCGATTGATCGGCGCGCAAGATCTCGAACTCGGCGAGTTTGCGGAAGGCGTACCCATGTCGCTCGCGCAGGCACGCGAAGTGGGAGAACGGCAGGCAATCGAAATGGCGCTGCTAAGAAATCGCGGGCGCGTAGGCGACGCGGCGCGCGAACTCGGCGTGTCCCGTGTGACCCTGTACCGGATCTTGTCCGCCTACAACATGCGAGAAGTAGAGACTCCGTCGAGTCTTGGCCTGGAGTAGTTCCTTCCTGCTGCAACGGGATGGTACGGCTGCGGCGATCCGGAAGCCGGACGAAATCTTGGCGCAACGATTATCGCGGGCCGCAATGCGCACGCGTTGTCGGCCTTCCAACCCGCCTTCAGCCAGCGTCTTAACGTGGCGCAACGCGGCCTGAGAGCATCGCGCGTTTCCAGCCAAAGCCGGCCACTTTCCGATATTCAAAACCCGCTTGCAACAGCGCGCGTTTCACATCGCCGGCGCTGGTGTAGGTGGAAAACGTTGCATCGTCGGCTGCGAGGGCGGCGAGTGAATCGAACATCGCGGGCGTCCACAGTTCAGGATTTTTCGCAGGCGCAAAACCATCGAGATATAACGCGTCTGCGCGCAGGCGCAGTGCGGGCAAGATATCCACCGCGTCGCCGAATATAAGTGTCAGCATGACGCCTCCATCGTCGAAATAGAGCTGATGCGTGCCAGGTTGCAGCGCCGGCCACCCGGCGGCGAGCATGTCGGCCAGTGCGAGGACCGATGGATCGTCCACGGTCACCGCGTAGGCGCGACGCAGATCGTCCGTCGAAAACGGGTGCTTTTCGATTGACACAAATTGCAGCCGTTCGCTGCGCGCGGGATCAGCTCGCCACGCGGCCCATGTCGTCAAAAAATTGATTCCCATGCCAAAACCGGTTTCGAGCACGGTGAACATTTGACGCCCCTGCCATCGTCCAGGCAAGCCGTTACCCTGCAAGAAAACATAGTGCGACTGGGCAAGACTGCCCACTATGCTGTGATAGATATCGCCGTATTCAGGCGAATACGGCGACCCGTTGGGGCGAAAGGCAAGCGTGGCGGGAATCAGTGGATCGGTCATGCAGGTTGGATGTCAGGGAGAACTGCGAGAATCATATTGACGGAACACGGACGCGTCATTGCCGCGCGGTCCGTGAAGGTTCAGCACGTTAGCAAAAACGACTGGCCTTAGGCGAAAAATGCGTTGGGGAAAACCTCACCCCGGCTCGATACTCAACCTGATTTATCCGGCAAGCGGCAAAGTATTCCCGTTCCGCCATGAAGACAAGCTAAGATAAATCGAGTGGTTCCGGTTTGACCGGGCCGCGTTCGCGCGTGATTGTCTTTGACAGGAGAACAAGATGGCAGCCAAGAAGATCTTATTTTTGACCGGCGATTTTGCGGAAGATTATGAAACGATGGTGCCTTTCCAGGCGCTGCAAATGGTCGGCCACACGGTGCACGCCGTGTGCCCCGGAAAGAAAAGCGGAGACAAGATCAAGACTGCGATTCACGACTTCGAGGGCGACCAGACATACACCGAAAAGCCGGGTCATCTGTTTGCGCTGAATGCGAATTTCGATGACGTCGATGTCACCCGGTACGACGCCCTGATGATCGCCGGCGGCCGTGCACCGGAATACTTGCGGCTGAACACACGGGTGATCGAGATCGTACGGCAATTCGCTGCCGCCGGAAAACCGATCGCAGCGGTCTGTCACGGTGCACAGTTGCTGGCTGCCGCCGATGTGATTCGCGGCAAGCGAATTTCCGCCTACCCCGCATGCGCGCCGGAAGTCCGGTTGGCCGGCGGCGACTATGCGGACATTGACGTAGACAGCGCGGTCACCGACGGCAACTTCATCACGGCCCCGGCGTGGCCCGCTCATCCACAGTGGCTGGGCCAGTTTCTTGTACGGCTTGGAACCGGGATATCGCTCTGAGCGGTGCGGCCGTTGCGGAGGTTGCGACGCTCGCTCTCATAAGGTCCTTTCAGGACTCTGCCAGAGGGTTTTGAGGGCATCTTTGGAAGGTGGATGTTACCTCCGCCTAACCTCTTATTTGCCGGTCTCTGGCAACTGCCCTAGCGCCGTTGCCGGCGCCGTCGGATGCCGCAATCGACTGGAGATTTTCCGGTCTGCCCGGGCCTGTAGAACGCCGGGCGCGGCGGGCTGCTAGAATTGACGTTTTACTTGCCTGGTCATGTGCTATGGGCTTTGAACAGCTCGCTGTATTGAAACAACAACTCGAGAAAGAAAAACAGGCAAAACGCGCGCAATCCAAACCCGCGGCAAAGCCTGCGCATAAGCCTGCCTCGAAGGATGCGTCCAAGCCCGCCTCCAAGCCCGCGTCCGCACCGGTCTCGTCGAAGCCTGTCGCCAAGCCGTCGCGCCCGGCTCGGCCCGCGGCGCGGCCTGCTGCTCCCGTCGCGGTCAGGTCGAAACCCGTGGATCCTGTGGTCCTGACCATCGGTAAGCTCCAAAAACGGTTTCCTGAAGCGTTCCCGAAAAACCCGTCACCCAAGGTGCCGCTGAAGATCGGAATCTTCGAAGATCTTCTCGCGCACGCTGCGCAGATGGCGCTGAGCGAGACCGAGTTGCGCGCAGCAATCAAGATCTGGTGCCGCGGCAGCCGTTACTGGACAGCAATGGTTGAAGGCGCAATTCGGGTTGACCTCTCGGGCGAGGAAGCCGGACGGGTATCGCCCGAAGACGGCGTTCGCGCGACGAAGCTCGAAGAAGGTCGTCTTGCCAGAGTCGCGTCGAAGGCAGCGAGTCCTGAAAAGGCAGCGGTTGTTGAGGGCGCGGTGGCTCCTGAGAAGGCGGCGGCTCCTGAAAATGCTGCGGTTTCTGAGAACACGGCGCTTCCCGAGAATCCACCGGTTGGTGGACAGGCAGCTATTCCGGATTCTGAGAAGGTTGCGGATTAAGAGTCGGTGAGAGCGCGAGGAGGTTTGCCGCGGTTCCGCTGCCTCGCGCGTGCTCTTGGGCTACAACTACCGGTCGACACGGCACGAACATGCCGGCGCTTACACACGAGAGTGGAACCGTTGCCGCAACGGTGTAAACAAGTTTGTTGCGTGCCTGCGTTTCTCCGCATTGTCTAAATGACCCTGGTCGGGTGGGATTGAACGCGCTCGCCGCTCGGCTAGCTCCAGCGCCGCGTACGGCTCCGACAGGGTATGCATCTCCTGCCCTTCGTGACCGCACCCGCCACACCGGTGTCATCTCTTCCAAAGCAGTACCAGACCGAATCCGCGCGATCGATGGTCCGCTTCCGGCGGGAAAAACGGTCCGCTTCCGCCATCGCTTTAATATTTCTAGCTGATCCCTTCCACGCACGACAACCCGTCGTCCGGTGGTCGGTATCCGGCACGTCCTCGTTAAAAAGCGCCCACCCACGATTCGTTGCAACCATCACGCTCCGTTCAGTCCGGCAGAGCCGGCCAAGCTCGGCACCACCCCTGCGGCGCAGGTAGAAAAGACCGGTCGGCGTCGCACTCTTAAGCGGTCGGCTTACGAAAACTTACGGCGTGCGTGAAGTCCTGAAAGGCATCGAGCAGCTCGCGCGTGAGGGATGACCATGGTGATCGTCACGCATGAGATCAATTTCGCATTCCGCATCTCGGATCGGATAATCTTCCTGGAGAATCGCTCGATCGTGGCGGACGCCGCGCCTCGCGTCATGACCGCGTTCGAAGGATTCCCGCGTCGCGCACTTTCTTAAAGACCTCCAGATCGCATGGCCCGATCCGGTTCCGTGACCGATTCGCGACTGTTTCCGAAACTTATTCCGTTTCCAAGCCTGCCGTGACCAAGAACAAGACCGTGACCGAGCACATCGAAGAAGAGTCCGTGACCGAGCGCATCGTCACGCAAATTCGCGACAAGATCATCTGCGGCGACCTGCCTCCCGGCACTCCGCTCACCGAAGCCGATCTCACGAAAGCATACGACGTCTCGCGCAATACGCTTCGCGAAGCGCTGCGCCAGATTTGCCGTGAGGGATTGGGCGTGCACTACCGGCATCGCGGCGTCGTGGTACGCACACTCACACGCACCGACGTGCACGACATTTTCCGGGTCCGCCGAATCCTGGAACTGCAGGCGATTGCGCTGCCTGCAAAGACCGACCCGCCCGACCCGGCAGTGCTGAACGCCATGGCCGCTGACTGCGATGCCGCCGCGCTTGCCGCGTCGCAAGAAGACTGGCGAAGCGTGGGCACCCATAGTCTCCGCTTTCATCAGCACATTGTGGAGATGATCGGCAGCGCGCTGCTCGATCAGTACTTCCGCACGATTCTCGCGCAACTACGCTTGCTGTTCTCCGCCGCACCCGACGAACGGCGTTTCCAGCTGCCGTGGATCGAGCGTGACCGCGAACTCTACGACCTGATCGTGGCCGGAGAACACAGGCGGGCGGGCAAGAAACTTTCCGACTACCTGGACCGCTCGGAAGACGCGCTGATCGACCTTCTCTGAACCGCGCCTTTCAAGCGTCCTTTTCTCGAACGAGGCCTGGCGCCTCGCATCGATTCAATCAGGAGATATAAAAACATGTTGAGCTATCCTGCCGCTTATCAGGTAACCCAGGGTTCTGCGCTCGAAGTGGACCGGGACTTTTATACGCGCGTTGCCTCCGCGCATGAAACGCGCACGCTGGTGGATTCGGCGGTCGTGCCGATCCGCTCCGGCTATGCGTGGAAGGTCCCGGCCGGACATGTGTTCCGGATTGTGACCATTGAGGGCCCGCAGGTAGCGGACCTCAACATATGGAACTTGCACAATCCGCGCGAGCGCTTCTGGGCATCACGCACGCGCCAGTTGCAGCAGGCGCATGTAAGCACATTCGACCGGCTGTGGTCGACCCTGCCCTATCTCCGCCCGCTCGTGACGATCACCGACGACACCCTGGCCGACTACGGAATCGACGAACATGGCGGGCGCGTTCACGACCTGTTGGGCACGCGCTGCGACCCGTATGTAAACCGGATGCTGACCGGCGAGGATTTCGACTTCCATTGCCATTCGAACCTGACCCGCGCCATCGCACCGCACGGTCTCACGGAATTCGATGTGCATGACGTACTAAATGTGTTCCAGTGCACCGGCCTCAACCCGAACGATCAATATTTCATGAAGGCCTGTCCGGCGAAGAAAGGCGATTACGTGGAGTTCTTCGCGGAGATCGATGTGCTGTGCGCGCTGTCAACGTGTCCGGGCGGAGATTTGTCCTTGCCGATGTGGGGTCCCGACGCGCGCGATCCGCTCGAGGTTTGCCGGCCGCTGGGCGTGGAGGTCTATCGGCTTGCGCCTCAGATGCTCGATGGATGGAGATCGCCGGAGGTGCCACCGTATCGCGGTCTGCACGGAATGAGGCTCGATACGTCGGGTCGCGGTGGCTGTTGCTGACAGCCGCCGCTAAAAGCCGCGTCGCAGATGTTCTCTGGGTAGACGACGCCATCGGGCAAGCCGCTCGATGGCGCCAGTCATCGCTGGAATGCCGATCCGCAAATGCCACGATCCACGCTATTCACGATGATGCGACGTTCGGCGCAGCTTGTCGCAGCCAATCGCCATCGCGGACAAAACCGCGCAGAAGGCGATGATCGCGCCGATGAAAAGCAGGTCCATGACTTGTCTCCTGACGGACTTACAGGTCTTTGTCTTCAAGACTAGGCGAGGACCCGTCAATGACGCGTAAAGAGATCGCCAGGACTCGTCAATACAGGATAAATGCAGTGTGAATCGATCGCCGAATGGCTCGGTTATTCGCTGCCAAACCCCCTCTTGGTACTGCTCGGCACGCCACCCGGTCCGGCAGGATCGGGATTGCCAAAGCGCGGAAGCGACCCGTCCGCACGAGCGCGATCCAGTTCCGCGCGCACCTGTGCACGTGTTTTTGGAGCTTGACTGGCTTGCACTGGAAGCGGCTGTGGCGCTACAGGCCGGGCCGGCGGCAGCGCTTCCTCGACGGGCGGCGTTGGGCGAACCAACGCGGGTCGAGCCGGTGTGCTGGCTATGGCAGGCGTTACGGTCGGCGCTACCTCCGGTGAACCCGGATCCTTCTGTCCGGCTCCCAAGGCCGGGCTTGTTGCTTCAGCATCTGCACCACTGACGTCGCTGTTCGATCGGGCTTTGATCTTTGGCGCGTCCATGATCCGCGAGTGACGAGACGTGCTGAACGTATGTTCGCGAAGAGTGGATGCGCTCTCACGCGAACGTTCGGCTCTCGCAGGCAAACGAGATATAGACCGTGTCGACTTGGCTGTACTCGGCGGGTTCTCAGGCGCAGCAACTGGAGGTACAGCATCAGCTTTTTCCTCACGCGCCTGCAATTCTTTCTGGAGCGTCAACGCGCGGCTATCGTCCTTGTGAAGTGTTTGCACCGCGCCCAACAGAACCTTGGCGGAAGCAAGATCATTGCGTTTCAGGCTGTCCCGAATCGCCTGAAGAATATGGGAAATATCGTCGGAATGATTGCTTGTGGAAGCAGGGTTTGATCTCCGGGTTTCCGCCGGGCCATTGTTCAGTTCGCCTGAGATGGAAGCGCCATCGCGCTCCGGGCCTGATTGCGCGCCCGGCAGTGTCTCCTCACCTGAGCGCATGACAGATGCACCGATCACCACCGCACCGAGAAGGAGGCCCGCGAGTAGTGTCCTCTTGGGGTTGGTCATCATAACGTCTGTCCTGTAGCTGGAAACGCGCATCCAGCACGCGGGTAACATCGATCTTCACCCGGCAAGGAGTGACTGACACGCATGGATGCAGCATAAAAGGGCCGCGCATGAACCGCGGCTTCGCCATCAATAAGCTACGCGCCCAGACGCAGGATTCGATGCGCCAATCCCTAGCCGATATCCGACAAAGTTGGATTTTTGCAGGCTTGCCAACTGTGGCGTTTGGTGCCCTTTGTCTGGCGTTTTATGCCGTCAGACGCTGCTACACTTGCCGTTGTTTTATTGCCGCACAACCCTTGCAGCCCGGCACGATGCCAATCGCCATCCGACCCGATCCCTTGGCCACGCTTGTTCTGACAAAGTCCGCAACCCATGCTTCGATTCGAGAATCTCTGCAAACGCTACGACGAGCGCGTTATCTTTCAGGGGCTGCGTTATAGCGCTGGCACTGGATGCGTGGCGCTGAACGATGAAACGGGCAGCGGCAAATCCACCTTGCTCGGCATCCTTGCCGGTGAGATCGAGCCAGACCAAGGTGAAGTGTGGATAGATGGGCACGCGTTACGTCGCGCCACGCTCGAAGCAAAGTCCCTGCTCGCCTACGTGCCCGACGACTGTATGCCCTACTCGCAGCAGACTGGCCGCGAGTATCTGCAGCAGGCGGCATCGAACAGGAAAACAGCCGTAGAGAGTCAGACGCTCGACCTGGCAGACCGATTTGGCTTGACGCCACATCTTGGGAAGCGTTTCGAGCAAATGTCGTTTGGTACCCGCAAGAAAATCTTCTTGACGGCAGCGGCGCTGGGCGATGTAAAGGTTGTTATCGCAGATGAACCAGGCGCTGGCCTCGATGCCCCCGCGCGCGCCGTTTTGATTGATTTGTTCAAGATGTTGGGTAAAGACCGGACGGTTTTCTTTTCGAGTTATGACGCGGATTTTACGCAGGCTTGTAGCGCGAAAATGATAAGTTTTGCTGAGCTTGTCGAAGGGGTGTGAGCGCACGCTGCGGGCATGAGCCATCGCGCGAGAACGTACATGCCCCCACGATGTCGCAAAGTACTCGATGCTTCATCCAAGCCCCATCGCGCGCACGATCAGGATCAACCCGAGCACAACGACCGCGGCTCCAGTCGCTCTCGCTACGCGCTCACCTGCTGGTGCAAGACGCTCGGCTGTGATGGCTGCCGTCACGGCAGCCATCACGCGCAGATCCATGACGCCCATGACGAGAAGGATTGCCGTCAGGCCCGCGCAGCAGGTGCTGCAGTGAAGGCCGAGGCGCAGGCCATGTCCCCAGGCCGTAGCAGCGTCGACCCGCATCGCCCGGTCACACACGGACACGTCCCGGCAGCAGGCAAGGTGACGCGCCTTCCACGATGTCAACTGGAGCGCGCCGGCGATCAGCACGACCACGCCAGTCGCAACCGGAACGCTGCGCGCCAGCGCCGGCCACTGCATCTCGAGCGCCGCCAGTGCGCTGCCCAGCACAAAGGCGACCACTCCAGACACGGCCCACACGAAGAAGTACCCGGCGCCCGCCAATGCGGTCAGCCAACCCGAGCTCGGGTCGCCTGTCCTGCCGACCACCTGACGGTAGCGCCACAGCATGGGCGTGAGGGATGGCAACATCATTGCCACCATCATCGCGACCCACATGCCGATAAACGACCCGGCGGCATTGGGCCACGTCTGTCCGCACATCCGCAGCCACGCCATCGACATCGTCCAACCGCCGGGCATTGGCATCTCGCCCATCGCCGACATGGACGCACACCAGGCGATCGTCACCGCCGCGCTGGCGGCGAAGAGCGACGCGGAGATGCAGAACAAGAATCGCCGGGAAGCTCGTTCGGACACCATACTTTGCAGCATCTTCCGCCCCCGTTTGCGCGAACATTACGGACGACCTCGACGACCTCGACGACACCAACGACACCAACGCCTCGGCTCAGCGCGTGCCGTACTCGTCGTGACGCTTCCACCAGACACCTGTCTCGTTGCGCCCCTTGGGCGTGCGGTCGAGCCACTGGTACATGCCCCAGAGGCCGTCCACGCCACGCGAATAGGAGGAATACGTGTGATAGACCGCGCCGTCCTCAAGCGCGAACGCACTGACGCCCGGTCTTTCGCGTGCGTATGTGGCGGTGTCGGTTCCGGACATGATCGCGAACGTTGTGGCCCCGTCGGGCGTTGTACGCGACGGTATGTCGACAACGGGCGCCTCGCGCACATAGTTGTATTCGACCGTCCCCTCGCGCTGTTGCTGCTCCGTGAGCGAGATGTTGAAGTCGAAGTTGAAGTCGCTGCCGAACGAGGACGCCCAGGGAAAGGTCCACTGCATCCGATGCTGGTACGCCTGCAATTTGGCGAGCGGCGCCCGCGACACCGCCGAAAGCGTCACGTCATGGTTCGCAAGATGCACCACGACGCCGTTGAACCCGTCCGCTATCGACGAGCAGGACGGGCATCCCGCCGTGTAGTCCGGTCCGAACATGAAGTGATAGACGAGGAGCTGGGAACGCCCCTGGAACAGGTCTGCCAGCGAGGCGCCGCCTTCTTTGGTCTCGAACCGGTAGTCCTTGTCGACGCGGACCCACGGCAGCGCCTGACGTTGCCGCGCCAGCTCGTCCCCGCGCCGGGTGAGTTCCTTCTCCGCCTCGAGCAATTCGAGCCGCGCTGCCAGCCATTCTGCACGCGTCCCGGTTACGTGTTTTGTCATCGTCCTCACCTCCGTCAAGTGTTCTTCGTCCTTCATTCAACGCCCGATCCGACAGGCGGGTTGGTGATAGATTAGTACCGGGCATCGAACGATGGGAGTGACAAGTGTGGCGTGATTCGGATAGACCATGGACCCGCTAATTGCGATCGCGGCACGCTCGCTCGCCGCGGGTGACCCCCTCGGCGCACTGAACCGGATCGCCTTGCGCGACGACGCACCCGCGCTCGCCCTTCGAGGAATCGCGATGGCGCAACTCGGCGATCTCGTTCGAGCGAAAGCGCTCATGCGAAGCGCGGCGCGCGCGTTCGGTCCGAAAGAAGCCGTGGCGCGCGCGAGGTGTGTCGTCGCCGAGGTCGAGATCGCGTTCGCCTCAAGAGATCTGGGCTGGCCCGCAAAGACGCTCGACGCAGCGCGGGCGACACTCGAAGCCCATGGGGACCGGGCGAACGCCGCGCATGCGCGGTATCTCGAGGTCCGGCGTCATCTCCTGACCGGTCGTCTCGACGAGGCGGAACAGGCGCTCGCCGGGCTCGGCCCCACGCCCTTCCCGCCCGCGTTGAGGGTCGCTCACGAGCTGGTCGTGGCCGGCATCGCAATGCGGCGCCTCCAGGCGAAGACGGCGCGCGCCGCACTTGCCCGGGCCGAGCGCGCCGCGCACCAAGCGGGTATTCCTGCGCTCACCGCGGAGGTCGAAAGCGCATCCCTCATACTGAATACGCCCGCCACGCGCTTGATTGCGAGTGGTGAGGAACGGCTCCTGCTGCTCGATGACGTCGAAGCGTTACTGGCGTCGAAGGCGCTCGTCGTGGACGCGTGCCGCGAGCTCGTGCGCAACGCCGGCGCGGTGGTCTCGCTCGCCAGGCGCCCGGTTTTGTTCGCGCTTGCACGCGCGCTGGGCGAAGCATGGCCCGAAGACGTGCCCCGCGACACGCTGGTCGCGCGGGCATTTCGGGCGAAGCACGCCGATGAATCGCATCGCGCACGCTTGCGCGTTGAAATCGGACGGCTTCGTACCGTGCTT